>JAQWMF010000078.1 GCA_029246925.1 Porticoccaceae bacterium
ACAGCTTAGACCCTGCCATGGTCAATTTAATGTTGCAGTTACCCAGTGAGGCTCAACTTCACGAGCAAGCAGAGACTATTTATGTAGAAGCTATTCATCGCGCCCGAGAATTTGCACGACAATCCATAGCAACTGCATTGCAAGAGCAGTTGGCTACAACCTATAAGCGATTAACAGAAACTCAAGACTATGCGCCAGAGGCTCAACAAATAGCACGTCGTGCTCTGAGAAACTGTGTTCTTGGGTATCTAATGCAGGTTGAAACAGTAGGGCCAGAATTGGCATGGCAGCAATTTAATGATGCCAGCAATATGACCGACAAAGCCGCCGCACTCAGTGCCTTAGTTAACTGTGATTCCGCCCAAAATTATGCCGTTCAGGCGCTAACCTCTTTTGAGCAAGAGTATGCCGATGAAACTCTAGCGATGAACCTATGGTTACAAATACAGGCAACCAGTAAGTTAATAAATGGTCTTGATAGGGTGAAAGCGCTAATGGTGCATCCAGCCTTTAGTATTAATAACCCCAACAAAGCCAGAAGTCTATTAGGTGCATTCTGTAGCGCCAATCCGATTAATTTCCATAATGCAGAGGGTTCAGGTTATCGCTTTTTACAGGAGCAGATTATTGCGCTTAATGCGCTTAACCCGCAGGTGGCGGCACGCTTGGTAACCCCATTAACAAGATGGAAAAAACTACCCGAGCCCAATCGCCAATTAATGCGCAATGCCTTGCAACAAATCGCCAACCATCAGGGATTAGTAAAGGATATTCAAGAGATAGTGACTAAGTCATTGTGATTTGGCTGGTAGTAATTTGTGGTAATTTGCATCAATTGTGGCGTATTGCTACAATTGATGCTATCTCTGAATGAGGATACAACAATGGCTACTAACAGCATAAGATTGGATCAAAATCTGATTGAAAAAGCCAGCATAATGGCCAAGGCACTCAATCGCACAGCACCCAAGCAAATTGAACATTGGGCAAAAATTGGTGAGATGATGGAAGATAATCCCGATTTGCCCTATGAATTTGTCAAGCAGGCGATTATTGCCAAAGCCGAACAAGAAGCGGGAAAATTGGAGACCTATAGCTTTGACTAAAGCACAGCGGGTTTTACAGACGCCAAGCTTTAAAAAAGCCGTTAAAAAATTAAAGCCCAACCAGAAAAAGCAGCTGGATAGTGCAGTTAAAGCACTCATTGAAGATCCTATATTAGGCGAGAGAAAAAAAGGCGACTTGGCGTTTTTGCGCGTCTATAAATTTAAAATCAATAAACAACTTTTCCTATTAGGTTATAGCTTTGATGATGGCACTTTAACACTGCATTTAATGGCGCTCGGATCCCATGAAAATTTTTATCGGGATATTAAGCGTTGAGATTGGGGTGTAGGGTGTAGCAATAAAAATCCTGCTATAGCCTTGTCATATCTGTTACTTTCTTTTGCATATATTATGCAGTACTAATCATAACAATATGTAAGTCGCCATGGGTCGCTTTTATTATATGTTGTTTAGAGATCTCTAGCTTATCATTTTTATTAGTAGGTGGAACAAAGATAATGCCATATATAAGCTTTGCGGTAATCAAATAGTTTCAGCAATTTTAGATCAGCTTTTATAATCTGGATACAGCGACTTAAGCTCGGTGCCACGATCTTTACCTATATTCTTTTCGGGTTTATAGGCTTTTATCTGTTTGAGGATTGTGGTCGTATCCACCGCTGTAGGTTCGTTACCGTCAGTCTTAAATAACCCTTGATCCAATAAGGCAAACTGCTGTTTTAAATCAGGGTTAGCCATCAAATCCGCTAACTGATTTAACGATCTAGGTGGCTGTTGCGGAAATACCTCAGTACCCCATAGCAAAATAGTATCGCGCATCGTGGCTACATTATTATCTGCGGCCTGCTTGGCGATCTGATTAAGTCGTTGCTTGGTGTTAGGTAGCTTGGTTATTTCTTTAGCTACAGGTCTGGGCTGAGTGTTTCTCCGCCAGTATAAAAGCCCAACAATGACTGCAATTAGCAATGCATTTATAGTCAGAGACCAGCTAGTTAGTCGAGAGAAAGTAGGGCTATTAACGGGTTTTTCACTGTCTATAATTTGCTGGCTGGCTGGATTATTGCCATAGCTTATTTGCGGCGTATTTTTAGCGGCCATTACAGTAAAGGTTCGCGAGGGTAGGCGGCTAGTTTGCATGCGATGATTAACCGTGTCCCACCATTTTATCTCTATCGCAGGAAGGGTTAGCTTACCCTCTTGGCTAGGCACAATAGCTAGGCTCTCAGAGCGGATACCCAGTATGCCGCGATTGGTTTGCTTGTCTTCTAAAGCCGCTTGATCTGGGTATAGTTTAAGCGCCGTATTTTCAATGCTGGGTAAGGGCTGAATTTGCGCCGCGGTTAACCCCAATGCGCTGATTTTGATGGTTCTAGTAATAGGCTCTCCAGCAGTAAGACTATCGGAGTTATCACTCCAAGATTCCTCTAATGTAATTTGACTGCTCGGCATCCACTGGCTTGCACTAATATGGTTTGGCCTTGGCATAATATCAATGGTCTTTTCTTCGGTAAGACGCGCTAAACGATTGCCTCGTGAAAAGAAACCGCCAAATTGCGAGCCACTGGTTTCAAACGCAGTAAAGCGCTGACTGGGAATGGTTAGCTTGCCAACAGCCTGAGGGAAAACAGCAAATTTAATATCGATAATGGAGTAATTTCTGCCATTTATGCGTTTATTAAAACGCTCCTCTGATATCTGTTGAATATCTGCATCTGGAATATCAAATTCAGAGATTGAAATATCCTGAAGAGGTACAGAGTAGTGTAGGCGATGTGTGAGTATTACCTGCTCTTGAAGATAAACAGAGCTCTTATCCACGGAGGTTTGGATATAGACCGGCTTATTTCCCGCCGCGGTAGTGGCTGAATTTATTGCGCGCACCAATACCCGAATTGCCTTGGTGCGGTCACCTTTAAAGCTTAATGCAGGTATGTTTAGTTGCCCCTGTCGTTTAGGCATTAATACTATTGTCCAATTAGTCGATGATGTTTGTTCGCCATTGATCCATGAAAACTGTTGTTGCCGACTATTAGAGATAATTTCAAAATCTCTCTGTAGTTGATTGAAGTTAGGCTCTCCGGTAGCTGATTGCCCTGAATAAGTGACAGTAAGCTGTAATGTTTCATCGGCCTCTATTTCGGTTCTATCCACCTTTGAAATTAGCGAAGCCCAGCTGGGTAACGCCATAAAAATTAGGAAAATAGTTAATATTTTATTTTTAAACGGTCTACTCATCTACCAACGCTCTTGCTGATTAGGTGGTGGTGGACGACGCTGATCCGACGCCCGCTGCTGTGATTGATAGCGAAATTTTTGTCTTAATAGCCCGCCGGGATCATCAGGTACTCTGCGCAACCACTGTTGTAATTCCTGTTGCTGCTGTTCCTCCAGTTTTTCCTGTTCCGACTTTTGCATTTCGCTTAATTGTTGTTCCGCAGATTCTTTATTGTCTTCTGCTGCTTGTTTTTGTTGTTCCTCAGTTTCAGCTTGCTCCTGTTGCTCAGCCTTTTCTTGCTGGGCTTGATCCTGTTGCTCGCCATCTTGAGATTGACTATCCTGTGACTGGCTATCCTGAGACTGGCTATCCTGAGATTGACTGTCCTGTGACTGGCTATCTTGCGATTGGTCTTGGGATTCACCGTCCTGAGATTGATCCTGTTGCTTTAGCTGTTCAACCAGTTTTTTATTGGCAATTGCATCTTGCATATCCGGCTGTAATTTCAGAGCCTGATCATAAGCCTCTATGGCTTTATCTAGCTCGCCCATCTTGGCTAAGGCATTGCCAAGATTGTAGTAGTCATCCGCGTTATCACCCTGTTTATAATGCTCAGCGGCGGCTTGATAATCACTATTTTTATAGGCGGCGCTGGCTTGCCACTTTGGGTTTTTAAATAACGATTGAGCCATTTCGGCATCACCATTTTTTAGGGCATTTTGTGCCTGTTGATCAGAGGTATACCACAAATCCTGCCAAACTGAGGCTTCAGTGGGCTGGGTGGTTAATAGACTAGGTGCCAAAATCAGGACATAAACTGCCCCTTTGCGAAAGCTTGCCAATAATAATGGCAGCAGTAAAAGTACAAGCCAAAAACCACGATCGTCCCAGATATCAAACGATCGATCATCGATTTCTGTGGTGTTGGGAAATTCTTGCGCTATAGCTTCAGTTAAAGCGTTAATATCACTGTCATCATTGGTAATGCTGAAATAACTGCCATTGCCGATACTTGCGAGTTGGTTGAGGGACGATGGCTCGAGTTTTGGCAGTATAATGCTATCGTTCTTACCCTTAACAAAGCCGCCATTAC
This sequence comes from Porticoccaceae bacterium, assembly GCA_029246925.1. Lineage (GTDB taxonomy): Bacteria > Pseudomonadota > Gammaproteobacteria > Pseudomonadales > Porticoccaceae > HTCC2207. The sequence continues at coordinate 4,377 of JAQWMF010000078.1, forward strand.
CCAATGGAATTGGCGCCCCCTCTAAAGTACCTATACCTAAAATATGCAGGCGAATATTGCCATTAGATAGCTGTGTGGAAATATCTCTAAAGGCTGACCTTGCGACGCCATCTGTAATTAATAATAGATCTGCCTGCTGATAGCCGCCATTGTTAATAAGCTCAATCGCAGTGGCTATGCCATCTTCTGTGTTACTGCCATAACTTGGTAGCAATACTGGGTGTAGAGTGGGTGCAAGACTAATAATGGTGTTGCTGTCCTCTGTAAGAGGGGAGACAGCAAAAGCCTCGCCACCATAGACCACCAGTCCAACAAAGCCCTGTTTGCGAGCTTTTAAGATATCGATCATTTTATATCTAGCTTTTATTAACCGACTGGGGGATACGTCTTCAGCAAGCATTGAAGGTGATAGATCTAACAGAATGACTAATGCTGAATCCTCTTTATGCACAGGCTGAGGCAATTTACTCCATGAAGGGCCAGCCAAGCTAATACAGAAAAATAACCAGCATAGAGCAAGACTTCGATGAAAATATTTAGCATAGTGATTATTCCCCGAGCCATTTTGCATAAGATACGGCAGCAGTGAAGGATTAATCACTTTGTCCCAGTTGCCTGTTTGCTGGCTCATTTTACTGATAATGCCAAGGCATAGGACTGCTGGGAGTAAGCCCAAAAGCCAAATCGGGCGAATAAGATGAAACTCTGTGAAAAATTGCCAATCAGCCATGTATGCTCCCGCGCTGACGAATAACAGCAATCAGCAAACTAAGTACAAAAGCTATACCCAGTGGCCAGTGATAAAGAGAGATAGTTGGACGAATGGTTTCAGCCTCTTGATCCACCGGTTCTAGACGGTTAAGTTCCTGATAAATAGCCTCTAGTTCAGCCGGATTTCTTGCTCTAAAGAACTGACCGCCAGTTATTTTGGCAACCTCAGCTAGGGTTTGTTCATCGAGCCCACTGCCGCCTCTGGCACCCACACCAATGGTGTAGATTTTGACATTGGCGCGACGGGCAAGCTGGGCAGCCTTAACTGGTTCTAGTGCGCCAGAATTGTTAGCGCCATCAGTCAGTAAAATGACCACTCGGTGACTTTTTGGACGATCCTGAAGCCGCTTTACCGCTAAGCCAATAGCATCGCCAATAGCGGTGCCATTACTGCCAGCAAAACCCATTTGAGCTTCGTAGAGTAAAGTTTGTAGTGTTTTTCTATCAAAGGTAAGCGGTGTTTGAAGATAAGCTTGCTCACCAAATAAAACCAACCCCAAGCGATCTCCCTCACGTTTAGCAACAAAGTCGCCCACTACCGACTTTACGGCAACCAAACGATTGACTGCTTGCCCACCAATACGCATATCCCGCTGTCGCATACTGGGGGAAATATCCACTGCTAATAGTAAATCACGTCCACTGGTAGGCAGTGCCACTGGATCACCAATCCATTGGGGTCTAGCCAGTGCAAGTAACGTGCATAACCAACATAACCCGAGAAGCATTTTCAAAATATTTTTAAGCCATGAAGCGCTTTTAAATTGACTGCTTTGCGGATCGGCAATGGCTAGCATAGCCGGTGCTCTTAGCGCATTAATAGTCTGATTAATAGGCTTGCGCCAATATCTATACACTAGAGGTAATGGCGATAAAACAAGGACCCAAGGCCAGAGCATAGTTAGCATAAGCTTTTATACTCCAGTTTCTCAGCTGTCAGGTGATGTTTAATCCATTGGTTTGCTTGGATAAACAACGGGTCAACCAGTTCCGAGGAAACTGGCTGCTGTTTGGCGTACAAAAGTGGCTCCCAATTAGCCGGAAGTTCTGAAAAAAGCGTTTTATTAGTGCTGTTTTGTAGAAATTCTATAAATGCTTGATGGCTCAGACTGGCAAAGTTTTTCTCAGGGTAGGCGCTAATGGATACCTGTTTTAACAGACTCAATAAATCAATGAGTCGCTGGTGTTGATTTGAATTGGGTAGCTTTTTAAGCTGAGCAAGAGCCTGTCGTCTATAGCGCTGGCTAAAAAAGTGATTAAGTGAGAATCGCACAGCGAGGACAATACCCAAGATACAAATGACGGCAATAATCCACCAGCCAAAAGCCAGAGGCCACCAAGAAATCGCCTCGGGTAAATGTATATCTCTTAACTGTGCTAGGGGGTCACTTGGATTCACTTAAAACTCCTAGCTAATTAGGCTTTCGAGCTAAGCGACGCTTGCCGTAAGCCTTGGCCAATAGCTGCATCACAGGCTCTGAAGTGTTAAAGGGTAATAGCCCAGCTGATAGTTGCTCGCATAGTTTTTGTAAGAGATTTTCCCGCTCAGCAAATTGATGGGCAAAATTTTCCCGCAATTGGTTATCACTGGTATCTAGAATTGCCTGTCTGTCGCCATTGCCAACTGCATAGAGGGCAGGCTCAGGCAATTGACGCTCCAAATTATCGGCCACTTGACAGAAATTGATAGTGCAGTGTTTTGCTAAAGAAAATAAATGTGGTTCGCACTCTCTATTTAAATCGTGGAAATCACTCACAATAAATACCGTACTGCCCGGTAGAGCAAGGCGTCTTGATTCTTCTAAAATGGTCGCCAAATTTAAGCTATCAGCTTGGGGTTCTAATAGGGCTTCACTAAAGTTTTGCAGGCCATGTATGAACTGCAATGCTGAGTGGTGACTGCGCTTGGGTTTTATATCTAGCTGTTTCTGAGCTCCAAAGATGACACCGCCAACACGGTCATTAATAGCTAATCCAGCCCAGGCTAAGGCGGCGGAAATTTCACAGGCAACCACTGATTTAAGTCGCTGACTACCAAAGAACATGGAGCTTCTTAGGTCGCAAATAATCAGAATAGGACGTTCCCGTTCCTCAATAAATACTTTGGTATGGGGTACCTGAGTTCGCGCAGTAACTCGCCAGTCAATACTGCGAACATCATCGCCCGGTTGATAAAGCCTCACCTGATCAAAATCCATTCCCCGACCCCGAAAATGCGACCTATGGCCACCGGCTAGCATTTGCCTAGCCTGTAGTTTTGGAAAATTGGTTAATTCTTTAGCGGCATAACGAAGCTTGATTAACTGATTAGAGTCAGCTATTGCGGGATTGGATATCATATCTGAAGTCCCATTAGCCAATTGCGTATAATTAGGCTGAAGGGACTGTGGATAGCAGGGCATCGATGACCTTATCGGCATCAATGCCTGCCGCTTCCGCTTCAAAACTCAGTATCAGCCTGTGGCGAAGCACATCGTGGGCTACCGAGCGAATATCATCGGGTGTGACATAGTCGCGATTATCTAGCCAAGCTACCGCGCGACTGCATCGATCAAGAGCAATTGTCGCTCGTGGGCTACCGCCATAATCTAACCAGTTGGCTAAATCGCCACCATAGGCTTCAGTATTTCGGGTTGCGAGAATAATCTGTACCAGATATTCCTCAACTGCCTCATTCATATGCACGGCCAGCACTTCTTTTCTTGCCGCAAATAAATCTTGCTGAGTAATCGGGTCAAAGTCTGAGGCTTTCTCACCTTGAGCTTCTTCTCTTGATAACTGCAAAATGGTTCTCTCGCTATCGGGGGAAGGGTAGTCAACCGAAACATGCATGAGAAAGCGATCCATCTGTGCTTCAGGTAGTGGATAGGTACCTTCCTGTTCAATAGGGTTTTGGGTGGCCATAACCAAAAATAAATCAGGCAGAGGGTAGCTTTTCTTACCTACTGAAATTTGCCGTTCAGCCATAGCCTCTAAAAGAGCCGATTGCACCTTTGCTGGGGCGCGGTTGATCTCATCGGCCAGCACCAAGTTGTGAAACAATGGGCCGGTTTGAAATTCGAACACACCCTGTTCAGGACGATAAATGTCACTGCCGGTAATATCTGAGGGTAGTAAGTCAGGCGTAAATTGGACGCGATGGAAGTCTGCATCTAGGCCCTCGGAAACTGTTTTAATGGCTTTAGTCTTTGCCAGTCCAGGTGCGCCCTCTACTAAAAGGTGGCCATCGGCTAAGAGGGCAATAATAATTCGTTCAATAAGTTGTTGCTGACCGACAATTCTACTGTTTAGCCAAGTTTTCAGGCTGTCTATATTCTGATGCAAGTTGTACCTCTGTAAAAAAAGAAAAGCTATAAAAAAACAAACACCGATTCTAGTTAGTCTCTCGAAAAGAAACAATTAACGATGTAAAAAACGATATTTTAAATTAAGACTATTACATAATAGATTAAAATCGTTCTACAGGTTGCTCGCTTTTTGCTGAAGTGTTGCCTGGCTAAATCCACTCCAGTAGTCAGCTCGCCCTTGACGCCAGCCCGTACACCAGTGGAAACCTAGGATAGATTCAGTTTGATAGGGACAGATTGAAATTGAGCGCTGCTGAATAGCAGTTTGATAACCTTTTAGAAAGGCGCGGTGGGACAAATCTTTTTTATGTTTCTTCATAGGATTCTCCATTTTTATATTCAACGTCTGAAAGCTGATAATATAATTTATTTATATTTTTCAACAACCAGATAGCAAAGAGAGATAGAATGGCGACCTATATTGGTGCTGACAGGTCACACTCTGTTTAAAAGCTCCCCCAGTTAATTTTATGACCGTTTATTTAGTTAATGGTTCCATACATTTCAGGATACATAAAAAGTGCCATTAAAGACAGATATAACTGCATTGTTAGCTACCTGCCCAAAAGGTATGGAGCAACTTTTAGCCGATGAGCTTGTGGCTATTGGCGCTTCAGAGATCAAGCAAACGGTTGCTGCAGTTCACTTTCAAGGGTCATTGGAGATAGCCTACAGGTCTTGTCTCTGGTCGCGTCTAGCCAATCGTATTCTTATGCCATTGTTGAGTTTTAAGCTCGATAGCACTGATGATCTTTATAAGCATTCGGTTGAAATTCCTTGGGAAGAGCATCTCTCTGCTGATAATAGTATTGCTATCGATTTTATTGGCACATCAAAACATATCGACAATAGTATGTACGGCGCTCAATTGCTAAAAGATGCTGTTGTAGATCGAATTCGTCGTATCGCTGGTGGGCGTCCCAATGTGGATGCCAAATCTCCTGATATTCGTATTCAGGCACGACAGCATAAAGGACAGGTGGTTGTTTCGTTAGATATATCTGGCGATAGCTTGCATCGCAGAGGCTATAGAACCGGTCAGGGTAGTGCACCGCTTAAAGAGAATCTTGCAGCCGCAATTCTAATGCGTGCCGGTTGGTCTGATATAGCCAAACAGGGCGGGGCGTTAATCGATCCAATGTGTGGCAGTGGTACATTTTTAATTGAAGCAGCAATGATGGCGGCAGATATAGCCCCATCTATAAATCGACAAACCTTCGGGTTTACCCATTGGTTGCAGCACGATAAGGATTTATGGGAGTCGGTACTTGAAGAGGCTCAGCAAAGACGAGACGCTGGTCTAGAGGCATTTAAAAATGATATTCGCGGTTATGATGGTAATAGTCGGGTATTAGATGTAACGGTTGCCAATATTGAAAATGCAGGTCTTGATGAGCATATTCGCATTGCTCATAAGCCACTTGATCAATTTGGTAAGGCCACCGCTGAAACCGGCTTGCTCATCACCAATCCACCCTATGGCGCCAGAATGGGGGAAGAAGAGCAGTTGGTTCCTCTATATCAAAAACTTGGCACAGTGCTTCAGAAAAACTTTGTTCCGTGGCGCGCAGCGGTCTATACCGGTAATTTGGCGCTAGCGCGACAGCTCGATCTTTCGCCCACTAAGCAGTACAGCTTATTCAACGGCACTATACCCTGTAAATTGTTGGTGTTTGACAATATGCAGTCGAAATCAGAGCAGATTGCGGAACGTTTAAGTAAGCCTGCGCCGGTTCAGCCTCTATCCGAAGAGGCAAAAATGCTCTTCAACCGTTTACAGAAGAATCAAAGGCGGCTTAAAGGCTGGTTAAAGAAAACGGGCATTAGCTGTTATCGGCTCTATGATGCCGATATCCCAGAATATGCCGCCGCGATTGATATTTACGAGCAGCGAATCTATGTGCAGGAATACGCCGCGCCAAGCACTATTGAGACTCATGTCGCCAAGCAGCGATTTGATACTATCAAACGCGCAGTGAAAGAGTTTGCTGGTGACAGATTTGAAAAAGTGTATTACAAAGAGCGCCGTCGCCAAAAAGGTGATTCTCAGTACCAGCGTTCCACTGAAAACACCTCAGAGAGTATTGTAGTGAGTGAGGGTAGGGCGCGATTGGAGGTTAACCTCAGCGACTACTTGGATACCGGGCTATTTCTTGATCATCGCCCTGTGCGCGCAATGGTTAGCGAATTAGCATCGGGCAAATCATTGCTTAATCTATTTTGCTATACCGCCTCAGTCACAGTGCAGGCTGCTTTAGCGGGCGCTAAGAGCTCACTGAGTATCGATATGTCCAATACCTACCTAGACTGGGCGCAGCGTAACTTTGAGCTTAATAGTCTAAGCTCGTCTAAACATCAGCTATTGCGGGCCGATTGTCTCAAGTGGCTTGAGGAAGACTCTCAAACCTTTGATGTAATCTTTCTTGATCCACCAACCTTTTCTAATTCAAAGAAAATGGACTCGGTATTAGATGTCCAGCGCGATCACCCTGAACTAATTCGTCAAGCAATGGCTAAGTTAAACTCTGGTGGCACTTTAGTATTCTCTAATAATTTCCGTAAATTCAAGCTGGATGAACTAATTTCTAGGCAGTTCAGCTGTGAAAATATAACCAAGCAAACCCTAGATAGTGATTTTGAGCGCAACCCGCGTATTCATAATGTGTGGTTGATTACCAAGCGAAGCTCATTTGGTTAATGGAAATGGATAAGCAAATAACTCTAATAAGCGGCCCCAATTGTCATCTTTGCGAACAGGCCAAAGAGATGCTTTACCCCCTATTAAAAACTAAAAACATTCAGTTAAATAGCCTAAATGTTAGAGAAGATGCAGCGCTATTTGAGCAATATGGTTTGCGTATACCGGTGGTTATTTTCGCTGATGGCAGTGAAAAAGGCTGGCCATTTACCGCCGCGCAGATTGCTAGAATGATAGATTAAACTATAATAATATCAATTATTTAAATAGCTATTATAACAAATTACTTTAAAAATGGACTGAGGTAAGAATCCAGTGCGTTGGCAAAATCCATTCGGTCCCGCTGGCTCAATGGCGGCGGTCCGCCACCGACCTCAACGCCGCTTGATCGCATCGAGTCCATAAAGTCCCGCATATTCAAACGCGCACGAATATTGGAGGCGGTATAAAGCTCACCGCGAGGGTTGAGTGCCTTGCCTTGTTTTTCAATCACTTCTGCTGCCAAAGGTATATCGGCAGTGATCACCAAATCGTCTTTTTCTACTAAACTCACAATATGATCATCGGCTACATCAAATCCGGAACTGACACAGATTGAACGTACAGTGGGTATTCTTGGAGTATTTAAGGGCTGGTTAGCCACTAAAATAACCTCGACACCCGTGCGCTGAGAAACGCGATATAAAATATCTTTAATGACTACTGGGCAGGCATCGGCATCGACATATATTTTCAAGGATATTGCTCTTGTTAGTTCAGTGTTTTTGCATTGTAACTGATTCTTTGCTTTTCGAGGTTAAATCTAGCACTTGTAAAGCCTGCAGGAGAGGGTAAAATGCCCGCACAAATACAAATGACCTTATAGAAGTTACCATGACTTTTACAGGGTCGATTAATTTAATATGAGATATTTTCAGGGATAAAAGATCATTCGTGAAAAGGTCTCAATATAATCAAGTGGCCTCTAGTATGGGTCACCACTGTAAAGGAAAAAGCCATGCCTGTTATTACTCTCCCTGATGGTTCTCAACGCCAATTTGATTCTGCCGTTTCTGTGCTCGATGTAGCCGCTGATATTGGTCCCGGTCTTGCTAAGGCAACTTTAGCCGGTGTTGTGTCAGGTGACGTTGTAGACGCTTCCTATGTTATCGAGCAAGATGCTAGTCTCTCGATTGTTACCGATCGCTCGGATGAAGCCCTAGACATTATCCGTCACTCCACGGCACACCTATTGGCTATGGCAGTGAAAGAATTATTTCCTTCAGCTCAGGTCACTATTGGTCCGGTAATTGAAGACGGTTTTTACTATGACTTCTCTTTTGAGCGTGCCTTTACACCGGAAGACTTAGAGGCTATAGAGCAGCGCATGCAAGAGTTGGCTAAGCAAGACTTTGCTATCGCAAGAGAAGAATGGGATAGAGATGAAGCCGTTGAATTTTTCAAAGGCATCGGTGAAGCTTACAAAGCAGAGATAATTGCGGGTATTCCTGCAGATCAACCCATTGGTCTTTACCGCCAAGGTGATTTTATTGACCTATGTCGCGGCCCTCATGTGCCATCTACTGGTAAGTTATCGGCCTTTAAATTGACCAAGGTAGCAGGTGCCTATTGGCGTGGTGACAACGATAATGAAATGTTACAGCGTATTTACGGCACAGCGTGGAGCAATAAAAAAGAATTAAAAGCCTATATCAATCGGTTAGCTGAAGCGGAAAAGCGCGACCATCGCAAAATTGGTAAAAAGCTCGACCTTTTCCATATGCAAGAAGAGGCGCCTGGTTCAGTATTTTGGCATCCAAAAGGCTGGGCAATTTACAACAGTATCCAAGACTATATGCGCCAACAACAGGTGCAGCAGGGTTACAAAGAAATTAAAACACCGCAGCTAGTCGATTTTAGTCTGTGGGAAAAGTCAGGCCATGCGGATAAGTTTGGCGATGATATGTTTTCCGTATCAACTGATGACCGTCAATATGCGGTTAAGCCCATGAACTGTCCCTGTCATGTCCAAGTATTTAATCAGGGTCTTAAAAGCTATCGTGATCTGCCGATGCGCCTAGCTGAGTTTGGCTCCTGTCATCGAAATGAGCCTTCAGGTTCATTGCATGGCATTATGCGTGTTCGTTCATTTACACAGGATGACGGCCATATTTTCTGTGCTGAAGATCAGATTCAGTCTGAGGTTTTAGAGTTTATTGATGCATTGCACGATGTATATGCAGACTTTGGGTTTGATGAAATTATTTATCGCCTATCAACTCGCCCAGAACAGCGTGTGGGTTCGGATGAAAGCTGGGATCGTGCCGAGAAAGCCCTTGGCGAAGCGCTCGATGCTAAAGAATTACCTTGGCAGGAATTGCCAGGTGAGGGTGCTTTTTATGGTCCAAAAATAGAATTCTCGCTAAAAGATTGTATTGGTCGGGTATGGCAGATGGGAACCATTCAGGTGGATTTCTCGATGCCGGGTCGTTTGGATGCTGAATATGTTGCCGAAGATGGCAGCCGAAAAACACCGGTAATGTTACATCGTGCAATTTTGGGTTCTTTTGAACGTTTTATCGGTATTTTGATCGAACAACACGAAGGCGCATTTCCATTTTGGTTGGCTCCTCAGCAGGCAATTGTGATCAATATTACCGATTCTCAGGCCGAATATGCGTCAGAAGTGACCAAATCATTGCAAAATAATGGATTTAGAGTCATTTGTGACTTGAGAAACGAGAAGATCGGCTTTAAAATTCGCGGTCACTCCATGCAACGGGTTCCCTATCTGCTCGTTGTTGGTGATAAAGAGATTGAAAATGGCACTGTAGCGGTGCGAACACGCGACGGCGAAGATTTGGGAAGTATGACCATCGAAGAGGTAATTTCTCTTTTTGAGCGTGATACTGAAAAGCGCAGTCGTGAACTTAAAACGAATACGGAGTAATACTTATTAAAAAAGACAGTAAGCGAGCACGCCTAAACGAAGATATAGCGTCTTCAGAGGTAAGGCTAATTGCAGCAGATGGTGCGCAGGTGGGTGTGGTTTCAATTGAGACTGCTCTAGAAATGGCGCAAAAGGATTCATTGGACTTGGTGGAGATTTCACCAGATTCACAGCCTCCCGTTTGTAAGGTAATGGACTACGGAAAGCATGTCTTTGATATTAAGAAAAAAGCCGCTCTGCAAAAGAAGAAGCAAAAGCAGACGCAGGTTAAAGAGATTAAATTTCGTCCGGGAACAGATGTTGGCGATTACCAGATTAAACTGCGTAATCTGATTAAGTTTCTGGAGAATGGTGATAAAACTAAGATCACGCTGCGTTTTCGTGGTCGAGAGATGGCTCACCAAGAATTGGGTATGGAAATGATGAAGCGCGTAGAAGCTGATCTTTCCGAGCTGGCTCAGGTAGAGCAGTTTCCCAAATTAGAAGGTCGTCAAATGACCATGGTCATGGCGCCTTTTAGTAAAAAGAGGTAGCAAGAAGCAGTAACAGCAGTAAGAAACACAGCGTGACCCGCGTTCAGCCAATGTTTTTGGCAGGCTGTCCGGGCGGCTCTTACTGAACATTAACCCTAGTACTAGGAGAACCAAAATGCCAAAAGCAAAGACTCATAGTGGCGCTGCAAAGCGCTTCAAAAAGACGGCTGCGGGCTATAAGCATAAGCATCAGCACAAAAGCCATATTCTTACCAAAATGACTACCAAGCGTAAGCGTCAACTGCGTGGCACCAGCATCTTAACTGCTGCTGATAGCCCTCGTGTAGACCGTATGCTTCGTGGCCTGTAACTAACTAAATTTGGTAGGAGAATAATATGCCTAGAGTAAAACGTGGTGTTGAAGCCAATCGTCGTCATAAAAAGATTTTAAAGCAAGCTAAAGGTTATTACGGAGCAAGAAGCCGAGTTTATCGTGTAGCTACACAGGCTGTAACCAAAGCTGGTCAATATGCCTATCGCGATCGTCGTGCTAAGAAGCGTACTTTCCGTAGACTTTGGATTGCCCGAATCAATGCACAATCTCGTGTAGAAGGTTTGAGCTATAGCAGACTAATCAATGGCCTAAGCAAAGCCAAGATCGAACTAGATCGACGCGTTCTTGCAGACTTAGCTGTCTATGATAAGGCTGCTTTTGGTGCGGTAGTTAAGAAAGCAAAGACTGCCCTAGCCAAAGCTGCTAAGTAATATCTAACAGCTAATTATTCAAATAATGGATAATAGGCTGGCGAAATAGGGAAGGGGCTAAAGCCCTTTCCCTATTTTTTTACAGTTAGACTAAAGTAGACGTAGAATAGACAATCAATGAAAGCTGTATTAATAGTTATCTGGTAAAAACTAATGATTGAATTAGAACAAATTACACAGCAGGCTCAAACTGCCATTTCAGAAGCAACTGAGTTGACAGTTCTAGATGGTTTGAGAGTTGAGTATTTGGGTAAAAAAGGTCAGTTGACCGGATTGCTCAAAGGGCTTGGTGCACTTTCAGCTGACGAGCGACCTGCAGCTGGTGCCAAAATCAATGAAGCCAAGCAGGCGTTGATGGCGCAGATTACAGAGCGTAAGAGTAACCTTGAGTCAGAGGCGCTTAATCAAAAGCTTGCTCAAGAAACTATTGATGTCACCTTACCGGGTCGAGGCGAAGATATGGGTGGGCTGCACCCAGTCACGCGAACCATGGAGCGTATTCAAGCATTCTTTACTAGTGTTGGTTATACGGTTGAAGTAGGCCCAGAAGTAGAAGATGACTATCATAACTTTGAAGCCCTAAATATTCCCGGTCATCACCCAGCTAGGGCGATGCACGATACTTTTTATATAGATTCCAATACCGTATTGCGTACCCATACCTCACCGGTTCAGGTGCGCACTATGGAAAAGCAAGATCCTCCTATACGAGTGATCTGCCCCGGTCGAGTGTACCGCTGTGACTCAGACCTTACTCACACCCCAATGTTTCATCAGGTAGAGGGTCTGGTAGTTGATAAAAATACTAGCTTTGCCGATCTAAAAGGTGTGGTAGATCAATTTCTAAAAGCCTTTTTTGAGGCTGATTTACCGGTGCGTTTCAGGCCGTCTTATTTTCCCTTTACTGAGCCATCAGCTGAGGTTGATATCCAGTGCACTAACTGTCAAGGCAAAGGCTGTAGAGTCTGTAGCCACACCGGTTGGTTGGAAGTTATGGGTTGCGGCATGGTACATCCCAATGTATTTGAGAGTTGTAATATAGACACCGAGCAGTACAGTGGTTTTGCCTTTGGTATGGGTGTAGAGCGACTGGCTATGTTGCGCTATGGTGTTAATGACTTGCGATTATTTTTTGAAAATGATCTGCGTTTTCTTAAGCAATTTTAGGTAGAGGGATCTATGAAATTTAGTGAATCGTGGTTACGTCAATCAGTAAACCCCTCCATCTCAACCGAAGACTTAGTTGCCCAGATTACTATGGCGGGCCTAGAGGTCGACGGTGTTGAGTCGGCATCGCCCGATATTAGCGGCGTGGTAGTCGGTGAAATTATTTCAATAGAGCAGCATCCAGATGCTGATAAACTGCGCGTCTGTCAGGTAGCCGGTAATGGCGATACTGAGTTGCAAGTAGTCTGTGGTGCACCCAATGCAAGAGTAGGTATTAAAGTACCTTTCGCCACTGTTGGTGCCAAGCTGCCTGAAGACTTCAACATCAAAAAAGCTAAACTGCGCGGCGTAGAGTCGCTTGGAATGCTTTGCGGCCAAACTGAGTTAGCTCTAGGTGATGATGATTCAGGTCTGTGGGAGCTTCCTGCTGATGCAACAGTGGGTCAAGACCTGCTCGAGTACCTTGACTTAAACGACAATATTATAGAAGTAGACCTAACCCCTAATCGCGCTGACTGCCTAAGTATTCGCGGTCTAGCTCGTGAGGTAGGTGTACTGAATTCTGAGCCGGTAAAGCAGCTAAAAATTGATGCGGTTGAGCCAACTATTAAAGATTCTTTAAAGGTGTCTATTGAAGCACCGCAGGCCTGTGGTCGCTACGCTGGGCGTATTGTTCGCGGAGTAGATCTAACCCGCCCGACACCATTATGGATGCAAGAACGCTTGCGTCGCAGTGGTATTAGAACTTTAGGCCCTGCGGTGGATATTACCAACTATGTACTACTTGAATTAGGCCAGCCAATGCATGCCTTCGATCTCGCTAAAATAGATGGCGATATTACAGTGCGTATGGGGCAGGGTGAGACTCTTCAGTTATTAGATGACAGCAAGGTCAAAGTAGTTAAAGATACTCTAGTCATTGCTGATCAATCACAATCGCTAGCCATGGCAGGCATTATGGGTGGTGCAGATTCAGCAGTATCTGATAGCACTACTGATATATTCTTTGAAAGTGCTTGGTTTGATCCCATCGCTATAGCCGGTAAGGCACGCAATTACGGTAAGCATACAGATTCATCACACCGCTTTGAGCGCGGTGTCGATTCAGAACTACAGATACAGGCACTAGAGAGAGCCACAGCCCTAATGTTAGATATTTGCGGTGGTAATGCAGGCCCAGTAGCAAGCGCTGAAGCATCAGATTATCTACCAAAGCCTGCAAGTATAGAATTACGCGATCAGCATCTAGCCCAACAGTTGGGTGTAAGTATCGAGCCCAAAACCGTTGACCAAATGCTAACCCGTCTTGGTCTAACTCTAGAGCAACGCGACGCCGACAAAGGCGTATGGCAATCGCCTAGCTGGCGCTTTGATTTGGCGATTGAGCAAGACCTAGTAGAAGAAGTAGCGAGGGTATACGGCTACAACAACTTGCCAGTGACAACCCCAGCGATGGCGGTTGATATACAGGCCAGAAAAGAGGCTATTAAGCCCCTTGAATACTTTAGAGATCGCTTAGTTTCCTTAGGTTATCAAGAGGCTATTACCTATAGCTTTGTTGATCCACAGTTACTCGAAACATTAGATCCACAGCGTCAGGGCATCAAGGTAAGCAATCCGATTTCTCAGGATCTTTCTGTTATGCGCACCAGTCTATGGCCAGGGTTAGTTAATGCCGCCATACATAATCTAAACAGACAGCAGGCTAGAGTGCGTCTATTTGAAGTAGGGCAGTGCTTTATACCATCAAATAGCGCCTCAGCGGTTGCAGGGCTAGAGCAAAACCTCGCGCTTGGCGGACTTATTTGTGGTTCAAGGTTGCCGGTTGGCTGGACAGCCGACAAAGAGCAGGTAGATTTCTATGATCTTAAGGGTGATTTAGAGGCTATCCTGACTGACAACCAATGTGTCGAAAAGCTTTCTTTCCGCGCAGCAGCGCATCCGGTATTACATCCTGGTCAGTCCGCAGAGGTTCTGTCTAATAATGAAATAGTCGGCTTAATAGGGCGATTACACCCAGCTATTGAGTCAAAACTAGAGATTGCCAAGCCGCTTTATCTATTCCATGTAGATATAGGCAAAATAAACGAATTTAGCCTTATTAAAGCGAAAGAAGTGAGCAAGTTCCCAGAAGTTAGGCGTGATTTAGCCTTTGTGGTCGATGCTTCTATACCGGCTCAATTATTGATAGATGAAGCCAAAGCAGTAGCGGGTGATTCGCTTAATGAATTAAAGTTATTTGATGTTTATCATGGCAAAGATGTTGAAAATAAAGGAAAAAGTATTGCTTTAGGCTTGACCTTTCAGCACAGTTCGCGCACTCTTACTGATGAAGAGATAAATCAGTCAATTGACAAAGTGGTTAATCGGCTTAGCGAATCTCTAGGGGCTGAATTAAGAAGTTAATTTGGTTAGAACAATTTTGAAATGTAGGTAACGTTTAATGAGTGCTCTTACAAAAGCTGATTTAGCTGAAATGCTATTTGATGAACTAGGTCTCAATAAGCGTGAAGCCAAAGAAGTCGTCGAAATGTTCTATTCCGAAATTATCCATGCACTTGAAAATAACGATCCAGTAAAACTATCTGGATTCGGCAACTTTGAGTTACGGGATAAAAAGAGCCGCCCCGGTAGAAACCCCAAGACCGGTGAAGACGTAGCTATTTCTGCAAGACGTGTTGTTACCTTCAAACCCGGTCAAAAATTAAAAAATCGGGTAGAAATGCATGCTGGAACCAAGTAACAACAATCAGCTTCCAACTATTCCTGGAAAACGCTATTTCACCATTGGTGAAGTCAGCGAGCTTTGTGCTGTTAAATCTCACGTGCTTAGGTATTGGGAACAAGAATTTCCCAGTTTAAACCCAGTTAAGCGACGCGGAAATCGCCGTTACTATCAACGTGAAGATGTTGTTCTTATTCGTCAGATTCGTTCATTGCTCTATGAGCACGGCTTTACCATTGGTGGGGCTAAGCAGCGTTTAGAGGGTGAAGCGACCAAAAAAGAAAGCACCCCATACAATCAATTAGTCGCCCAGACTATTTCAGAATTAGAAGACGTATTGGAATCTCTTTCTTGCAAATAAAATCCAAAGTAACTAATCCCTTAGTATGGGTTGCAATAGTTAAAAGGTAATGTATTATTGCCGACCTCAAATCGGGGCGTAGCGCAGCCTGGTAGCGCACTACACTGGGGGTGTAGTGGTCGCAGGTTCAAATCCTGCCGTCCCGACCAAATATAAATCCATCATAGTCTATTGATGTCCCTAAAGCCCTGTTTTTCAGGGCTTTTTTGTTTATACTTAGTCCATAGTTATCCATTTAAATACGGTACAATCTGTATATAAATACGGTATAAATTGCGGTATTTTATATTTAATAGGTTTTTATACCGTAAATATTGGTGAGGAAATTCATATGTCTAAGTTAACAGCAACAGCCGTTACCAAAGCAAAGGCTAGAGCCAAACAATATAAGTTAGCTGACTCAGGTGGCATGTATCTACTTGTACTGCCATCAGGTAGCAAATATTGGCGATATGACTATAGCTTTAATAAGAAACGCAATACTTTAGCTTTAGGTATTTTTCCCGATATAAGTTTGGCAGATGCGCGTAAAGCGCATCAAAAGGCTCGAGAGGTTCTTGCGTCTGGTCAAGACCCGAGTGATCTAAAAAAGACAAAAAAGTTAGGAAGAGATATAGAGCAGGGGAACAGCTTCGAAGCTATTGGTCGAGAATGGTTCGACAATAAAATGGAAGATAAATCGGATAGCCATAAGAAAAGAAGTCTTAGGATATTGGAGAAAGATTTATATCCCTCGATTGGACATCGCCCAATCACAAAAATTACTGTCCCAGAAATTTTGGGAGCTCTCAGGAAAATAGAAGCCAGAGGTTCGGTTGACATA
>JAQWMF010000079.1 GCA_029246925.1 Porticoccaceae bacterium
AAAAGACGTTTTACCATGCCTTATACGGCAAAAATTTTCCGTTCAGGGTCAGCACAACGCGGTCACCTTTCGGATCTTCCTGCTTGTCTACGTCCATGCTAAAGTCAATGGCGCTCATAATACCGTCGCCAAATTTTTCCTGGATCACTTCTTTTAAGGTATCACCATAAACCCCCACGACCTCGTATAAACGATAAATCAGTGGATCCTGTGGCACATCTTTTTCCCAAGTTTTGGTGGGGTATTCCATTAATGCTGCCTGTGCGCCCTCCGGCAAATCAAGCAGCTGGCATAGTTTGGCTGCAGGTTCTGCAGGCATGCTATTCATACCCAGACAGGCGGATGTTACCCATACCGTACCCATCCCCAACTTATCTGCAATACCTTCCCAAGACAGACCTTTGGCTTTCTTGGTTAATACTATGGTTTCTACAACCTCTGCTTTATTCATAATGATGTCTCTGGTTAGTTAATGATGGCATAAGTAAAGCAATTTACATGCCATATCAAAAACGCCAAAAGCAAAGGAGCAGGGACTCAAAATGAGCATATATGGTGCATATAGGTGCTAGAGCGTTGAAAAAACGCGCTCTGCGGCGTCAAGTGTGACTTCAATATCTCGGTCGCTGTGGGCGCAAGACATAAAGCTCGCCTCGTAGGATGCAGGTGCCAAGTACACACCCTCCTCCAGCATGCCATGGAAAAATTTTGCAAAGCGTTCAGTGTCGCATGCCATCACTTGCTGATAATGGGTTATTTGCTGCTCTTCGGTGAAGAAAAAGCCCCACATTGTACCTACATGGTTGCTAGTCATGGGGATATTAGCGGCGTCAGCTCTTTGTCTAAGGCCGTTGACTAAACGATCGGTGAGAGCGATAACAGGGTCTAAAAAGCCAGGCGCCGACACTAACTCAAGGGTTGCTAGACCCGCCGCCATGGCCACTGGGTTGCCAGATAATGTGCCTGCCTGATAGACAGGGCCCAGCGGGGCAATATGTTGCATGATCTCTTTTTTGCCGCCAAAAGCACCTACAGGCATACCGCCTCCGATTACTTTGCCTAGGCAGATTAGATCTGCATCCAGATTGTAATGTCCAACAGCGCCAGTTTGGCTCACTCTAAAGCCGGTCATTACCTCATCGGCAATCAATAGTGCCCCGCTGTTGGTGCAGCATTTGCGCAGGCATTCTAAAAAGCCTTCAACTGGAGGAACACAGTTCATATTACCCGCTACAGGTTCAAAAATAACACAGGCTATTTGCTCGCCAATTTCCGCGAATACCTGCTCAACCTGTTGGCTATTGTTATAAGAGAGGGTAATAGTGTGATCGGCCAAACCATTGGGAACACCTGGGGAGCTCGGCACGCCCATGGTCAGTGCGCCTGAACCCGCTTTAACCAGTAGCGAGTCTGAGTGGCCATGATAACAGCCTTCAAACTTTACGATTTTATCGCGACCTGTATAACCTCGCGCCAATCTGATGGCACTCATAGTGGCTTCTGTGCCGGAGTTGACCATGCGCACCATTTCCATGCCGGGCACAATGGAGCACATTTTATCCGCCAACTTTATTTCAAGTTCAGTGGGGGCGCCAAAGGAAGTGGCCTTATCCAATTGAGTTTTAATCGCTGCCACAACTTGGGGGTGATTGTGTCCCAGTAACATAGGGCCCCAAGACAGTACATAATCTATATAGCGCTTATTATCAGCATCATGCATATAGGCGCCACTGGCGCGCTCAAAAAATACCGGTGTGCCACCCACTGCACGAAAAGCCCTTACAGGAGAGTTTACGCCACCTGGTATATGTTGTTGGGCGGCTGCAAAGAGATCCTGAGATCGAGTATTTTTTTGAGTCATTAAACGTCCTAAACTGTGTTTTAATTAAATTGGATCACAACCCAAATATCAGCTTTACGGCGACAAGGGTCAACTAAATTGCGCGATGCCTAAAAAGGTTTAACAATAACCAATAGTACAATAGCCACCATAAACAGCACGGGCACTTCATTAAAGATGCGAAAGTAAATATGCGTTTTATCGCTGCTATCATTGGCTAGCCTTTTCATATGCGCCAAGCATAGATGGTGATAGCCAATAAGAACAATCACCAGAAGCGCCTTGAGATGAAACCAGCCTTGGCTCAGGTAAGCCTGAGGATTTAAATAGACCAGCCATAATCCCAAAATAACGGTGGCTATCATCGATGGATTAGCAATGCCGCGGTATAGTTTGCGCTCCATTAGCTTAAAGCGCTCAATGCTAACGGCATCTTCCGCCATTGCATGGTAGACAAAAAGACGTGGCAAATAAAAAAGAGCAGCAAACCAGCAGATTACTGCCATTAAATGAAATGCTAGCACCCATTGATACATCTGCTCCTCCAATCGCTGAATATTAATTAACCAGTATCCAGCGCTATTATTATCTGATTTGACTAGTTTACTGCTATTATAGAGGTCTAAGTTTAATCTGGATATTTAAAAAGTGAGGCTGTGGTGATAAAAGTTGGAATTGTCGGGGGAACTGGCTACACAGGCGTGGAGTTGTTGCGTCTTCTGGCAGGGCATCCAAATACTGAATTGGTCGCGATTACCTCTAGATCTGAAAAAGGCAAGCCGGTGTCGGCGTTATTCCCAAATCTCAGGGGTATCGTTGACTTAGCGTTTACCGAGCCCACCGTTGCCAACCTGAAAGATTGTGATCTGGTATTTTTTGCCACCCCTCATGGGGTTGCCCAGAACCTAGTGCCTGAAATATTGGCAGCGGGCGTTCGAGTTATAGATCTCTCTGCAGATTTCAGAATCAGAGATATAGACGTTTGGGAAAAATGGTATGCCCAAGATCATGCGGCGCCAGATTTGGTGGCTGAGGCAGTCTATGGCCTGCCAGAATTTAACCGAGCCGATATTGCCAACGCCAAGCTAGTAGCCTGCCCCGGCTGTTACCCTACCAGTGTACAGTTGGGCTTAAAGCCCCTTTTACAGGATGAAGTAATAGATCTGTCTGATATTATCGCTAATTCAGCATCAGGAGTGAGTGGTGCGGGTAAGCAGGCTAATGTAGCCACCCTATTGTCTGAAGCAGGCGATAACTTCAAAGCTTACGGTGCTTCTGGTCACAGACATCAGCCTGAAATTGAACAGGGCCTTGCCGATATGGCCTGTGGGCCTGTGGGCTTAACCTTTGTGCCGCATTTGCTACCGATTATCAGAGGCATTCATACCACCCTATATGTTGATCTCAAGCAGCAGGATACCGATGTGCAAAGCCTGTTTGAGACGCATTATGCCAATGAACCCTTTGTTGATGTACTTGAGCCGAATAGTTACCCTGAAACTAGAACGGTACGCGGCTCGAATTTTTGTCGCATTGCCCTGCATAGACCGGGTAATGGTAAAAAATTGGTGATTCTGGTGGTCGAAGATAATCTGACTAAAGGGGCTTCCGGTCAGGCGGTGCAGTGTATGAATATAATGTTCAGCTTAGATGAAACTGCTGGTTTATCAATGCCGGCATTGATGCCCTAATGTCCCAGCGTCGCCCGCTGATTATTCATTACACAACTAGCCAGCTATTGGGGCTAATAGCTGGTGTTATTTTATTGCTAGCGGCTGTTGCATCGGCGGGGTTTTTTTATGGGGACAAAACCTATTCTGACGATCAGCAATATATTGAAGGTCTCGAGACTAGTTTTGATCAGACTTTAGGCGATTTTTCTGCCAGCCAGCAGGCATTGGCGGCCATTCAACTGACCGCTCAGGTTGATGCCTCAGCACTTGAGCAAACCCGCCAGCAAATGCTCGATATGCAAAAACAGCTTTATCGACGCGAACAAGAGCTCAAGCTTTATCGCGAAATGCTTCAGGATAATAATAAGTCCACCGGCTTATCGGTAGGCAATTTTCATATTGTCAGAGCGGGGGAAAGACTCTTTCAGTATGACTGGGTGGTGCAACAAAAAACCCATGAGGCTAAAAATTTACGCGTAAACGCTAAGATATGGGTGGTAGGAATTCAAGATGGTGAAGGAAAAAACCTTTCATTGAACGAAATAGATGCAGAAGTAGATGATTTGCCTATACAATTAAAGTTGAAATACTTTTCTATTAATCGGGGGTTTATCAAGTTACCCGAGGGCTTTAATCCGGAGTTTGTCAGAGTGACCCTTCGTTATCCATGGATTGAAAAGCCTCAATTTGACAAGAAATTTGTATGGCAAATACAGGAGTAGAACGTTTTGTTTAAGAAAATTAATGCAGGATTAGCAACTATGGCAAGCGATGCAACAACACTGATATCTGAAGGCACAGAGCTTTCAGGCGATATCTCGTTTAGCGGAACGCTAGAAATTTTAGGGACTGTTGTCGGTAATATTGTTTCAGAGCAAAAAGATGCGCGAGTACGCGTGCTTAACGGTGGCTCTGTGGAGGGTGATATAAAGGCGGCAATTATTGAGGTTAATGGCTCAATAAAGGGCAATATATACGCCCTAGATCGTCTCTGTTTAGAACCAAACTGCACCGTGACGGGTAATATCCATTACAGCAATATGGAAATGCGAAGTGGTGCCCAGCTAATTGGGTCTTGCAGTTACCAGCAAATGACACCACCTAAAGAAATTCCATCGCAAGCTGCTGTGAAAAATGAAAAAGTTAAAGAGATTCGCAACAATAACCAGCAAGCTCTCGATAAGCAGTGGCAGTAGTTACTGCTCACTATAAATAGTTAGGCTCTTGGAGCAAGTATGTCAGCAATTGAAACATTTACACCCTCGGCGCTTAACGTTACTGCAGGTGCAGTAGCGAAGGTGCAAAGTCTTAGGCAGGAAGAAGATAACCCTCAGCTAATGTTAAGAGTTTATGTGACTGGTGGTGGCTGTTCAGGTTTTCAGTATGGCTTTTCTTTTGAAGACAGCATGGCTGAGGACGATACGCCAGTATCTAGAGATGGTGTGACTGTTCTTATTGATTCACTAAGTTATCAGTACTTGGCTGGTTCAACAGTTGATTATGAAGAAAGCCTAATGGGTTCTAAATTTGTAATCACCAATCCCAATGCCTCAACCACCTGTGGCTGTGGTGCTTCATTTACTATCTAATTATTGCGATTTATGGGTAAAGATAACGCTTAGGGCAGATAAATAGCGCCCAAAATGGTCTGCCTTTTGGCGCCAGTTACTTCCGCCAAATTTCCGCACTGATGATTCAGGCGCTGTTTAGCAAGCCATGCAAAGGCACAGCCTTCAACCAAGCTGGGAGCTATACCAAGAGGCTCAGTGGTCATTACCTTTGGTAGCTGTTTCGAGAGTTTTACCATTAGCGCATTATTGTAGGCGCCACCTCCGCAGATATAGACCTCATTTACCGGTATGTCCAACTCTAGTATTGCCTCACTTATACTGTCAGCGGTGAGGCTAAGAAGTGTTGCCTGGATATCCTGTGGTGCTAGCTCAGAAAACCTCGTAAGTTGTGAGTTAAGCCAATGTTGATTAAATAGTTCTCTGCCGGTGCTCTTGGGCGCTGATTGAGAAAAGAAATCGCAACGTTTCATTTGCTGCAACAAGGCTTGATGGGTCTCGCCGCTGGCCGCCCAGTCACCATTGTGGTCGTAGCTAGTGCCCAAGTGGGTTTGGCTCCACAAATCCATCAGTACATTACCCGGCCCTGTATCAAAACCGCCACAGGCTCCATCAATGGGTAAGATGCTGATATTGCTAATACCGCCTATGTTGACGATAACGCGATTAATTTTAGCGTCCGCAAACGCATAGTGATGAAAGGCCGGTACCAGTGGTGCGCCCTGACCACCCAGTGCCATATCTTTGCGCCGAAAATCCGCTACTACAGGTATCCCCGTTTCAGTTGCCAGTATATTGGCATCACCAATTTGTAAGCTAAAAGGAATGTTGCCTTCAGAGGGGGCGGCATGTCGAATGGTTTGGCCATGACAGCCGATAGCAGTGATTTGAGAGGCTTTTAGCTGTGCTTTATCTAATAGGGATAGCGACGTTTTAGCATACAGTCTACCAAGTCTATGATCTGTTTCTCCGAGTAATTGCACGCTGTCTTTATGTGGGTGACATAGATCGAGAATCTGTTGTTTTAAATCTTGCGGTATAGGCTCGCTATGGGAATGGATCAGCTCAATGCCATTGGAATTAAAGGTTACGGCAACTGCATCTACAGCATCAATACTTGTACCTGACATTAGGCCTATATAGAGGTGATCTGAAATCATAGGGTTGCCTCTTACCTATTCATGGCTAGCTGAGTGGCCTGCTGATTCTCAGTCAGTTGTTCAAGAAGGGCCACAGTCATTTTGTTAAACCTAGATTTTTCCGCTTCAGGGATAGGATTAGCTTTTGGCAATGATACTGTTCTTGGGTTGCGATGCACGCCATTGACCAAAAACTCATAATGTAAATGAGGCCCAGTGGCATAGCCAGTCGAGCCAACGGTGCCGATTACTTGACGCTGTTTAACAGATTGCCCAGTGTGAACCTTCTTGCGGTGTAGGTGAATATATTTCGTAGTATATGTTTGTCCATGTTGGATGAAAACATAGTTACCATTAGCTTTAGTGTAGCCGGCTTCTATTACCCTGCCATCGCCGCTGGCATAAACTGGCGTGCCTGTAGGTGCGGCATAATCAACACCGCGGTGAGCTTTGATCTTTTTGTGGATCGGGTGTTTTCGGCGCAAATTAAAACCTGAGCTAATACGGAAGATATCTAGCGGCGTTCGCAGAAAGGCTTTGCGCATACTTAAACCCTCGGGGGTGTAGTAGCTAGTTTGCCCCTGACTGTTTTTGTAGCGCACAGCCTTATAGGTTTTACCGCGGTTGGTAAAAGAGGCCGCAAGAATATTCCCCGTATCTAAGCGCTGGCCATCAATATAGCGTTCTTCAAAGAGTACAGCAAAAGAATCGCCCTTGCGGATATCGAATACAAAGTCGATATCCCAGCCCAATATATTGGCTAGCTCCATCACTGTTTTATCAGGCAATTTGGCTTTTTTACCTGCTAAATAGAGTGACTCCTCAATAGTGCCCTCTCTATAACTTTTGAGTACTTCAGGTTCGCGTATAAGTTGTTCAGAGCGAAATTGGTCGTGTTCTAAAGTAAAGCTAAACCCTTCAAGGGCAGATTTTTCATAACGCAGTTCAATTAATTTACCGTCTGAGTCCAGACCAAAGCGAAGAACCTCACCGGGGAATAGATTTCGAAGTGACTTGCCCTCTTTGGCGTTAGAAATTCGGTAAACATCCAAATCGTTTAGGCCGGCTCGGTAAAATAAAGTTGATAGGTTATCCCCGGTGTTAACGGTTAGCTTGTTCCAGTTGATATAAATATCGGTGGTCTCTGTTGGCAGCTCATCGTAGAGGACTATTTGATGATCTAAGCTAAGAGTCTCGCGAATAGGCTTGTCGCCGGAAATGCTATCGGGTCTTGGGTCAAAAGCCACAGCTAGCCCATAGGCTAGGATGCCGATTAAAGCTAAGCTGCGCGGAGTAATCAGCTTGATTGCCAAAGGGCGCAAGAGATAAAAAGTGTGTTGCCAACGGCCCATAACAGGTTCCAACGTTGATAGTGACAAAGGATTCTAGCCCGAATAAACAATAACTTACAATAATAGGATAGCTGTAAATTTATTCATATCAGATTTAATGTATATTTAGGCTGCCTATAATAACAGGACGCCTATAGGCTACCTAAAGAAAGATGAATGACATAAAATGTTGTAATTGATCGATCAATCTGTACAGTGATCGCTTCTTAAATTTACCAGTTTAGACTTTTTAATAATGAAACATACCGGCCAACAACTTATAAAGCAGCTTCAGTCTCGAGATTTAGTCGCACAAATTTCTGGAGATCAGGAGTTGCAATCACATCTCGATCAGCCTAGATCTGTGTACTGTGGATTTGATCCTACAGCAGATAGTTTGCATTTGGGGCACTTGGTCCCTCTATTAGTGTTAAAGCGATTACAGCAGTCTGGTCATAAGCCTATCGCATTGGTTGGGGGTGCTACAGGCTTAATTGGCGATCCTAGCTTTAAGGCCGATGAGCGCAAGCTTAACTCGCCTGAGGTGATTGCCGGTTGGGCAGACAAGATTAAAACTCAGGTCAGTCAGTTTATTGATTTCGACTGTGGCGATAATTCTGCCATCGTCGCCAACAACTTAGATTGGACAGCTGATCTAAGCGCGCTAGATTTTTTGCGTGATGTGGGCAAGCACTTTTCGGTTAATAATATGATTGCCAAAGAATCGGTAAAGCAGCGAATTGATCGCGAGGGTTCCGGTATCTCATTTACCGAGTTTGCGTACTCTTTATTGCAGGGTTTGGATTTTGCGGAATTGAATAAACAGCATAACTGCACATTGCAGGTTGGCGGCAGTGACCAGTGGGGCAACATAGTTGGTGGTATTGATTTGGCCCGGCGGCGCAATCAAGCGCAATGTTTTGGCTTAACAGTCCCCTTGATCACTAAATCAGACGGAACAAAATTTGGTAAAACAGAAGCGGGTGCAGTTTGGTTGGACCCGAAAAAAACCTCGCCCTATAGTTTTTATCAGTTCTGGCTTAATGTTGCAGATGCTGATGCCTACAAATTCCTTAAGTACTTCACGTTCTTGTCTATTGAAGAAATAAACCAGATTGAGGCTAATGATGCCAGTGCGCAAGGTCGCCCTCAAGCTCAGGGAGTGCTCGCTCGTGAAGTAACCGAATTAGTGCATGGGAAACAGGGGCTCGATGCCGCGTTGCGAATTACTGATGCATTATTTAGTGGTGAATCAAGCGATCTGTCAGAACAAGATTTGCAGCAATTGCGACAGGATGGCCTTCCAAGTTCTTCTTTAGAGGGTGAAGATCTTTCGCAAAAACCATTGACTCAGTTGTTTGTCGATGCAGAAATAGTTAAAGCTGGGCGCGAAGTAAAGGATGCATTGGGTCGAAATTCGGTCTTTATTAATGGAATTTCCAAGGGTAGTGAAGACAATATGAATGCTCCGCAACTATTTAGCGCCGAGAATGCGCTCTATGGTCGTTTCTTTTTGGTCAGGTTAGGCAAGAAAAAGTACCATCTTTTTGAGCTTTAATGCCTAAAAAATAGCCAACCGAAAAATAATTTAAAATAATCACAAATTCTTGTTGACAGTCTCGCGCTGGTCTGTAGAATGCGCGCTCCCAACAGAGAGGTTGAGGCGAAAATTTTCACCAAAAACCTCGTAAGAAAATAAAGTAAATTATTTCACTTTTTGCTGTTGACAATGGGGCCGCTATCTATAGAATACGCACCCCGCTCATATGAGCGAATGTTCTTTAAAAAAGTAATCAAGCAATGCGTGTGGGCACTTGCAAGTTGATAGAGATATTTAAATATCATAAGCAAGTGACTCATCGATTCATTTATGAATATGTTAAGTTTAACGTTTATGAGCCGAGATTTTGAATAGTAAAGCTGGTTTTAGCGTAACTATTCCCTCTCCTTAATTGGCGAGGTAAAAAGATTGAACTGAAGAGTTTGATCATGGCTCAGATTGAACGCTGGCGGCAGGCCTAACACATGCAAGTCGAGCGCGAAAACACTTCGGTGTGAGTAGAGCGGCGGACGGGTGAGTAATGCTTGGGAATCTGCCCAGTAGTGGGGGATA
>JAQWMF010000080.1 GCA_029246925.1 Porticoccaceae bacterium
TTAAAATAATAAGCTTGGAGAAAATAATAATGAAATATTCTCTGGTAATATCGGTTTTAGTTATTCTCAGTTCGGCGCCTCAAGCGGAACAATACAGTTGGAATTATATGGATATTGGCTTCAGTGAAGATGGGCTTGGCAGTGGCCCCACATTTTCTGTTGCAAGCCATGTTGCGGGCAATCTATTTGCACGAGCCAATATTTTTCGCAATCAACAACAAGTATCTACACAGCCAATTAATAGTTTGTTTTCATTTTATACTGCGGGTTATCAGTACCGATTATTATTTATTGAGGCGGGAGTTAGCCAATATGAGGTCTGCTGGTATGCCTGTGCGAGTTATACCGGCAATGTCGCTATGTTGGGCCTAGTAGGTGGTTCGGGAAAGTTTAAAGCTAAAATCAGTGCGGGTGCTTTAGATCTTATGGCGCAAGAGTGGCTGGTAATTGAGGCAGATGCCAACTATGCGGTCAATGATCATTGGGGTATTAGTTTAGGTGTTATGGACTTGGACGAACTGGCAGGAAATGTGACTAAATTAGGTGTCAGAATGACTTGGTAATAGACCTTAGTGTTTTAGGCTTATCAATTTAAAAGACCCATTGTTGGCCATTATTTCAATCTGCTCAAAATAGGATTTAGCTTTATGCTCCAGCGGAATAAAGGTATTGACCACAAACAGTGCTCGCCCAGAACGATTTAACAAGCGTTTAGTTTGACTAAGAAATTTAATAGCCAGCTGATCATCCACCGAAAATCCGCTATGAAAGGGCGGGTTACATAAAATGGTATCAAATTGTTGTTCTATGCCATCGCCGGCATCGGTTGCTAGCGCATCCCAGTCAATATCAGTTAATGGCTTTAAATTTTCCTGCACGGCTGATAGGGCCGCTGCATTATTATCGGTTGCCACTATGCGCTTAAAACCCAATTGGCTAGCGCTTAAGGCGATATAGCCATAGCCACAGCCGAGGTCGAGCAATGATTGCGGTGCATTTTTGTAAGCACGTAAAAACTGTGGCAGATGATCGATTAAAAAAGCACTGCCGCGATCAATTTTGTCCCAGCCAAAAATCCCCGGCTTAGTGTGTAGGCACAGTTCTTTATCTAGCTGAACCGACCTAAGTTGCGAATAATTTTTATCATTAAGCGGCTTAGTTTCAGCAGGATTTAATTCAATCGAGGCAATATAGGCCTTGCCATGTTTTTCCGCATTCACTGGGTTGCCAAATAATGTCCCTGCCTGTTTAACATAACTTTTTAAGCCATCATTTTTTTCGCCGGCAAGCAACAGTGTGGCATTGGGTTTTAGTAGTTTGGCGGCTTGATTAATGACGTGATGACTGGTGGCGCGCTCTTTGGATACTCTGTAAAGCACCCCGTCAAAGCTTGCGGGATTGAGTGCAGAAAAATCAAAGTCATTAAATTGGCAGTCTATATTGGCGATTCCGGCGCTCTTAGCTATATCCATGCGATTACTGATGGCGGTGATTGTGCGCTGGTCAGTATTGTTAATCATTGACCACGCATTTTGCGGCCAGTTTTCATCCGCTATAACTAGCCATTGGCCGCTGAGTTGAGATAGCCGCTGTACTAGTAGATCAATTGACTTGTCTGGCGCGCTACTCATTGAATGGATGCAATCTCGTCTGCAGTAAGGGGTCGATAGTCGCCGGGTTCCAACTCAGGGTCTAGTTCAATCCCGCCGATTTGCATACGATGAAGGCTAAGCACCTCATTACCCAAAGAGGTTATCATGCGTTTTACTTGGTGATATTTGCCTTCACTAATGCACAGGCGAATATGGTGATCGTCAATCACTTCCATAGTGGCGGGGAGGCAGCGACGTTTTTCGCCCTCTAGCGCAATGCCTTCTTCAAGCTTTTTCTGGTAGTCATCGCCCACCGGATTTTCAAGCTCAACGAGGTAGATTTTTTTGCAGTCAGTTCGCGGTGAAGTAACGATGTGATTCCATTGGCCATCATCTGTAATAAGTAGCAGGCCGGTGGTATCTATATCTAAGCGACCTGCAATCTGAAGCTGTTGGTTGCGATGTTCGTAAATAAGATCTATAGCTGTGGGGTTAGAATGATCTTTGGTGGCCGATACCACGCCGGCCGGTTTGTTCATCATAAAGTATCTATCAACCAACAGTGTAATCGGCGAGCCATCAATGGTTACGCTGTGATCTGAGGATACTTTTTGTGATCCGCTAGTAGCCATCTTCGCATCAATACTAACATCTCCCGCCTTAATAAGCCTTTTGGCTTCGGTGCGAGATAGGTCGGTGGCATTGCTAATATATTTATCGAGTCGCACTCTATTGTCCATTCAAGATGTTTGCCGCTTGCACGGCGAAGTAGGTGAGAATGCCGTCGGCACCGGCGCGTTTAAATGCTAGCAGTGATTCCATTATGGCTAGATCGCTATCTAGCCAACCTCGTTCTGCTGCTGCGCAAATCATGGCGTACTCGCCGCTGACCTGATAGGCGAAGGTTGGCGCTTTCAGTTCATCTTTAACTCGGCGCACCACATCTAAATACGGCATACCGGGCTTAACCATTATCATATCCGCCCCCTCATCTAAATCCAAAGCGCACTCATGAATGGCTTCATCGCTGTTGGCTGGGTTCATTTGATAGGTTTTTTTATTGCCGCCTGCAAGGTTAGAGGTTGAGCCTACCGCATCGCGGAAAGGGCCATAAAAACTGGAGGCATATTTTGCTGAATAGGCCATAATTTGCGTGTTAGGGAAGCCTTCGTCTTCAAGCGCTTCTCGAATGGCGCCAATGCGACCATCCATCATATCGGATGGAGCAACAATATCTGCTCCAGCCTGAGCATGAGATACAGCTTGTTTAACCATAACCTCAACGCTGACATCATTTAATACATAGTGAGTGTCTTTATCGATAATGCCGTCTTGACCATGGGTGGTAAATGGATCCAGCGCTACATCGGTAATAACGCCAAGTTCAGGCACTGTCGCTTTAATTGCTTTAACGGCTCTCTGGGCTAGACCATCAGGGTTATAGGCTTCTTCTGCGAGCAGGGATTTTTTTTCATCGCCAACCACGGGAAATAGTGCAACAGCAGGTATGCCAAGCTTAAAAACGAGTTCTGCCTGCTTTACCAGAAGATCGATAGAAAGCCGATTGACGCCGGGCATTGATTCAACAGCCTGTGATTCGTTATCACCCTCAATAACAAATAAGGGCAGAATCAGATCATTAACATTGAGCTGGGTTTCGCTATTGAGGCGGCGAGAAAACTCCTCGCTACGATTGCGACGCATACGCGTGTAGGGGAATGGCCCGCGGCTACTTTTTAAGCTCATAATCGCTCCGATTGTATTGGCTTTTTTAGTCTAAACTTAGATCAGTCTGCGTATTATACGCAAAATGGACGCGGAGGACCTATGACCATTGCATTTTGGACATTATTAGTTGCGATCGCCTTTCCTTGGTTGATGGCTGTCATCAAAAAAAGCCCACTTGCTTCGACGGGTAGTTACAATAATAGCGCGCCGCGAGCTAGCTTAGAAAATCTTCAGGGCGTGAGTCAAAGAGCGTCGTGGGCGGAGCAAAATAGTTTTGAAATTTTACCGGGCTACGTAGCCGCGGTTATCGTTGCTCATCTTGCGGGAGCTGAGCAGGACTGTATAGATATTCTGGCTCTCGTGTTTATTGCCTGCCGAGTATTATATTGTCTGTGTTACCTTAAAAATTGGTCTACACCGAGGTCAGTCTCGTGGATTGCGGGCTTGCTGTGTATTGTCGGACTATTTGTAATTTCTGCGTAGTAAAGCGTATAGAATTAGACGCTGTTAGCCG
>JAQWMF010000081.1 GCA_029246925.1 Porticoccaceae bacterium
CGAGGGGCAGTACGGCATTGCCACTTTGGATATGAGTAGCGGTCGCTTTCAGCTACTGCAAGCGACTCATGAAGAGGAGCTCCATAGCGAACTACAAAGACTCAACCCAGTAGAAATCCTTATCTCAGAAGAATTTCCGACTATAAATTGGCTAGAAAACCGAACTGGGTTGCGTACTCAAGCGCCCTGGCTATTTGATCTTGACGCTGCTAACCGACTACTAAATCAGCAATTGGGAACCAAAGATTTAAATGCGTTTGGCTGCACACATCTTCCAGTCGCTATTAGCGCCGCTGGATGCCTGCTGCAATATGCCAAGGATACTCAGCGCGGCAATCTTCCCCATATTCACAGTATCAGCGTTGAAGATCGCGAAGATGGTGTTGCACTTGATGCCGCCAGTCGCCGCAATCTTGAGCTAGATACCAACCTCAATGGCGGACAAGAGAACACCCTTTTTGAGGTCCTAAATAATACGGCTACTAGTATGGCTAGTCGTTTGCTACGACGCTGGCTTAATCGCCCACTTAGACAGCTGGCTGAACTTGATGCGCGACAAAAAAGTATCGCCGAACTTCAAAATAACTACCTTTATGAAGATCTAAACAGCCACCTAAAACAGGTGGGTGATATGGAGCGCATTCTTACCCGCATTGCACTTCACTCAGCACGCCCTAGAGATTTAACCCGTTTACTTTCTTCAATTGCTGTTTTGCCACAAATAGAATCAGCACTTAAGCACAGTGAGCTAACCCATATTAAACAACTACTCGAAGCGGCCAAACCATTACCCCATTTAGTTGATTTATTAGATCGTGCAATTATTGAAAACCCACCTATGGTCATTCGTGAAGGGGGTGTGATTGCCGATGGGTATGATAATGAACTAGACGAACTAAGAGCACTTAACAGTAATGCAGGTGATTTTTTGCTAGCGATGGAAGAGCGAGAAAAACAGGCAACTGGTATTGCAAACCTTAAAGTGGGTTACAACAGAGTTCATGGTTACTATATAGAAATTTCCCGCAGCCAGAGTGATAAGGCGCCCGTGGAATATATTCGCCGCCAGACATTAAAAAACGCCGAACGGTTTATTACCCCCGAATTAAAAGAATTTGAAGATAAGGCATTAAGTGCCAAAAGCCGTGCTCTAAGCAGAGAAAAACAACTCTATGCCGAGCTATTGGAAACCCTAAGCCAAGATCTGCAATGCCTGCAAAATTGTGCCTCTGCTATTTCAGAAATCGATCTTTTAGCCACCTTGGCAGAGCGCGCCCACAGCTTAAATTTTTGTCAACCAACGCTAACAGAAAAATCTGGCATCGATATTCAAGGCGGACGCCACCCAGTGGTGGAACAGGTTCTATCAGAGCCCTTTGTCGCCAATGATCTACAAATGAATGCCGAGCGAAAAATGCTGATCATTACCGGCCCCAATATGGGGGGTAAGTCTACCTATATGAGACAGACTGCGTTGATTGTATTGCTTGCCCAGATTGGCAGCTTTGTTCCAGCCGCCTCAGCAAAAATCGGACTAGTTGATCGCATCTTTACACGCATAGGCTCTTCCGATGATTTAGCCGGTGGACGCTCAACTTTTATGGTGGAAATGATGGAAACCGCTAATATTCTGCATAATGCCACGGAAAAC
This sequence comes from Porticoccaceae bacterium, assembly GCA_029246925.1. Taxonomy (GTDB): domain Bacteria; phylum Pseudomonadota; class Gammaproteobacteria; order Pseudomonadales; family Porticoccaceae; genus HTCC2207. The sequence continues at coordinate 1,652 of JAQWMF010000081.1, forward strand.
AGTCTTGTTCTTATGGATGAAATAGGGCGTGGAACCAGTACATTTGATGGCCTTTCCCTCGCTTGGGCATGCGGCTATCACCTAGCAGAAAAAGTAAAAGCATTTACTCTATTTGCCACCCACTATTTTGAGCTTACCAGCCTTCCCGACACTGTCAGCGGCACTATTAACGTTCATTTAGACGCCACAGAACACAAAGATAGCATTGTCTTTTTACATTCAGTTCAAGAGGGCCCCGCTAACCAAAGTTATGGCCTACAGGTCGCCAAGTTAGCCGGAATTCCCCATGAAGTAGTCCGTCTAGCTAAAAATGAACTTCTGAGATTAGAGCAAAAAAATCTCATACAGGATACTCATCAAGCCAAAAAAACCATCACTCCACAAACCGACCTTTTTTCATCAAATCAGCCCTCAGAGCTCGATTTAATGATGGAAGACATTGAACCCGATGAGCTATCCCCTAGAGATGCATTAGACGCACTTTATAAACTAAAGCGGCTCAGCAACCGTAGCAATTGACCCCAAGCGACTAAGTAGCCAAAAAAATTATATGAAGTATAAGTTCACAGGCGTCCACTTCCTGCTATAATGCCGCGCGAAAATTGACCGCTAATTCAAGAGATAACAACATGACATTTATCGTTGGTGAAAATTGCATTAAATGCAAATATACAGATTGCGTAGAAGTCTGCCCTGTGGACTGCTTTTACGAAGGCCCCAACTTTCTCGTTATTCATCCCGACGAATGCATTGACTGCGCGCTCTGTGAGCCAGAATGTCCCGCAGAAGCCATTTATGCCGAAGACGAGATCCCTGAAGGGCAAGAAGTATTCCTCGAGATCAATGCAGAGTTAGCCGATGTCTGGCCCAATATCTCAGAGCAAAAAGCGCCAGCGCCAGATGCCGCAGAATGGGACGGTGTCGAAGGCAAAATTAAACACCTCGAACGCTAATTTAAGTTACACTTAAAACAACTTCCAGCACCCGTAGCTCAGCTGGATAGAGTAGGTGGCTTCGAACCACTTGGTCGGG
>JAQWMF010000082.1 GCA_029246925.1 Porticoccaceae bacterium
TAATCCACAGGTGGACGTTCAGGTTCACTGCAGTAAAGGTACCTATATAAGAAGTCTAGCTGAGGATTTAGGTGACGCTCTGGGTTGCGGCGCTCATGTCAGCGCACTACATCGCTACAAGGCCGGTCCCTTTGATGAGCAGCAAACAGTCTCACTTGAAGCGCTCGCGGCGCTTAAAGAACAGGACGCAATTGATCAGTTAGATAGCCTTCTCTTGCCGGTTGATACAGCCGTAAGTGATCGCCCAATGATCGAATTTAATGAAATCATGGCAGGTTATTTTCAGCTAGGCCAAGAAATAAGCGCAAATAAAGTCTTTAAACAGGCGCAAGAAGGCGATATAGTGCGCGTCTTTCGTGAGGGAGGTGCGTTTCTCGGTATAGGAACTGTCACCAAAGATGGCAAAATTGCCCCTAAACGACTTATTGTTGAAGAGGCCTAATCTTAAATAAAGCCATCTTCGTAGATATTTGAGCAACTTCAAAACGCTCAACAAGCCGGTAATTTTTATCGGAAACTAACTGGGCTGTCTGTAATTATGCACGGGCATCCTGAATTAACCATTGCATATTGGAGTAATTATCATGGCACTAAGTGCAGAAGAGAAAGCAAAAATCGTAGCAGACTTTGGACAGGGCGATAACGACACAGGATCCCCAGAAGTTCAGGTTGCATTGCTGACGTCAAACATCAACAAACTACAGCAACATTTCGGCGATCACAAAAAAGATAACCATTCACGTCGTGGTCTTATTCGTATGGTTAATCAGCGTCGTAAATTGCTAGATTATCTCAAAGGCAAGTATGCAGAGCGTTATAGCGCTTTGATTAAAAAGCTTGGCTTGCGTAGATAATAAAAGATTACGGCTCAGTATTAACCTACTGAGCCGTATTTTTATTAAACTCGTTAAAACTACCCTAAAATTGTCAGATAACAGCTGATCGAGTTACTTATAACCATCTTCATCTGTGGTTATAAGTAACCCGAGCAGCAATAAAAATGACAGTGATTCAGGTAAAACTTAAATTAAAGGTAAAACTATGAACCCTGTAACTAAAACGTTTCAATACGGTAAGCATACCGTAACTCTTGAAACAGGACGTGTTGCCAGACAGGCAACTGGTGCTGTTTTATGTTCAATCGACCAAACCACAGTGCTTTGTACTGTCGTTGGTGCAAAAACTGCTAAAGCGGATATCGATTTCTTCCCGCTTGGCGTTCACTATCAAGAAAAAGCTTATGCAGCAGGTAAGATCCCCGGTGGTTTCTTCAAGCGCGAAGCTCGACCCAGTGAAAAAGAAACTCTGACTTCACGTCTAATCGACCGTCCAATTCGTCCACTATTCCCGAATGGATTTAAAAATGAAGTTCAGGTTATCTGTACAGTAATCTCTGCGGAAAAAGATATAGATCCAGATATAGCGGCAATGATTGGTACCTCAGCGGCCCTGTCTATTTCTGGCATTCCATTTAATGGTCCAGTGGGTGGCGCGCGAGTAGGTTATTCCGATGAGCAAGGCTACATGCTTAATCCAACTTACAGTGATCTTGAAACCTCAGACCTAGATATGGTGGTTGCAGGTACAAAAGACGCAGTACTAATGGTTGAGTCAGAAGCAAAAGAGCTATCTGAAGATATTATGCTAGGTGGTGTTCTATTTGCTCACCAAGAAATGCAAACCGTTATCAGTGTAATCGAGGAATTAGCTGCAGAAACTGGCAAGCCTCGTTGGGATTGGCAAGCTGAAGAGAAAAATGCAGAGCTAGTCAATGCCCTATCAGCGGCTGTGACTAGTGATCTAGATGCAGCCTATCAAGTGGTTGATAAGCAAGAGCGTTCATCTAAAATTGCAGCGCTTAAAGATGCAGCAGTAGCTCAGCTATCTGCTGATGATCAATTCCCAGAAGATGAATTAAAAGATGCATTCAAGCAACTAGAAAAAGATATTGTTCGTGGACGTATTATTCGTGGTGAGCCGCGAATCGATGGTCGTGATACTACAACTGTTCGCGGCATCAATGTTGAAGTTGACGTATTAGATCGTGTCCATGGTTCTGCGTTATTCACTCGTGGTGAAACTCAGGCATTGGTAGCTGCTACTCTGGGCTCAACCAGAGATGCACAGATGATTGATGCCCTAGAAGGTCGTCGCGATGATCCGTTTATGTTGCACTACAACTTCCCTCCCTACTCAGTAGGTGAATGTGGTCGTGCCGGATTTACTAGCCGTCGTGAAGTCGGTCATGGTCGCCTAGCACGTCGTGGTATTGCAGCGGTACTGCCAACGGCAGAAGAATTCCCTTACGCCATGCGCGTAGTATCAGAAATTACTGAATCAAACGGTTCAAGCTCAATGGCCTCAGTCTGTGGTTCAAGTTTGGCACTAATGGACGCAGGTGTACCGATTAAAGCGCCAGTGGCTGGTATTGCTATGGGTCTGGTTAAAGAAGACTCTGGTTATGCCGTATTAACCGATATCCTTGGTGATGAAGATCATTTGGGCGATATGGACTTTAAAGTGGCTGGTACTAATGATGGTATTACAGCACTGCAGATGGATATCAAAATTGAAGGTATTACCGAAGAGATTATGGAAATTGCTCTAGAGCAGGCCCTTCATGCTCGAGTTCATATTCTAGCTGAAATGAACAAGGTTATTGCTAAGAGTCGTGACGAAGTTGCTGAATCTGCTCCTAAGATGGGAACCATGCGAATTGATTCAGATAAAATTCGCGATGTAATCGGTAAAGGCGGTGCAACCATTCGCGGACTGTGCGACGAGCACAACTCAACCATCGATATTACTGATGATGGTGAAGTTAAAATTTACTCTGAAGACACAGCATCACTGACAGCTGCCATGGATGCCGTGACTGCAATTGTCGCCGATCCAGAGCCGGGCACTATTTACGACGGTAAAGTAGTACGTATTGTAGATTTCGGTGCCTTCGTTAACTTTATGCCAGGTACTGACGGTCTAGTGCATATTTCTCAAATCGCCGATAAGCGTGTTGAGAAAGTGACTGACTACCTCAGCGAAGGGCAGGATGTTCGCGTTAAGGTGCTTGAAATTGATAACCGTGGTCGAGTGAAGCTCTCTATTAAAGAAGCTCAGCTTGAAGAAGGCGGTGCAACTGAAGAG
>JAQWMF010000083.1 GCA_029246925.1 Porticoccaceae bacterium
TGTTCAGCATCGCAGAATTCTGAGGTTTAGCAATAAGCAACGCTTATTGCGTAACCGGTTCACTAAGATAGCGTAGCTATCTTGAGCGCCCTTTAGGGCGACCCGAAGGGCGAGCGCAGCGAGTAAATCCTGCCGCACCCACAACGCTTCGCGGAGCAAGCTTTCCCGACCAATAAACCCGAAAGGCCTCCCTTGTGGAGGCTTTTTTATTTATCTGTTCAGCATCGCAGAATTCTGAGGTTTAGCAATAAGCAACGCTTATTGCGTAACCGGTTCACTAAGATAGCGTAGCTATCTTGAGCGCCCTTTAGGGCGACCCGAAGGGCGAGCGTAGCGAGTAAATCCTGCCGCACCCAAAACGCTTCGCGGGGCAAGCTTTCCCGAGCGTTAATTCAAAAAACACAGGCGCAGTGAGCTTAAGTTACAACTCTGTGTTTTTTACATACAGTCTATCAAGGCTAGTTTAATAGTTGCATAAATGAACTAAGCTTTCTTGTTAGCCATTGCATCAAGCTGTTCTGTCGTGGCTTGTATTTGATATTTGTCTTTCCACTGACTGTAAGTCATGCCATAAATAATCTCACGCGCTTGCTCGTAATCCATCGAAACTTTACGATCTTCAGCGGCTGACAGATACCACTTGCTCAGACAATTACGGCAAAAATTTGCCAAAATCATTAGATCAATATTTTGAACGTCTTTATGGTCGTCTAGATGCTTGAGTAATCGACGAAATGTGGCCGCCTCTATCTCTTTAGTGTCATCATCTTTGATCATCTATACCGACGTCTTTTATTCGTCGTAACTCTGGCAACTAGTTGGTAGGAATTCTCAGGTTCAAATGTTCCATGATTGAACAAATTCGCTTGGTTGATCTGAAGCCATGAATAAAACTTTAAGATCTCAGAATTAAGACTCATATCTACGTTAAAATACTTTGTTATCCACTCATTGTGAAGTTTGTTTATTTCAGTGATTGTTTGTGTTTTGTCCATATGCTCCCATATCCTTTGAAAGATTAAATTAAATATAAGTCTAGATCACGAATAGACACTTTTTAAAAAAAATTAACCATAGTGTTTCTCTAATAGTCGGAAATTGAGAGAAAATTAATAGTATCGTTGTCGCTCTCCCTAATGATTTCTTTTGTTTTGGTAATTCTGGGAATGTAAGGGTAAAGGCGGTGTAGTTGCCTAGCTCTGATTTGCAATCAATATTTCCACCCAATGCAGTCATGCTGCGGTTGCAATAGGACAAGCCTAAGCCGGTTCCGTTTTGCTTTCCAGAATTACAGGCATAGGGCGCAGATGCACCTAATGCTACCATGCTTAATCCGCATTCTTTGGCTAATCTCAATGCGGGAAATAGCTGTTTTTTTCTAAGTTCTTTTATCATTTTTGGTCTACTAATCTATAGATCAAGTGGAACCAGCATAACGATATTTGCGCCAACAACTTGATCGTGTTGATAATTAATTGGTTTGATGGTTAGGTTTCCTGCAATCTTCCTTGAACCGTCATCTTTAAATATAGTCCAAATGTATTAATTTTTTAGTTTTATAAAAAATATTCGAAGATAATTTGTTAACTAATAAAGAAGTAGTAATACGAGGGGGAAAGGGATTATTTATGCTGTTGTTGGACGGGAGGACTAATTCATAACTTTCTTGAGGGCCCGTAAGGGCTTAGCCGCCAAATGTCGGCTTTCTGTAGCAAGTTTGTCGAACCTGAGGAGGTTCTCGCCTCGGTTATGCGCCCAATAAAAAACCCCGCCCTAATAGGGCAGGGTTTTTGTATATGGTGCACTCGGAAGGATTCGAACCTTCGACCGCTCGGTTCGTAGCCGAGTACTCTATCCAGCTGAGCTACGAGTGCGTGTAGGTCTCATTTCTGAGGTCGCGTACTATAGGTGAGCGCGCGGTTTGAGTCAATATAAACTAGGTTATATTGGTAATTTTTTGTCGCTATTTTTGTAAATTGTTGCATGGTTTGATGTGATATCGGGAGGATTGACTCAAAACCCCCTTGTGGGGCGTTTTGACCCTGTTAGGGCTTCGCCACCCTAGGGCGGCTCGGT
>JAQWMF010000084.1 GCA_029246925.1 Porticoccaceae bacterium
CAGTGGTCGCAAGCTTAATAAAACCAGCTCTCATAAGAGAGCTATGTTCCGCAATATGACGGCTTCATTGGTCGAGCACGAGTTGATTAAAACAACTTTGCCAAAGGCTAAAGAGCTTCGTCGTTTTGCTGAGCCACTTATAACTCTTGCAAAGGATGATTCTGTTGCTAATCGTAGATTAGTGTTTGATCGCCTTCGCAATAAAGAAGCGGTTGGGAAATTATTTTCTAATCTTGGCCCAAGATACCAAGAGCGCCCAGGTGGTTACCTGCGTATTTTAAAATGCGGTATGCGTACCGGTGACAATGCGCCAATGGCTTATGTTGAATTAATCGACCGAGAAATTGTTGAGGTTGAAGAAGAAGTAGACGTTGTAGAAGCTGCTGAATAAGCCGTTTTACAATTAAAAAAACCGAGCGTTGTCTCGGTTTTTTTTGGTCTTCATTTTATCCAATCTAATCAGTTTATTTGAGGCTGCTCGAATATCTGCTTGGTTTTTAAATTAATGAGTCTAAGCGTTCCTCCCCAAACATATCCCGTATCTAATGCAAATAGATTAGGTCCACAGGGATTTCCCTTAAGCGCTGCCCAGTGGCCAAAGATTATATGTTGGTCTTTCTCGCGGCGCTTATGTTTAAACCATGGTTTAAAAGGTTCATGCAGGGTTAATCTATCTTTAGTGGTTAGCTCTAATTGACCTTTTTGGCTACAAAAACGCATACGCGTTAAATAATTTGTAATCACTCGCCAACGCTCAGGTCCTTTTAGATGATCGCTCCAAATATCAGGGCTGTTACCATACATATTTTCAAAATATGACCTGCGGTGGTCGGATTGTATTGCCTGACTAACTTCTTCGCCAAGACTGTGAGCTTGATCAACGCTCCATATATGAGGAATACCAGCATGAACTATATGGTAGCCCTCAATATTCAGAAGCAATGGTTGACCTCGCAACCAGTGTAAAATCTCTTCGCTATCGGGGGCTTCTAGGATTTCTTGTATTGTATCTTTACTGCTCGCTTTTCTTATACCCTCTGCAACCGCTAATAGATGTAGATCGTGATTGCCGAGTACCATTTTGAATGAGTCACCAAGATCTTTGCAGAATCGTATGGTGGCCAGTGATTCGGGTCCACGGTTTATAAGATCACCCGCAGAAATTAATAGATCGCTTTCTTTGTTGAAGTTTATCTTTTCTAATAAAGCCCTTAGAGGGGCTAAGCAGCCTTGAATATCACCTACAGCATAGATGGCCATCTACTAGTGAACCTGATTAGGCAGGGCTAGTAGAAATGGGGCAATGGGAATTTCTATCGGGTTGTCATATTCATCAACCATTTGATAAGAACCCTGCATGGTTCCTATTGGCGTGTTTAACACGGTCCCACTGCTGTATTGATATTGAGCATGTGTTGGAATAAGTGGTTGTTCTCCAAGAACACCAGCGCCCTTAACTTCTTGTCGCTGTTCATTTGCATCAATAATAATCCAATGCCTATGAAGTAGAACTACCCCAGTGCTTGAATTGTTGGTAATGGTTATATGGTAGGCAAAAGCGTATTGATTTTCATCTGGTGTTGATTGTTTGGCTAGGTATTCGGTTTCAACAGATACGTTGATATCGAATGGATTGATGATATTTTCAATA
>JAQWMF010000085.1 GCA_029246925.1 Porticoccaceae bacterium
CAGGGTAAGTCGAGTGTTGCCTCATATTCAGTCGCCATAACAAAGCTTGAAAGGCTAGGGACTTTTTGGCGATCAAAGCCATCAAATTGTTCATCTACCAAGGCGTGAGTGATTTCGCGCGCGCGGTCGGGGCGAAAGTTCATGGAAATAATCGCATCACCATCTTCAATAGCGATAGCAGCCTCGCCCTCAGCAACAATTGCAGTGGCCTGAACAAATTCATCATTTTCGTCGCGGCTGTAAGCGGCCTCTAAGCCCTCAACAGCTGATTCAGCTGTATGCGCGGCAAAGCCTTCGGTCATTAGGCGATAGGCCTGTTCGACCCGATCCCAGCGGTTGTCGCGATCCATGGAAAAGAAGCGGCCAATAATAGAGGCAATTTTTCCTGTACCCAACTTATCGCAAAGGGCCTGAGTTTTTTCCAGCGATGGCATAGCGCTGCGCGGTGGGCAGTCGCGACCATCTAGTGAAGCATGTATATAAACTTTTTTTGCACCACGCTGAACGGCCATTTCAAGCATGGCATTGATATGGTCTTCGTGACTGTGAACGCCGCCCGGTGATAGTAGGCCAACGATATGCACGGCCTTATTATTTTTGACAGCGCCATCTATAGCCTCGCAAAAGACTGAATTAGTAAAGAAGTCGCCATCAGCAATTGCTTTGTTAATGCGTGTAAAGTTTTGGTATACCACGCGGCCTGCCCCCAATGTCATATGGCCTACTTCTGAGTTACCCATCTGTCCTTCGGGTAATCCCACCGCCAAGCCTGAGGTGCTAATTAATGTTTTGGGATTATTTTCCCATAGGTTTTGCCAGCAGGGGGTATTAGCTGCTGTGATAGCGTTGTACTTACTACTATCGTTGAAGCCAAAGCCGTCGACAATAATTAATACTTTAGGTGATTTATTGGAACTCATAATCTTTCTACGCATTAAATGAATATAGGGCAATTTTAAAGAGTTGCCACCGTTTTCGCTATGCTGATCGCTAAAATATTACTGATTTTCTAATATTTCCCAGCGTTCATAGCAGTGACTTAGCTGATTTTGCAGTTCTGATAGCCGTTCCTCTGTTTTTTGAACCTGCTCGCGCGCACCCTTAAAGAAGTCTGGCTTACTCATCTGCTGAGATATTTCGCCAATGTCTGTTTCTAGTTTTTCAATTTGGCCTGGCAATAGGTCCAATTCCCGCTGATCCTTGTAGGCTAATTTAGTAGCTTTTTTCTTAATTTTGGTATCGGTTTTTTTCGGCTTGCTGGTTTGATTTAATTGTTTGGTGCGCTGGCGTAACCAGTCGTTGTAGCCGCCAACATAATGGTTAAATGTGCCCTTGCCCTCAAATGCTAGAGTGCTAGTCACCACATTATTGATAAACGCGCGGTCATGGCTTACTAAAATAATAGTGCCTTTGTAGTCAATAAGTAGTTCCTCTAGAAGATCCAGAGTATCTATGTCCAGATCATTGGTGGGCTCATCAAGTATTAGCATATTGGATGGCTGAGTGAATAGCTTAGCCAAAAGCAATCGATTGCGCTCACCGCCTGATAATATTTTCACCGGTTGCCGGCAGCGTTCTGGTGCAAACAGAAAATCTCGTAAATAGCTAACAACGTGCCGCGATTTGCCGCCAATATCTAACATATCACGGCCACCAGACACATTGTCCTGTACTGTTTTTTCTTCGTTTAAGGCACTTCTATATTGATCGAAATAGGCAATATTAAGGTTGGTGCCTATTTTAATTTTACCTGTACTGGGCGCAAGTTCGCCCTGAAGTAATTTTATTAGGGTAGTTTTACCTGAGCCATTGCCGCCAATAAGACCAATTTTATCGCCGCGCTGAATCAGTGCGGAAAAGTCTTTTACTACAGGCTTTTTCTCTGGATCGCCCTCAAATACAAAGTTGAGATCTCTTGCTTCAACCACGATTTTTCCTGATTTTTCTGCCTGCACAACATTGAGCTTAGCTTTGCCCTGATGCTTGCGGCGATCTGAAAATTCAACCCGCATGGCTTCCAGTGCGCGCACTCGACCTTCGTTGCGGGTGCGACGGGCTTTGATGCCTTCTCTAATCCATGCTTCTTCCTGTGAAAGCCGCTTATCGAATAGCGCATTATGCTTATCTTCGGTTTCAAGCATGTCTTTTTTGCGCTTGAGGTAGCTGTTGTAATTGCAGTTAAATTCCATGATTTTACCGCGATCTATTTCAATAAATCGGGTCGCTAGATTATCCATAAATTCGCGATCATGGCTGATAAACAATAGCGCCGCTTCCCACTTCTTTAGAAAAGATTCCAGCCATTGTATGGCTTCGATATCTAAATGGTTGGTAGGCTCATCGAGAACTAGTAGGTCTGGATCGCTAACCAGCGCTCGCGCTAATAGTACCCGTCGTTTGTAGCCACCTGAGAGATCGGCAATATCGGTATTAGCATCTAGCCCCATCTTGGTGATAATCGCTTCAACGCGTGAGTTTACATCCCAGCCATCCACTCGATCTAACTCTGCCTGACAGGCTTCTAGTTCGGCCATATTTTTATTGGTGGGATGATGGGCTACTTCAGTGCTAAGGTGATGATAGCTTTGGGCTAATCTTCCTTCATTGCCCAGACCTTGAGCAATAACATCAAATACACTGCCCTTAGTATCTTGGGGAACCGCCTGTTCTAGCTGGGCTATTTTGACGCCATCAGTATATTTAACTATGCCATCATCTGGGATAATTTTCCCCGTTAAAATATTAAGCAAAGTGGATTTTCCGGCGCCATTGCGACCGATAAGGCATACTCGCTCGCCGCGCTCTATTGATAGATTGATGTTATCAATTAGTGCCGGTTGTCCGTAGCTTAAATAGATATCTTGTAAAGTAATTAGCGCCATAGCTTGTTGTTGATTATTTCCTTAGTGGTTTTATCAATAGAATTAACGTCGGTAGTAGCGTCATAGAGCCCAGCAGTGCAGCGATCATAGCCAAGCCAGTTAATAGGCCGAAGTAAATTGAAGGGATAAAGTTAGATAGTGCCAAAATTGAAAAGCCAATAATAATGGTTATTGCGGTATAAAACAGTGCTTGACCAATACTGTTGTGAGCGCGATGCATGGCAGCTATATAGTTGCTATCCACGGCAAATTCACGCCTAAATCGGGTGATGTAGTGAATACTATGATCCACGCCAATACCTACTGTAATTGCCGCTATGGTAATAGTCATCATATCTAAGGGAATATTAAAAATGCCCATGCCACCCAGTACCGTACCTGCGGCAAGAAAGTTGGGGATAACGGCTATCAATGAAAGCTTAAGCGATCGAAACAGGATCAAAAACATTAGCATAATGCCTACGAAGACTGCGCCCAGAGTCATTATTTGAGATTTGAATAGGCTTTGAAGCATATTGTTATAGAGCACCAATAGGCCAGTAAATCGTATATCGCTCTCTGCTATGCCGACCTCTTTAGTGGCAAATTGCTGAATCTTTGCCAGCAGCTCGTTGCGTTTTAAGCCAACAGTTTCCGTGGCGCGCAATTGTATTCGCGCCTCATCTTGCTGTTCAATAAGGTAAGGCGCCACCAGTTGTCGATAGATCTCTTTACTTAGACTTTGGCGCATAAAAGCGATTTCAAAATCGTTGAGTTTATGTCCCATTAAATCAGTGGCAACCTGATTGAGCTGCACTAGTGAGCTAACTTTGCCTATTTCAGGCTGAGCCTGTAAAAAATCGGTCAGTTCGGTTAATACGCTTAAGCCTGCTGATGAGAACCAGTAGCTATCTTTTAATGGCTCGATTGCGACGTCATTTTCGATATCGCCATATTCGTCAAACTCGCCATATTCGTCGAATTCATCATACTCATCATCAAAATCATAGTCGTCGTTATTGAGTTCATTCTCGGATGTTATGGCATAGGACTGTTCAAAAGCAGGTGCCTGCAGGATAATATCTAACGGAGTTGTACCGCCCAATGCCGTATCTATTACCTCCATTCCACGATAAATTTCTGTATCGCTTTTGAAATAATCGATAAAACGATTCTCTACTTCAAGGCGGGAAATGCCGTAGCCCGATAACAGAGTTAGCAATAGAGCGAGTAGCAAAACAAAGGTTCCACGACGCTCAGTGAAATGTGCAAATTGTGCTGTGATAGCCCCGCTACGATCCTTTTTGGCGGCCATTTTTTCTTTATCCATTATCATCATGCCGGCAGGCATCACAATAAAAGAAACCATAAAGGCCACAATAATGCCGATGGTCATCATCCAGCCAAAATCTATAACTGGGCGAATATTGCTTACTACCAATGAGCTGAATGCAACAATGGTGGTCAAAACCGTATACAGGCAAGGTTTGGCCATAGATTCAATGGTTTCTGTTACTAGTGTTAGCTGATCCTTTTTCGGGCTGACTGCATGCAGCTCACGGTAGCGAACCATTAGATGAATAGTTAATGCCAACGTGATAATGAGTAGTAGTGAAACAAAATTAGATGAAATCACTGTCAGGCGCCAATCAATCCAACTTAAAAAGCCCAAAACAATCGTTAGGCATACAGCGCAGGTAACCACGGGGAGAATAACCCAGCGTGCAGAGCGAAAAATAAAGGCTAGGGTCGCCACCATAAATAATAAGATGCCGATACCAAAAATAGCCAAGTCGCTTTTAATAAAGTCGATCATATCGGCAGTAATCATATCGGGACCACCAAGATATATGGTAGCGCGATCGCGATATTGATCCATCAGTTTTCGAACCTGTGCTACTCGAAGATGGTCCTCTGCGGTCTTGGCTGTTCGGTAATCAAGGAATTCCTGGCTAACCGCCGCTAGTTGTAGCTGTTGCTGATTATCCAGCCCTTCGGTATCTCGCAATAGTCTCAGGTTGTCGCGCTGGGTGACTAGCGAGAGATAGTCCTGATCTAGACTCAATGTGGCAACAATGCCCGTGGTGGTGCCATCGGCACTGAGCAGCATATCTTTATAAATTGGACTGGTTAAAAATTCTTTTTTGGCGGCCTGTTTATCTACGCCATCAGAAACGACAGTATTTAGGGGCTGATCTAACTCGCTAATACTAATTTTTGGGCTGTACAGAAGAGGTACATCAAGCATGGAAATGGTATTTTCTATGCCATTGATACCTTTTAATTTATTACTTATTGAGCCTAATATTTCGAGGTTATCTTTATCAAAAAGATCACCAGATTTGGGTGAAAAGGTAATAATTAAAAAATTATCACTGCCATAGCGTTGAGAAACCTCGCGGAAAAAATTTAGATCATCGTCATACTCTAGCGTCAGTGAATCTGCCGAAGCATCCAATTTGAAATTGGGCAATCCCAGTGCCATCGCCACAGTGACAACCGCAGTTAGCGCTATAGCGCGCCATGGATGATTGAGGAGATTACGTTGATAAAGTGCCAAACAAGCCTTAGGCATACTAGATGAGTTCCTGAAACTAGATAATTGGGCCTCTATTATGCGTTGATAGTTGCTAGGGGGAAAGCCCAAAAGAGCCCCTGTGCCTAAACAGTATAAAGTAGTACTATATCAATCTGTGCAGAGACCAAAGGGAAGTGGGATTACATGGCGAATAAAAATGCATTTTATGCCCAGTCTGGGGGCGTGACCTCGGTAATCAATGCCTCAGCCTGTGGGGTGATTGAAGCCTGTCGCAATCACAGTGACAAAATAGGCGTCCTTTATGCAGGGCAAAACGGTATTATCGGCGCCCTTCAGGAAAATCTGATCAACACTAGTTTGGAGTCTGATCAATCAATCGCTGCATTGCGACATATCCCCGGCGGTGCCTTTGGTTCTTGCCGCTACAAAATGCAAGATATAGCTGATAACGACAGTGAATATCAGCGTCTGATAGACGTTTTTAAGGCCCATAATATAGGGTATTTCTTCTATAACGGCGGTGGCGATTCCGCTGATACCTGCCTGAAAGTTTCGCAGATTTCAGAGCAAATGGGCTATCCGATTCAGGCTATTCATATTCCTAAAACCATAGATAATGACCTTCCTTTAACTGATTGCTCGCCAGGTTTTGGCTCAGTGGCCAAGTATGTGGCGGTATCTGCCAAGGAGGCGAGCCTTGATATAGCTTCAATGTCGGGTTCCTCTACTAAGGTATTTATTCTTGAGGTAATGGGTCGCCATGCTGGATGGATTGCGGCTTCTGGCGGTCTAGCTACGCAGGTGCAAGGAGAGCCTCCGCATATTATTTTATTTCCCGAAATCTCTTTTGAACGCGAAGCATTTATTGCCAAGGTGAAAAAAACGGTTGAGAAATGTGGCTATTGCGTGGTGGTGGCCTCGGAGGGTACTACCTATGCCGATGGTGGATTGCTTTCTGGTTCCTTGTCGGAAGATGCCTTTGGGCATAAACAGTTGGGCGGGGTAGCCCCTGCGCTGTGCAGTATGATCAAAAATTCACTGGGTTATAAATACCATTATGCGGTGGCGGACTATTTGCAGCGCTCAGCACGTCATATAGCGTCTAAAACTGATGTTGCGCAGGCTTATGCCGTGGGTCGAGCTGCAGTGGAAAAAGCCCTTGAGGGTAAAAATGCCATTATGGTCAGTATTCAGCGCGGTTCGGGTTCAGTCTATAGCTGGTCACTGGGCGAGGCGCCTTTAGAGAGTGTAGCTAATCAAGAGAAAAAAATGCCGCGCTCGTTTATCAGTGAAGACGGTTTTGGTATTACCCAGCAGGCGCGTGATTATTTATTGCCACTGATTGCTGGCGAGGACTATCCCCCTTATAAAAATGGCATGCCTTATTATCCATGCTTAAAAAATAAATTAGTTGCTAAGCGCTGTAAGCAATGGACACTATGCTAGCGGTTAATTTATTGTTCTAATAGACCTTTACGTCATTAGGAAAATTTATGCACCTGCATTTTTTGGGTATTTGCGGCACATTTATGGGAAGTTTGGCTCAGCTGGCAAAGTCAGCGGGCCATCGAGTGTCTGGCTGTGATGCCAATGTTTATCCTCCTATGAGTACTCAGCTTGAATGTGCAGGCATTGAGTTGATAGAAGGTTTTGATCCGGCTCAATTACAGCCAGCCCCTGATTTGATAGTTGTGGGTAATGCCATGTCCCGCGGAAACCCCTGTGTCGAGTATATGCTGGATCAAAAACTTGCCTACACTTCTGGTCCTCAGTGGTTGGGTGATAATATGTTAAAAGACAAGCATGTTATTTCGGTGTCTGGTACCCATGGCAAAACATCTACCAGTAGTATGCTGGCAAAAATACTCGATACGGTGGGTTATCACCCTGGATATTTAATTGGCGGTGTGCCTCAAGACTTTGGCGTATCTGCTCGTATTGGAGGTACAGCTACCGATGGCAAAAAATACTTTGTGATTGAAGCGGATGAATATGACACGGCTTTCTTTGATAAGCGCTCCAAGTTTGTCCACTATCATAGCAACAGCCTGATTATTAATAACCTCGAATATGATCATGCTGATATTTTTGACGACTTAGTCGCTATTCAGCGTCAGTTTCATCACTGTGTGCGAACCCTACCCAGTAACGGCAATGTTATTTTCCCCGCCGGTGACTCGGCGGTGCTTGAAGTCCTTGAGCAGGGTTGTTGGAGTCAGCAGAATAGTTTTGGGGCTAATAATGATGCGCCATGGTACTACAAACTCATAACTGAAGATGGCTCCCAGTTTACAGTGTTGCATACAAATTCTGCTCAGCAGGCTACAGTAAATTGGCAGCAGTTGGGGCTACATAATGTCAACAATGCAATGGCGGCTATTGTGGCCGCATCTGAGATTGGAGTTAGCCTTCAGCAGGCCTGTGATGCCTTGAGCTCATTTGTGGGAATTAAGCGTCGCATGGAGCCCATTTATAGCGGTCAGAATTTAACCGTTTATGATGATTTTGCCCATCATCCAACAGCCATTAAAACTACCATTGAAGGTCTGCGAGCAAAAGTAGGAGATGCTCATATAATGGCAGTGATAGAGCCTCGATCAGCAACCATGAAATTAGGTGTTCATCAGCAGGCATTAGGCGCTGCTGTAGTCGATGCAGATCAGGTGCTGTGGTATCAAAATTCAAGTATAGATTGGCGTTTATCATCCGTTGCAAAAGGCTCCCCTGTGCCGGCATCGGTTAGTCATGATATCGATAGCTTGTTGAGCGATGCTCTTCAAGCAATCAGTGCGACTAAAAGCTCTGGTAGGCCCATGCATGTAGTTATTATGAGCAATGGCAGTTTCGAAGGTTTTCACCGCCTATTAGTTGATCAGCTTAGGTGATTATTAGCTACTGAGCAGGAAGGTCACTGGCCCATCGTTACAAAGAGATACCTGCATATCTGCGCCAAATTGACCGCTGGCAATTGCCCCGCCATGAGTTTTTTTGGCTTGATCTAGAAAATACTCATAGAGAGTATTTGCTTGTTCTGGGGGTGCTGCTGAAGAAAAGCTTGGCCGCAGTCCTTTGTGAGTGTCTGCGGCTAGGGTAAATTGCGAAACTATTAGCAGATCGCCGCTTATATCCTGTAGAGACAGATTCATTTTTCCATTGTCATCGCCAAAAATACGATAGCTTAAAAGCTTTTTTAAAAGCTGATCAGCCTGAGCAGGGGTATCGTTTTTTTCTACTCCGAGCAATAACAGGATTCCCTGATGGATTTGACTATAAATTTGCTCCTCAATAGATACTGACGCTGAAGAAACGCGCTGAATCAGGCCTAGCATGGTAAATTTCCTTTTTTAAGAGTGCTCAATTATAGCCTGAAATTTCATTGGTGCTATTGAGAGAGAAATTTAAACTATACTAAGGAAAAATTTATCGAGAAAAATATGGCAAATAGATTGATCCGTTGCTCTTGGTGCGGCGAGGATGAAGGCTATCAGAGCTACCATGATCATGAATGGGGCATCCCTTGTCGAGACGATAAAAAGCTATTTGAGTTTTTACTATTAGAGTCTGCGCAAGCAGGACTTTCGTGGTTAACTATTCTGCGTAAACGAGATAATTATCGCAGAGCTTTTGCAAATTTTGATGTAAAGGTAGTGGCGGCATTTGGTGAAGCTGAAATCGAGTGCTTGATGAATAATCGGGGTATTGTGCGCAATCAATTAAAAGTTAAAAGTGCAATTACTAATGCGCGATGTTATCTGGATATACAGGCAGAAATGGGCAGTTTTTCAGA
>JAQWMF010000086.1 GCA_029246925.1 Porticoccaceae bacterium
TTCTACCTTGGCTTCTAATAGGCCTTTAACGCGCTCAAGTAATTTGTCATCTGCGCTCTGATCTTTCTTTTTAGCCTTTGATTTGCTATCTTTTTCAGCATCATCTTGTTCACCAATAATGGCGCTTAGATCGAGATCGCCGCGAGCAACATCTTGGAATGCTTTGCCATCAAATTCGTTTAGATAGCCCATCATCCACTCATCAATACGATCAGACATTAGTAGCACTTCGATACCATGCTTGCGGAAAACCTCAAGATAGGGGCTATTGGCTATCACAGAATGACTATCGCCCGTCACATAATAGATTTTATCTTGGCCGTCTTTCATGCGCTCGATGTAGTCAGTTAGGCTAGTCGACGGATCGGCACTGTCATTAGCTGAGCTAGCAAAACGAAATAATTTAGCAATTTTTTCGCTGTTGCCATTATCTTCACTCGGGCCTTCTTTAAGAACGGCGCCAAACTGATTCCAGAATGTTGCATATTTTTCTGGTTCACTTTTAGCCATCTTGGCTAACATATCCAAAATACGCTTTGTCAGCGCCGAGCGAATGCTATCTACCATTGGCGTGCTCTGAAGTATTTCACGAGATACGTTAAGCGGAAGATCAGCACTATCTAATACACCTTTGACAAAGCGCAGATACATCGGCAAAAACTGCTCGGCGTCATCCATAATAAATGTGCGCTTGATATACAGCTTTAACCCGCGGGCGGCTTCACGCTGATATAGGTCCATTGGTGCCATACCCGGAATATACAGCAAGCTGGTGTACTCATGCTTGCCCTCTACCCGATTGTGGCTCCAGCTTAGTGGTTCGGCAAAATCATGGGAGATATGACGGTAGAACTCGTTGTACTCTTCGTCGCTAACTTCATTTCTAGACTTGGTCCAAAGTGCTTTGGCATCATTGATCGCCTCCCACTCTGGCGTTTGTGCTTTAGCTTCTTGACCTTCTTCTGCCGGTGGCTGAATTTTTTCCATCTGCACCGGTATAGCGATATGGTCTGAATATTTTTTTATAATGCTGCGCAGACGCCAATTATTGGCAAACTCTTGCTCATCATCTTTTAGTATAAGGGTGATACTGGTGCCGCGATCTTTTTTCTCAATACTTTCAATTTGAAAGTCTGCTTCACCTTCACAGGTCCAGCGCACCGCTTGGTCGGCTGCAACGCCGGCGCGACGAGTTTCAACAATCACCTGTTTAGCTACAATAAATGAGGAATAAAAACCAACCCCAAACTGACCAATAAGTTGTGAATCTTTCTTTTGATCGCCGGTTAGATTTTTAAGAAATTCAGAGGTGCCTGATTTGGCAATTGTGCCTAGGTTAGCAATTACCTCATCTTTGGACATACCGATACCATTGTCAGAAATTTCAATGGTTTTAGCCTCTTCGTCTACGGCTATTCGAATTCTAAGATCGCCGTCACTTTCGTAGAGCGCACTGTTTTCTAACGCCTCAACACGCAACTTATCAGTAGCATCGGACGCATTAGAAATTAATTCGCGTAAAAATATCTCTTTATTGGAATATAAAGAGTGAATCATCAAATGAAGCAGTTGTTTTGCTTCAGTTTGAAACCCCATAGTTTCTGCTTTGCTTTTTGACTTTGCTGTCATTTCTGCTATCTCTCCTAGTTAACACATAATCTTTGGCAATTAATTTGCCTCTATTAACTAAGTATGGGCAAAAAACCAAATTTCAAGTATTCGCTTGTGGAGAAATGACAGATTTTTACAAAAAAATTAGGCTAGACTATCATCAGCAACGAAGTATTTAGGGTCTTCAATAACATTAACTTCAACCAGATTGCCGGCTTTGGTTAACAGTCTGCGACATTCTTCACTTAGGTGAACTAGATGCAGGCTTTTCCCCGCTTTTAAATAGCGTTCTGCTAGGGTATCTATAGCCTCAAGACCCGAGTGATCGGCTACCCTTGAGCGTGCAAAATCAATAACCACGTCATCATTGTCACTCTTGGGGTCAAAGCGCTCGAGGAATGAGGTGACGGAACCAAAAAACAATGGACCTGTTACCGCATAGACCGTTGAGCCTTTGTGATCTTCTCTGGCTTCAATGCGAATATATTTGGCATGTTGCCATGCAAACACTAGGGCGGAAACAATTACCCCAACCACCACCGCAACAGCTAAATCCGTAGCAACGGTTACACCAGAAACTAAGACTAAAATTAACGCATCACTTTTTGGTACCTTGCCAATAATTCTGAAGCTAGACCACTCAAAGGTACCGATAACGACAATAAACATAACACCAATAAGAGCCGCTAGAGGAATCTGTTCAATGAGTGGCGACGCTACTAGTATAAATAGTAATAAAAATAATGCCGCGCTAATACCAGAGAGGCGTCCGCGACCACCGGAGTTCACATTGATTATACTTTGACCAATCATGGCACAACCACCCATACCGCCAAAGAAGCCTGTTACTGTATTAGCAACACCCTGACCAATACACTCTTTGTTGCCACGGCCACGAGTTTCGGTAATTTCATCGATAAGACGCAGGGTTAGCAATGATTCAATCAAACCTATGGCTGCCAAAATAATTGAATAGGGCAAAATAATCATCAGCGTTTCAAAGGTAAAAGGCACCATTGGAATGTGGAAACTTGGCAAACCACCACTAATAGAAGCTACATCACCCACCACTTTGGTGTCTAAATCAAACCCTAAAACTAAACCGGTAACCACTAGGATTGCCGCTAGGGAGGAGGGAATAACTTTGGTAATTTTGGGCAGAAAATAGATAATCAACATGGTCAGGAAAACCAAGCCTAGCAACATATTAAGTGCACTACCCTGTAGCCATGCCACATCGACAATACTGTCCTGCATAAAAGTGCCATCGAGCCACCCAGGCTGCCCTGCCTCACCAAACTGGCCTAATTGTGCAAGGAAAATTACAATCGCCAAACCATTTACAAAGCCCAGCATTACCGGGTGGGGAACCATTCGAATAAATTTACCCAGCTTAAAAATACCAGCAGCAATTTGCAGGATACCCATCAGTACTACGGTGATAAATAAATACTCAACCCCATGCTGAGCCACTAGAGAAACCATAACTACAGCCAGAGCACCTGTAGCACCACTAATCATACCTGGACGACCGCCTATCACCGCAGTGATGAGACCTACCATAAATGCGGCATACAGCCCCACTAATGGCTCAACGCCGGCTACAAAGGCAAAGGCAACAGCTTCGGGAACCAGAGCTAGTGCAACAGTTAGGCCTGAAAGTAGATCATTTTTAAAGGTTGCTACTTTGCTTAATTGAAATTCAAACATTAATTGGGTTTCTCTTAATAGGGATTTTGATACATAACGCACTCATCACTGAATGCGTTTAAGGAATTATCTTATCTATTACCGCGCCTATCTGATCCTGAACGATTGCCGGAAAAGCTTTTACCGCCACTGTGCTTACCACCGCCAGAACCATAGGGAGATTTGCTCGCCCCTGAGGCAGGCTTTCCTTTAGCTGGCGATTTTCGTTGAGAATTTGATGGTTTATCAGAATCTCTACTTGCACCGTCTTTGGCTTTGGCAGTTTGATTGCGTCCACCGCTTTTGCGCTTATTACCTGGCTTGGGACCCTGACCATAACCTGACCCACCCGACTTTTTATCTCGCCGACTATTACTTCCCGCACCGGTCTCACGGTTTAAGGCTTTTCTGGGCTTTTTCGGCTTAACAGGCGCTCTAAGAGTTGTTTCTGGAACAGCATGCTTGGGCTCTTAGCCTTCAATTTCTTCACGCGGAAGAAGCTGCTGAATTAAACGCTCAATATCTGATAGTAGATCAACCTCGTCGGCACTCACTAGAGAAATTGCCTGACCGGTTTGCCCTGCGCGCCCGGTACGTCCGATACGGTGAACGTAATCTTCAGAAACATTAGGCAAGTCAAAGTTAACTACCTGAGGCAGTTGCTCAATATCCAGGCCACGAGCGGCGATATCAGTAGCCACTAGGATTCTAATTTCACCAGCTTTAAAACCGGCTAGAGCTTTGGTTCGCGCTCCCTGACTTTTATTACCATGAATGGCGGCAGCAACAATGCCCTCTGATTCTAAATGTTTGGTTAGCTTATTTGCGCCGTGTTTAGTCTTGGTAAACACCAGTGCCTGCTCCCATTTTCCATCATGAATAAGGCGAGTTAGCAGTTGAGCTTTCTTTTTCTTATCCACCGGGTGGATATGCTGAGTTACTGAAGTTGCTGTGGTATTGCGAGGGCTGACAGAAATCTCTATCGGTTTGCGCAATAGGCCTCTGGCAAGATTGCGAATATCGTCAGAAAAAGTCGCCGAAAATAGCAAATTCTGGCGGCGTCTTGGAAGTAAATCAATGATGCGTTTTATATCACGAATAAAACCCATATCTAGCATTCTGTCGGCTTCATCTAGCACTAATACCTGCAGATGATCGAATTTAACCGCATTTTGACTATGCAAATCCATTAAACGACCAGGTGTAGCAACCAAAATATCGACTCCGCGTCTAAGCTTCATCATTTGCGGGTTAATTTTCACTCCACCAAACACTACCGCTGAGGTCAATGAAAGATGCTTTGAATAGTTGGCTACGCTTTCGCCGACCTGAGCAGCCAGCTCTCTGGTAGGGGTTAAGATTAAGCAGCGCGCCTGATTAGCCCCTGCTCTTCGCCCGCCACTTAAACGCTCTAAGATTGGCAGGGTAAAACCAGCTGTTTTACCAGTACCGGTTTGAGCAGCTGCCATCAAATCATGCCCCTCAAGCACAGCGGGAATGGCTTTTGCTTGAATAGGTGATGGTTCGCTGTAGCCTTGAGCAGTTACAGCTTTTAATATTGGAGCAGATAAACCCAGTTCATTGAAGGTCATAAATTTTTTACTTTAGAGTTAATGTCAAGCTTCGACAGTGTTGGCAAGTTGAGTCATGTTTTATTGGTGTCTCACAGGGCGCGAAGCTTACAGGTTCCGCAGTATAATTGCACTCTTAAACGGGGGTATAACCGCTATAATTAGCCGAAAATCGTTAAATCTGCATAGAAAACCATAGGAAATCCGTGTAAAAACAAAAAAGCAGATAGTTGGCTAGAACTATCTGCTTAGTGATTAATCAGTTTTTATAAACTTAGTTTTTTTCGATTTGATAATAATCCATAAGAATCTGAGCCACTTCGGGTCGTGAGAATTCTGGTGGTGGCGCTATGCCCTCGCCCAACATCTGACGCACCTTAGTTCCGGATAGCAGGATAAAATCGTCCTTGGTATGATCCTCGGCTTCATTCATCATCACAACGCGACCGAGTTTTTTCGAGAATGCGGTGTGGTCAGCATTAAAGATCTCAATTTCAAGTGCGCCTTCAGGCACCTTATCATCAAAGATAGTCTGAGCATCAAAGGCACCATAATAATCACCAACACCAGCATGATCACGACCAACGATCAAATGGGTTGCACCCATATTTTGACGGAACACTGCGTGTAATACCGCTTCTCTTGGGCCGGCATACAACATATCAAAGCCATAGCCAGTTACCATGACCGAATTCTCTGGAAAATACAGATCAACCATCTTGCGGATACAGTTATCGCGCACTGACGCAGGAATATCCCCAGGCTTTAGTTTACCTAACAGCATATGAATCACTACGCCGTCAGCATCCAGACGTTCCATTGCCATGCGACATAGTTCTTCGTGCGCTCGGTGCATTGGGTTACGAGTTTGGAAAGCCACAACCTTGTTCCAACCAAGCTCGGCAATTTCATCGCGAATTTCTGTCGCTGTTCTAAAAGTGTCTGGGAAATCTGCATGAAAATAACTCAGGTTTAGCACCTCTACATCACCGGATACAACAAAGCGACCTTGTTGGGTGAAGGTTGCTACGCCGGGATGCTCTGGATCTGTAGTTGCAAAAATCTCTTGCGCCATAGTGGTAATTTGCTCGTCTGTGACTGACTCAATAGCTGCCACATCCATAACCGCCATAATAGGATTACCCTCGGTATTGGGATCCCGCAGAGCAATTCGACTAGCACCCTCAATTCCTGCGATATCATCTACCATATTTAAAACAGGTACAGGCCAAAATAAGCCGTCTTCAGTGTGCAAGTCAGTAGCAACACTCAGTGCATCGGCTAAATTCATATAGCCTTTTAACGGATTGAAATAACCTGCCCCTAACATCACCGCATTAGCTGCTGCTGCTGAATTAAGTAGCAAACTGGGCAGAGACTCTGCTTCTGCTAATAGTTGCTGTGCTCTATCTGCACTTACAAGACGTGGGTCTAGGCTCTCTGAGCCATGAGGCTTAATCAATGCTGTTCTCCTTTGCTACTCTCTATTTTGCTGATTAAAATATGTGGAATACTTAACCAAAAACCCCCGCACTGGGTGCAGGGGATAAAAAATTGGTGGAGCTAAGCGGGATCGAACCGCTGACCTCAACACTGCCAGTGTTGCGCTCTCCCAGCTGAGCTATAGCCCCAAATTTGGAGGTCGCATGATAGGGATCAGCTGACGGCAAGTCAAGCCTGATGATCCACCTCTGGGTTTAGTTTAGCTGCTGATAGGCTTTTTCCATTTTCTTAAGCTTCTTCTTGCCAACACCACCCAGCAACTCTATGGCATAACGCAGTCTTGCCCTAGACATATCAGCCCCCAATAGCGCCATAGAATCCATCACTGAAATAGAAGAACTACTGCCCGCGATAGCAATAAATAAGGGCGCTAAATAGGGCTTCATTTTTATTTCCATAGCATCGGCGACCGCCTTTAATGCATTGAAGATATTATCCCGCTGCCATTGCTGTATAGCTTCTAAGCGCCAAAGTGAGAACTGCAAGACTTCGATTAATTGATCCTGCTCAAAACCGCTGTTTTGCAAATCCTCTGGCGTTATTGGCAACATACCAGAGACTAGATAACTGCCTAAGGGCGCAATATCAGACAATGTTTCCATACGCTGTTTAGCAAACGGCAAGAACGCCATTAATGTATCGCGATTAAGTGCCCATTGCTGAAGTCGATCAGCGAGCTGATCATCGGTTAATTCTTCACGAATCCATAGGCCATTCAACCAGCTGAGTTTTTCCACATCAAATACCGGACCACCAAGGGATACTCTTTGTATATCAAACTCTTTATGCATTTCAGCAAGGGTAAATTTTTCACGCTCATCGGGCATAGACCAGCCCATACGACCTAAATAATTTAATAGTGCCTCTGGCAAGTAACCCATGCGCTGATAATAAAGAATACTAGTGGGATTTTTGCGCTTGGATAGCTTACTTTTATCGACATTGCGCAAGAGTGGCAGATGACAGAATACGGGTAACTCCCAGCCAAAATATTGGTAGAGAAGAATATGCTTGGGTGCGGAGTTAATCCACTCTTCACCACGAATCACATGGCTAATCTCCATAAGATGATCATCGACCACATTAGCTAAATGATAGGTGGGCATACCATCGGCTTTTAGCAAAATCTGCATATCAACCTGCGCCCAATCGATACTGATCTCACCGCGCAACATATCATTGAAAGTACACTGCCCTTCTCGGGGGATATTCATACGCACTACATGGGGCTGTTTGGCCTCTAGGCGTTTTGTAATTTCATCATTGCTTAGGTTGCAACAGTGACCATCATAGCCAAGAGGCTGCTTTTCTTGCATCTGTGAGGCACGCAGTTCATCCAACCTCTGTGAGGTACAAAAACAACGAAAGGCATGACCTTTTTCCAGCAGCTGATTTGCGTGCTTTGCATATATCTCTGAGCGCTCGCTTTGACGATAGGGGCCCCTGTCACCACCAACATCCGGACCCTCATCCCATTGAAGGCCAAGCCAAGAGAGTGCATCTAGAATCGCCTGCTCCGACTCTGGTGTTGATCTGGTCTGATCTGTGTCCTCAATACGCAGTAAAAACTGCCCCCCCTGACTGCGGGCAAACACCATATTAAACAGTGCCACATAGGCTGTACCAACATGAGGATCACCCGTTGGCGATGGGGCAATTCTGGTTCTAATCGTCATTTTTTATCCAATGGTTATTCTGAACAATTAAAGCAGATTGATACTGCTTAAAAAGCGCAATTATACGTTTTCTGTGGTTGTTCTGTTACTACAAATTTAAAATTTTAAATCCTTAGCGAAGATTAATTAGCGTAATAACTAATTTGATATAGAGGTTATCCAAAAAAACCATACCTAAAAATGACCCTTTTTAGTGCAAATTTACGTAAAATGCGCACAATTCATAATATTGGCTTTAAGCATGCATTTAATGCATAGCCAAATACGCGGTTTAACGCATTTTATAAGCGAGGCTAAAAAAATGTCATCTCAAGAAAAAATATTTGTTGTTGTAAACCCTACGCTCGACAAACAGGTAGCCCTTGATCGCGCACTTATTACCTCTCAATTGATAACCCCTAGACCCGAGGTCTGTGTCTTTGTGGCAGTGGATAGTAATACGGTTAACTTAGATGCTAGAAACCCCAGTATTTATCGCGATACCGATTGGTTTGAACAACAAATCCACCGCCCACTGAAAGAAGCTGGATTGCAATACAGAATTGAAGTCTCATGGTCTAATGATTGGCAGGGCTCAATCATGGCCTCGGCTAAGCATTTTGGTGCCACTAGAATTATGATTCGAGCGGGCAAACCAATTAAAAGCAAACGATTTATCTTCGCAGAATCAAAATGGGAACTGCTTAAAGAAGCCACTTGCCCAGTTGTCTTGGTTCGTGATGAAGCCAAACCTCTACGCAAGGTTGTTCTGGCTGCGGTGAACTTTCAGGCTTCAAGAATAAACCAAGAAACACTGAATAAGAATATTTTAGAGAGAGGTATGGACTTAGCAGAAAGCTATGGCGCTGATTTTCATGTGGTCAATGCCTATATCGATTCTCTACTTTACCCAGACCGTGGTCGACTCGCCAAGCATACAGGTCTTAAACAGAGCAATACGCATGTTGTAAAAGGCTATACCGATGAGGTGATCTCTAAGGTATCTAAACAAATTGATGCCGATGTAGTGATTATAGGCACTTTGGGACAAACTGGCTTAACCAAATCAAGACGCGGCAATACTGCTGAACGGGTGATCTCAGCATTGGATGTTGATGTGCTGGTGGTTAACTCAGAATACTAATATTTGATGAGTGCGGACTGGGAGTCTATCCCAGTCCGCCTTCTAAGATTTCTTCTTACTGCTCAAACACAACGGTTTTGTGACCGTGAACAATCACTCTATTTTCAAGATGGTTACGCAGGGCTCTTGCCAGCACTAAAGTTTCCACATCTCTACCCAGACGCACTAGATCAGCCTCACTGTGGCTATGTCCAACCCGCACAACGTCCTGATCAATAATTGGCCCTTCATCTAGGTCTTCAGTGACATAGTGGCTAGTCGCACCTACCAGTTTAACGCCTCTTTCATAAGCTTTTGAGTATGGGTTGGCGCCAATAAATGACGGCAGGAAGCTGTGATGTATATTGATCATGCGCCCTTTGTATTTAGCACACATTTGCGGAGGAATGATCTGCATATAACGTGCTAAAACCACGGTATCTGCATTGTATGAATCAATAATTGATGCCATTTCGGCAAATGCAGGGGCTTTATCATTTCGATCTACAGGCACATATTTAAACGGGATATTGTGCCACTCAACCATTGATCTTAGGTTTTCGTGATTTGAAATTACACAGCTGATGTCACAGTCAAGTTCACCACTATGCCAGCGATGAAGTAAATCAGCCAAACAGTGAGAGGCATGACTGGCTAAAAGTACCACTTTTTGTGGTTTTTTAGAGTCATACATAGCCCAACGCATATCATAGCTTGCAGCAAGCTCTGAGAACTTTTCGCGAAATTCATCCAAATTTATCGACAGCGAACTCGCCTTTAGCTCGTTGCGCATAAAAAACCAATCACTATCTGGGTCAGCATGGTAATTTGACTCTAGCAACCAACCATTATGATCGGCGATAAACTGACTGACCGCAGCAACAATACCCACTTTATCTGGGCAGTGAATAATCAGCCTGTATGTATGATTGTCATTTTCACTCATTAAATTATGCTCTGTGTAATTATTTTGGACACTAAATAGGTTTGATTACCTAGTATCCAATATTCAATTTATCAGCTTATTATCCATCAACTGAGTAGGCACTGCAAAAGAATGCTTTATTTCAATTGTAAGTGACAAATTTAAGGCTTAAACAGAAAGAAAATGCGAAACTATATCTACGCTAGAACATTAGGAGAAATGGTGGGCCGTCCGCGACTCGAACGCGGGACCAATTGGTTAAAAGCCAACTGCTCTACCAACTGAGCTAACGGCCCCCTAAATGAGGTGCGTATCATACTCACCAACAGGATAAATTCAAGTACTATTTTGATATCTTGTTGGGTCTTTTATACCAGCTTCTAAAAAACCCTGCTTACGAAGTCGACAACTATCACAAACACCGCATGCAGTGCCATCTACAGCGGCTTGATAACAGGAAATGGTTGCGCTGTAATCAACCCCATGATCAATGCCAATGCTTATGATTTGCGCCTTTGTTAATTCGATTAACGGCGCATGTATCGTTAACTTATTTCCCTCGACTCCAGCCTTGGTAGCAAGATTAGCCATTTGTTCAAAAGCGTCAATATAATTCGGCCGACAATCAGGATAACCGGAGTAGTCCACTGCATTAACACCCACAAAGATATCATTGGCCCCCAAAACCTCTGCCCAACCTAAGGCAATAGACAGAAAAACCGTATTGCGTGCAGGAACATAGGTTACAGGAATTCCAGATGTTTCATACTCTGGCACCTGAATATTGGTATCCGTTAAGGCGGAGCCGCCTATCGTGGCTAGATCCAATGTCACAATTTTATGCTGCTTAACATTCATTGAATTAGAGACACTCTGCGCGGCCACCAGCTCAGATCTATGTCGCTGCCCATAGTCAAAGCTTAGGGTGTAGCATTCAAACCCCTGCTGATTAGCTATAGCGAGCACAGTGGATGAATCTAACCCACCTGAAACCAATACAACTGCTTTTTTTGTCATCTTTTAACGCCCCTGCTCGTCGCCCCAAATCACTTTATGGGTTTGCAACTGCATACGAACTTTTAACCTATCCTCTAAAATCCACTGGGCCAATTGTTTGGGTGATAACTGCCCTTGGCTGGGTGAAAATAAAATTTCTGCTCCCGTGTCACGTAACCTCAGCTGATCGATCTGCATGCAACTCCAGTCATAATCTTTACGATCACAGATAACAAACTTTACTTCGTCCTCTGGCTGAAGGTAGTTGATATTCTCATACAGGTTGCGACCTACCTCTCCTGAACCCGGTGTTTTTAGATCGACGATTTTTATCACTCGCGGATCAACATCTTGAGTAGACATTGCACCACTTGTTTCCAGCGAAACTCGATAGCCAAGATCACAAAGCTGCTTTAGAAGCTCTATACACTGAGGCTGCGCCAATGGCTCACCACCCGTTACTGTAATAAAGTCAGTCTGATAATCAGCAACCGTATTCAGTATCTCTTGAATAGCTTTTTTCTCCCCACCTTCAAAGGCATAGGCAGTGTCGCAATAGTCACAGCGCAGAGGACAACCCGTTAGCCTAACAAAAACAGTGGGTAAGCCCGTAGTGGTGGTCTCACCCTGAAGAGAATGAAAGATTTCGGTAATTCTTAAAGAATGATTTTCCATAGAAATAAACTTAACCAACCAAGGCTAAGACCTTATAGACCTTTGGTCTTTAGGTAAGCCTTTGCCTTGGCTCCAGCACCGCCATTACTTTGTGCGGCTTCTTTCAACAGCGCAATAGCTCGCTTGTTATCGCCTTGCTTATGGTAGAGCTTGCCAAGTTTGTAGCGCGCGTCCATGGCCTTGTTGTGATCACTGTAACTATTAACCACAACTTCAAAAGAGTCAACTGCAAGCCCCATCTCACCCCTAAACTCATATATTTCACCCAACCAATAATGGGCATTGGCTGAATAGGGGCTTTGATCAAAGCTAAGAATATGATTTTTGAAGGCTGCAATGGCACCATCAAAATCCCTCTCTTTGAGCAGTTTGCTAGAGGCTAAATAGTCTGCCTCTATATCTTCAGGCGTAATTATTATGGGAGATTGTAGCGATTGAAGGCCGTCTGCGGTTAACTGTCCCACCGGTGGGACAGCAGTATTTAGGATAGTTTCTTCGCTAACTGGAATGATATTAGATCTGGTCGAGGCAATTGCTGTCAAGCGACGATCAATATCCAAATAATCGTCCATTTGTAGCTGTTTAATCTGTTGCAACTGATAAGAAAGCTCTTCAACCTTACCTCGAAGCATTTTGACTTCATCTTTTAATACCTGCATCTGATAGAACTGCTCGGCTCGCTGAACACTACTAGCACTGGGTTTTTGCTGCCTATCAGAGCCTGTTGTGTTATTTAACTCAACAACAGGAGATAGCGGCTGTGCAACAAGCTGCGAAGACAGCATACCGGCAATCACTACATAAAATTTGTTTTTCATATTCACTGCACTCAAACAGGTATTAGAGGGTGCGAATACCTCACCCTCTTATCAAGTTTACTCAGGTTGTGACTATTTAAGCTCTACTCGACGATTTAATCGCCATGCATCGTCATCACTACCATAGGCTGCTGCGCGCTCTTCACCAAAGCTTATAACTTCAATTCTATCACTAGCCACGCCTTGCATTACCAAGAACTCTTTAACCGAAGTAGCACGACGCTCACCCAGTGCCATATTGTACTCGCGCGTTCCTCGCTCGTCAGCATGGCCTTCTAGGCGAACTGAACGTGTATTGCTGGCAAGAACAACCGCATTCTCAAGAAGGTCTGCTCGCGACTCAGCCGTCAATAATGCTTTGTCAAAATCGAAATAAAATACAGTGGCTACATCCACTACCACAGGTACAACTTCAATTTCAGCAGATTCAACCTCAGCCGTTTTAACATCAGCATTGTCAATTTCAGTCGTGTCAATCTCAGTCGTTTCAGACTCTGAATCATATACTGGCGATGAACTACAGCCGGTCAAAATTGTGATGGCAAGCAAAGATGCATATAAATTTATGCGGGTTTTCATGATTGTTAACTCCTTTGAGTAACGCTTTAAGTTTATTTAATAGTTTAACGTAAGAATGGTGACCATGCAGGCTCTCTGACATCACCTAACTTTGCTGGTAGGTTATATTTTACACCAGCATCAACTGAAACTGCAGCAAGAATACCTCTATCATTATACTTAGTAGCATACATCAGAATAGCACCATTAGGTGCAACAGATGGTGATTCGTCCAATGTGGTTTCAGTTAATTCTATAAGCCGCCTTGTTTTAAGGTCTAGTACTGCAATATGGAATACCCTTGATGAGCGATGAACCATCGCCATCGTACGCCCGTCTGGTGCAATACTGGCCCGAGCATTGTAGTTACCTTGAAAGGTTATACGCTGGATCGTTCGGTCGGCTAATTTAAGCTTGTATATCTGCGGCGTACCACCCCTGTCAGAGGTGAATAATATATGCTTGCCGTCTGGCATCCATGTTGGCTCGGTATCAATTGCAAAGTGGCGTGTCAGCCTTGTTAATTTTCTTGAGGCCAATTCAAGGCTATATATTTCAGGATTGCCATCTTTCGACAGCACCATCGCAATGGTTGAGCCATCGGGAGACCATGAGGGGGCACCATTAAGCCCCTTAAAATCGGTGAGCTGTTCACGCGTTGCTGTGGCTAAATTTTGCCTAAAAATTGCTGGTCGTCCAGTTTCAAAGGATACATAAGCCAGCGCCTTTCCATCAGGTGACCAATTAGGTGACATAATCGGCTGCTTGGACTCTAACATTAGACTTTCACGGGCACCGTCTGCATCCGCAACCTGAAGTCTGTAGGTGAAATCATCCCCTTCTCTAATCACTGAAACATAGGCAAGTCGAGTGGAAAACGCACCTCTAATACCTGTGATAGATTTATAAATTTTATCGCTGGCAGAATGCGCTAGGTCTCGAATCTTGGTAGCCGATGATCGTACCCTGTGGGTAAACTGTACTTTTTTAGAATTGATACTTAGCAGGCTTAATTCCAATTCATAACGCTCATCTGGTAAAACTGACATAGAGCCTACTACCAGATATTCAGCCCCAAGAAGACGCCAATCCCTGAAGTACACATCAGATGAGTTTGATGGGAACGCCAACATATCCTTACGCGGAATTAATCTGAATAAACCACTGCGACGCAAATCGGATTCAACAATATCAGCAATATCTTCATTAATTTTTAAACCATTGAGATCAAAAGGCGATAAGGCTATCACCGTGGGCTGATCATTTCCCTCGGTCACTCTTATAACCAATTCACCATAGGCGTTGCTTGCTATTAACAGCGCTATTAGTAACATTGAATACTGTCTAATAAAGGTCACTCTTTGGTCTCCATAAAGCTTATTTAAAGCCTTAAGTCTTCGGGGTTAAATACTATTTTCACACTGCGAAAATACTGTTCAAAAATTCTCGACTCCATCCTCTGAAGCTCAGAAAATGGCTCAGCTTTGCGAACTGCCTGCTCCACTGAGAGATCAAAAGCAGGGTCGCCGCTAGATTCTAAAATCTCTACACCTACTATTCGACCCGTAGGTACCAGTCTAAGTTCAATTAATGTTTCCATATTTCGCCGTGCACTTTTGGGGCGATTCCATTGCTGCGATATTTGCGCCTGAATCAACTGCAAATAGCTATTTGCGGCTTGTTTGTCTTCTTTGGCCAATATAAGAGCCTGCTCTTTTCGTTGCTGCTCCGCCTTTTCGGCCTGCTTTCGAACGCGCTCTTCATCAGCTTTGCGCTGCTTTTCCTCGCGATCCTTGCGCGCTTTTTCCGCTTTTTGCTGGTCTTTTAGTAGCTGGGCTTTGCGCTCTGACTCTAATGTCTGCTGAGCCAGTTTCTTTTCTTTAGCTCTACGCTTATCAATTTCTCGTTGCTGGGCGACCTTATCAACGGATGGCGTAATCTTTGGCTTTTTAACGGATTTCTTTTTTGGTGCAAGCTCCATTAATTCCGCTTGAATATATTGTGGCTGAACAATAGTTTTTTTAGTCTCAGGCTGCCAATTGGCCAATACCGCTGCTATAACAACAGCATGCAGCCCAACACTTGCAATAGCTGCAATAAAATAACCACTTCGAGCATCTATCATTGGGATTTTGAGGGCTCGGTCACCAAGCCTACTGAGGTTGCTCCTGCAAGCTGAAGTTGACTCATTAAATCCACAACCGAACCATAATCAACTTTCGCATCTCCCCAGACTAAAACCGGTGTATTTGGTTTTTGCCGCAATACTTTTGCAACTCTATCTTTTATAAAAGATAGGCTGTTAGCTATATTGGTTCCATTTTCATCCATCCAATAGGTTCCATCGGACTTAATAGAAACAATAAGAGGCTCTTGCTTTTGCTTGTCCATAGGCGCGGAATTTGCCACTGGCAAATCAACTTTTACACCCTGCATTAGCAAGGGCGCTGTCACCATAAACACAACAAGCAATACTAGGGTAACATCGATGTAAGGCACTACATTGATCTCGGCAACTAACTTGCGTTTGGCTCGTTTATTTTTCACTCTAAGCGCTCTCTTAACCCTCTAGACTGAATGCACCTGTCGATGCAAAATACTGGAAAATTCTTCGGCAAATGTTTCATAACAGGCGTTCATTGTTTCAGCTTTTGCAGCATATCGGTTGTAGGCTAGCACCGCTGGAATAGCGGCAAATAGACCCATTGCCGTTGCGATAAGCGCTTCAGAAATTCCTGGCGCCACGGTCGCAAGCGTTGCCTGTTGAACCATGGCAAGACCGCGGAATGAATTCATAATCCCCCATACGGTGCCAAATAAACCTATGTACGGGCTAACTGATGCAACACTGGCGAGAAAAGGCAGATTGGCGCTTAGCTTTTCCTCTTCTCGTGAAAGAGCGACACGCATGGCGCGATCAGTGCCTTCCATGACTGCATCAGGGTCTGCTCGATCACTCTCAGTTAGACGTGTAAATTCTCGAAAACCGCCACGAAAAACATTTTCAATACCCTGCCCACCACCGTTTTCTTGCGCTAGCTGTGAGAGTTCTCTGTAGAGGTTATTAAGATCCACACCCGACCAAAAAGTATCTTCAAAGTTTTTAAAGTCGCGTTCAGCATTGCGTAAATATAGTCCGCGCTGCACAATCATAATCCACGAAATCACTGATGCGATAAACAATATAGCCATAACCAGCTGCACTAGTAGGCTTGCATCAAGTATTAACGAGAGGATTGATAAATTTTCTTCACTCACTGTTTAGCTCCGGTTTAACAAACGTAATTTTTTAGGGTTTCGTGAATGTCTGCTGGCATAGCCTGAGGCCGCTTAGCATCATTACTTATACAGGCAATTTTGACCTTCGCGTCAACCAAAAGATCCCCATCTCTAGAGATATTTTGCTGCATGTCAAAACTTGCCTTAGATAATTTGATTAAATGGGCGGAAATATCGAGAACATCATCCAATACAGCTGGCTTTTGATAGACCAACTCAACACGGCGAACTACAAATTGCAAACCATCAAATAATGCAGGTTTATCGTAACCCAAGCTACGCAAAAATTCGGTTCGCGCCCGCTCCATATACTTTAGGTAGTTGGCATAAAATACGATGCCGCCAGCGTCGGTATCTTCAACATATACTCGCGTTTGATGACTAAATACTTGAGTATCTTTACTCACTAAGGCCATCCATCTGTTCCTGAAGACGCTTAGGGCTAGTCAGACCAAAATGTTCATAGGCCATTCGGGATGCCATACGGCCTCTTGATGTACGCATTAAAAACCCCTGCTGTATAAGGTAGGGCTCTAGCACATCTTCAATGGTTCCGCGCTCTTCACTAATGGCTGCGGCTAGGCTATCCACCCCCGCAGGTCCACCATCAAATTTTTCCATTAAAGTAAGCAGAAGACGTCGATCCAAATGATCGAAGCCATTTTTATCCACGTTAAGCATATTGAGTGCTGCATCGGCAATGTCAACCGTCACTTTGCCATCCGCTTTAACTTCGGCGTAGTCTCTTACACGCCTTAACAGTCGATTAGCAATTCGAGGGGTGCCTCTGGAACGACAGGCAATCTCTTTAGCGCCAGCAGCATCAATAGGGACATCTAGAATATCGCCAGCACGGGCGACAATTTTTGCCAAATCGTCAATTGAATAAAACTCTAGACGCTGCACTATTCCGAAACGATCTCTTAAAGGCGAAGTCAGCAACCCCGCACGGGTTGTGGCACCCACCAGTGTAAAGGGCGGAAGATCCAACTTAATTGACCTGGCCGCTGGCCCTTCTCCAATTACAATATCTAGCTGATAGTCCTCAAGCGCGGGATATAGTATTTCTTCAACCACGGGGCTTAGGCGATGAATCTCATCAATAAAGAGCACATCACCCTCTTCTAGATTAGTCAGCAATGCAGCAAGGTCACCTGCTTTTTCAAGCACTGGCCCAGAGGTGGTTTTAAGATCCACTTCCATCTCATTGGCAATAATATGTGCGAGGGTTGTTTTACCCAATCCAGGAGGCCCAAAAACCAAACAGTGATCAAGCGGTTCTTTACGCTTGCGTGCTGCCTCAATAAAAATTTGCAACTGCTCTTTGACTACCGGCTGACCCACATAGTCGACAAGCGTTACTGGCCTTAAAGCGCGGTCAAAACGCTCCTCTTTAGGTGATCCTGTGGCTGAAATAAGTCGATCTGGTTCTATCATTGGGCACTGTCTCGAGTCTATAGGTAAGGATACATGGCTGAAGGTAAATTTACACTAGTAAAATAACTAGGGTAGAGGCCATTTACACCATGGATTTTAATGCCGCCCGAATCAGTTGCTCGGCATTGGTAATGTGGTCACCAGCAACCCGATTGACCATTTTTGCAGCATCCTGCGGCCGATAACCCAAGGCTGTTAGTGCACTCTCTGCCTCTAGGTTAATATCTTGAGTTACTGTCTCTTCAATTTCCTCAGAGCTATCACCGGCAATTTTAGTGATTTTATCGCGCATCTCAATGAGCAATCTCTCTGCGGTTTTCTTGCCCACTCCCGGTATCTTAACTAGCGTGGCTACTTCGTCCTTTTGCACGCACCGCGAAAATTCCTTAACCGACATTCCCGAAAGAATAGCTAAGGCCATCTTTGGCCCTACACCGTTTACTTTGATTAAATGCCTAAATAACAAACGCTCTTCAAGCTGACCAAAGCCGTAGAGCTGTTGAGCATCTTCACGAACCACAAAATGTGTATGCAGGGTTACCGTTTCCCCAACTTCAGGGATATCAAAAAATGTATTTAAGGGAACCAAAATTTCATAGCCCACTCCCTGAACGTCTAGCAACAAATCCGGCGCCTGCTTACTGAGAACTTTACCCTGTAGTCTTCCAATCATAGTCGTCTAATTTTCACTCTTTTTTGATTTACTTTAATCGCCCGCGAGCAAAGCCTTTTACCCCGGCTCCAGACATTATTTTTTGGGTGCGCATACTGTGACCATGACAGATTGCTACTGCCAGCGCATCTGCCGCATCCTCTGAGGGCTCACTGGGAAGCTTAAGTAGCGAGGTGACCATCATCTGAACCTGCTTTTTATCAGCAGCGCCAGTGCCAACCACGGCCAATTTAACACTGCGCGGGGAGTATTCGGATACCGGTAATTTAGCATTGGTACCTGCCAAAATAGCCGCTCCTCTCGCCTGTCCAAGTTTTAGTGCTGCCCTAGGGTCACGAGCAAAAAATACATCCTCAATACCCATAACCATAGGCTTATATTCTTCAACAAGCTGACTAACTGCATCAAAGATTAATTGCAGTCGCTCAGGCAATGAACCTTCAGGCAGGCGAACAATGCCACTGGTAACATAGTTTATAGTGCCACCCGACATATCTACAATGCCGTAGCCGGTGCGACGCGACCCTGGATCTATTCCTATAATTCTAATCATGTGATGCTTACTGGGTATTTAATTCATTAGTGTTGCAATCAAAGCTGATTGAGTCAACCATAAAAAAAGCCCCCAGAAAAACTGGAGGCTTTTTGACCGTTACGAGCGGCTTATTATAAATTAATCTTTCTTAGGCGCTGCCTTGGCTTTAGCTTTCGGCTTGGCTTTGGCTTTGGCTTTTGCTTTCGGCTTGGCCTTTGCTTTTGCCTTTTCTGCTGGCGCTTCTTCGACTGCTGGCGCTTCTTCGACTGCTGGCGCTTCTTCGACTGCTGGCGCTTCTTCGACTGCTGGCGCTTCTTCGGCTACTGGCGCTTCTTCGGCTACTGGCGCTTCTTCGGCTACTGGCGCCTCCTCAATAGGTGCTTCTGGCTCTTTGGGCACAGGCGCTGGAGCTATGGTTTTAATCAGTTTTTCAGCCAATAAGATTTTAATCTTTTCATCAGCGTTCACCCAATTCTTTTCCGCATCTTTAATTGCGTAACGACCTGAGCCTTTTTGATAAACTACATAATCTTTAGTTTTCTTAATAACTTTCATCTTTTAACCCCTTTGTTGATTACTCGTTCACATTTGATATTTTATTATTTTATAAATCGGCAACTAAGAAAGTTGCTCCATTACGTCATCAGATATATCTGCATTAGTATACACATTTTGCACATCATCCAAATCTTCTAGGCTATCAATCATACCCAGTAATTTTTCCGCAGAGTCCTTTTCTAATGGAACGGTAATATCAGCATTCATTGTAACTTCAGCATGTGCTGGCTCAAACCCTGCTGCAACAAGCCCGTCTTTGACCTGCAAAAAATCTTCAAAGCTAGTTTCTACATCCAATGAACCATCATCATGCGTCTTTATATCTTCAGCTCCAGACTCCAGAGCAGCATCCATTAAAGCATCTTCGTCCACATCTGGACCATAGCTTATTTGACCAATTCGGTTGAATAAGTAGGCTACAGAACCATCCGTACCCAGATTGCCGCCACGTTTGGAGAATGCATGACGCACTTCACCCACCGTTCTATTGCGATTATCTGTCATGCACTCAACTAGAACAGCGATTCCGCCTGGGGCATAGCCCTCATAGGTGATTTCATCATAATTATCACCCTCGCCAGCACCCGCACCACGAGCAATTGCCTTATCGATAGTGTCGCGCTTCATATTGGCACCAAGGGCTTTATCGACACCAGCCCTTAAACGTGGGTTATCTTCTGGATTTGGCCCACCCGCCTTTGCTGCTACCACTAATTCTCGAATTATTTTGGTAAATATCTTACCGCGCTTGGCATCTTGCGCCGCTTTTCGGTGTTTTATATTGGCCCATTTACTATGACCTGCCATATGCTATCTCCAGAAATTTACTCTAGCTTTCTTGTTTTTCTTTATTTCGCAATTTTATATTCAGATCACGAAGCTGCGCCGATTCAACTGTGCCTGGGGCATTAGTCATCAAACAGGCTGCTGATTGAGTTTTAGGGAATGCAATAACATCACGAATAGATTCTGCGCCCACCATCAACATAATCAAACGATCTAAACCAAAGGCCAATCCACCATGAGGTGGAGCGCCATATTGAAGGGCATCGAGCAAGAATCCAAATTTCTCTTGCTGCTCGGCTTCACCAATACCCAACACATCAAATACAACCGCTTGCATCTTTTGGTCATGAATACGAATTGATCCACCCCCTAACTCTACGCCATTAAGCACCATATCGTAGGCCTTAGAAAGCGCTTCTGCCGGATTATCTTTTAGTGCTTGAGCATCACATGATGGCGCAGTAAACGGATGATGCAATGGCGTTAATGCGCCGCTATCAGTGGTTTCAAACATGGGGAAATCCACCACCCACATTGGAGCCCAGTCACAGGTATAAAGATCTAGATCATGCCCAACCTTACAGCGCAATGCACCCAAGGCTTCAGACACAACCGATGACTTATCCGCACCAAAGAATACAATATCACCATTCTTCGCATCCAATCGCTGCATTATATTCATTGTTACTTCATCGCCGAGGAACTTAATAATTGGCGACTGTAGCCCTTCGATACCATTTTCAATGGCATTGACCTTTATCCAAGCCAAACCTTTGGCGCCATAGATACCAACAAATTTAGTATATTCATCGATCTGCTTACGAGATATATCAGAACCACCTGTTACTTTAAGTGCTGTTACGCGACAAGCTGGATCATTGGCTGGCCCGGCAAATACTTTAAATTCAATATCTTTAAGGAGATCTTTGATCTCTACCAATTCAAGAGGAATTCGCAAATCAGGCTTATCCGATCCGAAGCGGTCCATAGCTTCGGCATAGGTCATACGCGGAAACTTGTCGAATTTAACATCTTTGTGCTCGGCAAAAATATTGCTAATC
>JAQWMF010000087.1 GCA_029246925.1 Porticoccaceae bacterium
TGAACTTGCCGGAAACACCGGAGTGAAGTTAGGTCGAATAAAAAGTGCTAACCAGGGACGATTCTCTATTGTAGATAAGGGTGAGAATTATGGTGATACCGATCGCAGTGATAAGAAGGTCAGGGTAGTGACTGAGATAAAGTTTTATTTAGATAATTAATATCATTACATATTATATTCACGAATGTATAAAATTATTGCAATTAAGCTATATATAGCTATTATTTGGTGTTAATAGTCACTGCTTCTTTGAGGGGGCGCACCAATGAAAAAAGTTTTTTCTAGTTTTGTTTTTCTTATAATTCTTGCTGGCTGTACCACTGCGGGCGTAAAAAATATCGAGTATAAAAATTTTGAACGTACGCTTGAAGTAAATTCACAGTACGATGATTTATGGGGATATTTACTTGAGTGGAGTGCTGTAAGAGGTTTTCCGATAGCCAATACAAATAAGAACGATGGAATTATGGTCTTACGAGGTTCGGGTACTGTAACTAGAAGCTTTTTGTTATCTGGTGATGGTGCTGTAATTGATGATTCGCTAGTTTCATGTGGCGATCCTACTGGCAATATAGGACTGTACAAGGCAAAGTTTACTAATTTAGTGGTCGATGCCACGATAATTTTAAGACCGGTAGGGGATAAAACTAGGGTAACTGTAAACCTAAGTGGTAATGTTGGCGTTGAGGTCAGAAACGGCTATGGAGTTGTTAGTAATTCACAAAATACCTGTGCTTCGCGCGGAGTTTTTGAAAAAGAACTTTTTGCTGACCTAAAGTTACTTTAATGTCACATTGGATGTAACAATAAATCGATGATAGTAAGATAATCCAAATAGAATCAATAGGTTGCACTTTAAGTCAATTCCCGCCGCCTCCACCAATACAAAAGGTTCGCCCGAAAGGGCGGGCCTTTTTTATTGGCCAGAGCGCAGAGATAGAAAGCCCCGCGTAGCCTGGTTCAGCCGAGCGCATAAGCGCGAGACAGCGCGGGAGCGAAGCGACGGCGACCCCGAAGGGGTGAGGGCAAAGGACGAATAAATCCCGCCGCCTCCACCAATAAAACAACCCTCACCACGCAGTGGTGGGGGTTTTTTATTGCAGGAGTTCTTAGTGAAGTCAATGCAAAGTTCAGCCTGACATGAAATTGGTAATGTTGATTAAATTTGTCCTATTGCCAGTCGCCGCTGTGTATAACTAATGATAATATATGTCTATATGAGACATGGTTTTTCCCTTTAGGGGAGTTATCTTTGGTGTTATCAACTAGTAAAAAAAGACTTTGAATATGACTAAGAATGACATTGCAGCATTATTCGATCAGTGGAATCAGGCGCTACAAACAGGGGAGCCTAAGACAGTTGCAGCCCTTTATCATAGTAATGCTATTTTGCTTCCTACAATATCTAACAAGATTCGTCATAACCATGAAGAAATAGAGGACTATTTTGTTCATTTTCTTAGCCAACAGCCAGTGGGTAACATTGATGAGTCTAATATTCGCATTTATGACAAGTTGGCCATAAATTCAGGTAGCTACACCTTTGCGTTTAATGATGGTTCTGAGGTGCAGGCAAGGTTCACTTTTGTTTATCAATGGGATGGTGAATCTTGGAAGATTGTGGAGCATCATTCTTCCAAAATGCCCGTATAATTAAGTGTTAAAATAAACTTAAAGAATCTTGGTTTTTTTGGGGTTGGCAAAACCTCTGCCATTCTGTTTTAACCGAATTCAGAATGGATTCATGAGCGATGGGTGGTAGCGTCGTCGGTGGAAGTTTATTTGAGGGTCAATTTTTAAATCACAACAGTATTTTTATAGGGGTTAGACGCATATATGGATATAAAAAGCTTATTTAATGCGAAGATTGGTGTGGCGCTTGGCGGCGGTGGTGCAAAGGGTGTAGCACATATTGGTGTTTTGAAGGCTCTTGAGGAGGCGGGTGTAGAGATAAACTATCTTGCAGGTACCAGTGTTGGTGCAATGATAGCCTCCATGTATGCATTTAATGTAAATATTGACACCATAGCGAGTATTGCGCGGGACTTAACTCTAGCGCAAATTACTACCTTTAAAATTAATAAAAGAGGCTTTTTTACTGCCGGTCCTCTCAGAAAAATTCTTATCCAGCATCTGGGTGAGGTCAATATTGAAGATGCTGTCATTCCGTTAGCAATTGTTGCAACTGATATTAATTCGGGTGAGGAGGTTATTTTTACAGAGGGGCCTCTTGCTGATGCTGTCTGTGCTTCGGCGTCAATTCCCGGCGTTTATATTCCTATGATATTAAATGGGCGAACACTGGTTGATGGTGGGATTGTGCGAAATGTGCCAGTACAGCCGCTTAAGGCTATGGGTGCTGGGGTGATAATAGCCAGCCAGCTTGGTGGTTTGGGGGCTTATGATGAGCCTAAAAACGTATTAGATGTGATGCGCAACGCCTTTGATATCGCCCTGAGTCATCGCACTAATGAGGAGGTAAAAGAGGCAGATATTTTAATTGCCATGGATTTAAGGGATTTCAGTATTGCGGACAATACAGGACGCCATGATGAGTTATTTTCAATGGGCTATGATGCTGCCGTAAAGCAGTTAATTAATATAGCGTGGTATCGTCAATCAAATATTTTGCTTTATCTGTGGCGTATTTTCAGTGTTTTGACGCCATTCAAGGTGCCGGAATGTATGAAGCGCACTAAAAAATAAATTAGTAAGAAGCAAAAATAATCTTTTTGGCCAGCAATATGCAGGCAAGTATTACTACACAAAGTAGTATTTTCTGTAAAACGAGTTGGTTTTTTTGGTTAATAGAGAACTGTGATCCCAGAAATCCTCCTATACCTACAGCGAAAAGGTAAGGCAGTAGCTCCAAGAGGGAAAAAGGAATGGCATCAATCTGCCATTTTGCTGCTAGACCGACTATAGAGTTGCAAAGAATAAATCCACCGCCACAGGCGGCCGCCTGTTTTATACCTGCAAGATGAAGTAAAAGTAATGCGGGCACTAGATATATGCCGCCGCCAATACCCACTAGGCCTGCCAGAAATCCAAGGGCTACACCGAGGGTGGCTACCGCAAAGAATGCAAATTGGCGGTTTACCTGTTTGTGTTGGTAGGCTTGAGAGTCAAAATAAATTAAACGAAAGACAATAAACAGCAGGCTTATCAGTAACAAACTATGAATAACGATTTCATCTACTTTGAGTGAGCCACCAAAATAGGCCGCTGGCAGTGAAAAAGTTAGCAGTAGTGCAAGTATTTTCCATGGCATTAGGGCTTTGCGAATAAACTGAAAGCATACCAGACTGCTTACCAGTATATTTAAACTAAGGGCGATGGAGGGAATGCTTAGTGAGGGTACTGATAAGATAACCATCCATGCGGTATAGGATGAGCCACCACCCAAACCTACACTGCTATGAAGCATTGCTGATATGAAAAAAACAGTGATCAATAAAGCGGCTAGATGCCAGGGTTCAATAAGCATAATTAGGCATGGATAGTGTCTATTCCGGTCCCAATAGATACTCAACAAAGTTACAGGGCTTTGAGCGTGAGTCCAGTTGTTCTGAAATAATATGTTCCCATCCTGTGATGCAGGCATTGTGTGAGCCGGGTAAACAAAATATGACGGTATTTTTGACCATGCCACCAAAGGCGCGTGATTGAATAGTTGATGTACCAATTTCTTGATAAGAAATGGCGCGAAATAATTCGCCAAATCCCTCAATGGGTTTATCAAGCAATGGACTGATTGCTTTCGGAGTTACATCTCGGGGGTAAAAACCGGTGCCGCCAGTGGTAATGATGGCATTGACGCTACTATTGGAAATCCAAGGTCTAATTTTGGCGCGAATGGCAGAGACATTATCTTTCACAATTACTTTTTCAAACAGGTTATGACCCGCAGTTTTGACAGCTTCGGCTAGATAATGGCCCGAATGATCTGTTTCTGCATTGCGCGTATCCGATACGGTAATGACAGAAATACTGAGGGGCCTGATAGTTGTTGTCGCCATAATTAATGCCTCTGTTATTAACTAAGATAGTCCATAGTCATCCATTTAACCAATTAACAGTTGCGATAATTTTTGGCAGATGCTGATGTTAATGACTGCCTATTGCTTGTAATTACTTATGAATAGAATTCGTTCGCCTAGGTTCTCAATGGTTTATATTTGAAGGGTAGGTTGTATCAATTTAACGGGTTACAAGGATGTAGTTTTTTGAATTTAGATGATTAGTTTTTCATTAGCACAGTCAAAATTAAAGGCGCTCTGCGACTCTTGGATTAAGGATGTTGGATTGGAGTCAGAGTCTAGGTTTTTGAGCGAAAGTTTGGGTTTTTATCTTTCGCAGGATGTATGCGCCAAACAGAATTTGCCTAGAGAGAATCTTTCGGCAATGGATGGCTATGCGCTGTGCTTTAGTGATGGATCTTTGCAGGCAAAAGAGCATGAAATTTTTACTATTTGCGGAGAATCCAGAGCAGGAAAGCCTTATTTGGGTAAGCCTTTAAAGGCTAATAATTGCTTGCGAATTATGACGGGTGCTGTGGTCCCTGATTGGGTCGATACTGTAATTATTCAGGAAAATACCCAAAAAATTGCCGATAATAAGATTAGCCTTCTTAAGCAAGTTTCAAATGGTAGAAATATTCGCTGGTTAGGAGAGGAAATTCGCCAAGGGCAGAAATTGTTTGATCAATATCAGCCCGTTACGCCGAATGTGGTGTCGGTTCTCGCTAGCCAAGGTATGGATAAAGTTGATGCGTATAGAAAACTGAGGATTGGTTTTTTTGCGACTGGTGATGAGTTGCGAATGGCAGGGGAGAGTTTGGCCTCTGGTGAGATCTATGAAAGTAATTTATCGGCTATTGCGGCATTGCTACAGGGCTTACCGGTTGAGTGTACAAATCTCGGCGTGATTAAAGATAGCATGGATGATATTGAGCAATGTCTTAAACAGGCAGCGCAGCAATTTGATGTTGTGATTAGCAGTGGCGGTGTGTCGGTTGGCGATTATGACTTTGTAAAGGGATGTGTGGAGTCTATGGGTATACTTGAAATATACAAAGTGGCAATAAAGCCTGGAAAGCCACTGTGTTTTGGTGTCTTGGGAAATGAAGTGCCAAATAGTGCACTGTTTTTTGGGTTGCCCGGTAATGCTGTTTCTTCGTTTGTTGCTCTAACTGAGTTCTTTATGCCAGCCATTCGGTTTTTGTTGGGAGGCCGTTCATCCCCGCAAAAGTTATACCTAATGGCGACACTGGATAATGGTATT
Source organism: Porticoccaceae bacterium (assembly GCA_029246925.1). Classification (GTDB taxonomy): domain Bacteria; phylum Pseudomonadota; class Gammaproteobacteria; order Pseudomonadales; family Porticoccaceae; genus HTCC2207. The sequence goes on from JAQWMF010000087.1 coordinate 5,284, forward strand.
CAAAAAAGTTCTGGTCGCATGGAATTTCAACGCGGCATTTTGACCTCTCAGGTTTCACCCCAAGGTGATATCAGTTGGCATGTATCTACATTGAATCAGCAACAATCTCATCGGGTTTATGGTTTAGCTCGGGCTAACTGTACGGTGATTTTAGCTGAGGACAGCGGAAATATTGAGGCTGGGAATAGGGTAAGGGTCGCTCCTTTTCCATGGTGCTTTAATGGCATGGTGCTTTAATGGATCACTCTTTACCCATGCAAGATAACATTATCTTAACGGATGCTTATCGGCGGCAGTTTTCCTATTTGCGTCTTTCAATTACTGATCTTTGTAATTTTAAGTGTAACTATTGTTTGCCCGACGGTTATCAGGGTAAATCCTCTCAAAATGAGTTGAGTCTCGATGAAATAAAAACCTTGGTATCTAGCTTTGCTGAGCTGGGATTTAAAAAAATAAGACTCACCGGTGGTGAGCCAAGTTTACGCAAAGATTTATTAAAGATTATTGAGATTTGTAAATCACAACTGGGTATAGAGAGGGTCTGTATTACTACAAATGGCTATAAGTTAAATCAATTTTTACCCGAGTGGATTGCAGCGGGAATTGATCAGGTAAATATTAGTATTGATAGTTTATCCCCCGAGCAGTTTGAGCTAATCACGTCCTCATCGGATTTGCCCATGATAATGGCTGCAATTCACAGTGCCATCGAAGATGGATTTACCGCGATAAAAATCAATACGGTGTTATTGCGTGAGCATTTAGATTCACAGGTTAAACCGCTTATTGATTGGGTTAAGGATAAGCCTATTGCATTGCGATTTATTGAGCTTATGCAGACGGGCGAAAATACTGAATTGTTTAATCGACAGCATGTGTCTGCAAATAAAATTAAATCATGGTTAGTCGCTCAGGCTTGGAATAAGAAAAATCGGTCCATTCATTCTGGCCCAGCAATAGAATATGAGCATACTAATTATTTGGGTTCGGTTGGTATTATTGCACCCTACAGTAAAAATTTTTGTGATAGCTGTAATCGACTTCGCGTTACGGCTCAGGGTCAACTTCATCTGTGTTTGTTTTCTGAGGATGGTAAAGATCTTAGGCCTTTTTTGCAGGCAGGGGACGTTGCACAGTTGACGCAATTTTTGCGTGCAAGTATCTATGAAAAGTTGCCAAAACATTATTTACAGCAACAGCAGACGGGTGCTACCCGTAATTTTTCAATGCTGGGTGGTTAATCATGAGTGTGTTGCGCGATGAGTCCTCTGGACTTTCAGCGCGTCATTTTGAGGCGCTGAAATTAGTGGATAATCCAGAGAGTTTTTAGATAAAGAATCACATTATTGGATGCTTTGTTCTACGGGAAAGCGAAGCAAAAAATTATGTGATAATTTGCAGTAAATGGGTTGTCGAGTCACACCCTGTCGGCTAAATTAAAGCTAGCTTTTATTGGTATGACTCATGGGCTAAAAAATTATTTTGGTTGTGATGTAGGCTGTTCGTCCCCTACTTGGAATAACGTTGCCTTTAGCAATATCGCTATCACCGACGCGATTAACACTGTTCAGGTGGCTGGCATAGTAACGATCAAATAAATTTGTAATACCCGAGCGCACCTGTATTTGGTCATTGATGGTCCAGTTGGCGCTTAGATTAACAATCTCATAGCCATCAGTCTGAGATTCATTAGCATAGCTAGCCACATACTTTTGACGGGCATAGAAAATAGACTCTACGGTATATTGTGTAGTTGATTGTTTTGGGCTGTAACGCAAGCTAATACGCGCATTAGCTGGTGCGATACGGTAGAGGTTGTCTACTGTATCTTTGCGCTTGCCGCGAACATAGCTAACCAATCCATCGGCTGTCCATTGGTTGTTGATAGTGTGGTTCCAGTTGGCATCTAAACCATAGATTTCAGCATCAGTATTGCTGTAGGTCAGCGCGTTGCTTTGGCTCATATCAACACTAAACTTATTGGCGATAGCATTATCGCTTGGTACGCCTTGGATATAGTTATCAATACTGCGATAAAAAATCTGTGGCTGAAGGCTAAAGTTATCGGTAGTTTTGCTTAGCCCCACAGTTATTTCACGCGAGGTTTCAGGTTTTAAGGATAGATTACCCGTATAGTTTCGACCATCCGCTAGGCCACCTGTAATCGGTAATGGCAACCAAAGAAAGGTTTCTCGGTATGAGGGTGCACGCTGTTTAACACCTAAATCAAGGGTTAGAGCGGTTTCTTTGTTGAGTGCACGATTTAGTTTGATGACCAAATCATTGGTATTAAAGTGCATGGAACGCGGGGATTGGTTAAATACACTTGAAAGTATAGTTGCGCAGGATTGCATACCCTGACATGGTTCATTAGCCATGCTGCCCATACCATTATTCATGTTGGACATATCGTCGCCCATGCTGGACATGCCATCGTCCATATTCATATCCATGCCGCTATCCATCATGCCTGCGGCGGAAACCGTGCCACTATCAAGTTTAATGCGATTGTGTCGAACGCCAATCTGATAGCTCCATTGCTCAAAGTTACCATTTAGTTGGGCAAAGACACCTAGGCTATCACGCTCACTGTCGGTAAAGTTTTGTACTTTAAAGTCGTTATTTGTAGGGTTGGTAATTGCTGAGTTATGGCTTTGTAAATTACCATCGGTACCCAGTTTTAATTCGCCAAGAGAAATAGGTAGTTGAGCGTCAATAGACCAAGCTAGATTTTCTGCATTGGCCTGATTATGTCGATATTTCATTGTCATGGCGGGGTTTTTGCGAAGACTGTGGTTATCCATGCCATGGTTAACATCGGCCCAAGAGACGGCCATATTTAGGCGATTTATGGTGTTGCTATTTAAGTCGCTACTTAGATTGAAGCCTGCCATATCAGTATTTACGTTGATGATGTCCATGGCTAGTGCGGGGGTGCCCGTATTGGCGATATCCTGTTGGCCGGCAAATAAAGTCAGTTCACTAGATTTGTTTTTCCAGCCATAGGCAATATCAAAACGATCCCGTTGATATTGGGTCCCTGTAACGGTTTTATTATCTCCGGCAGAGAAATTATTGCCTTCATTATGAGAGGCTAGCAGGGAGTATTTATGCTGATTATTGGCACTGATTAGCTGAATGTCGGTGTTCGATGGGTCGCCATTGTCATTGATTTGAGCCTGTGCAAAGCCACTGGTATTAAATGCTTGGGTGCTAGAAAATTCGCCGCGATTAAGTTTTGCTATTATATGGCCGCCAATGCTTTCCTGTGCCGCGCTAACGGGCGCAATACCTCGGTACACAATCAGCTCACTTAAAAGGCCTGAAGGCGCATAGGATAGGGGTGTATCCATAGCATTTGGACCGCCTGTAAGCGTGGGTGCTTGATCAATCTTGACTGACACTCGGTCACCGTACATGCCGCGATATTGGGCAATTCCAGTGATGGGGCCATTGCCATTGGAGTTGGCGCCAGGAATGCTTTTTAGTATCTCTGCACTATCAGAGCTCGTTGTGGGGTTGGTTTTTAAGGAGCTACTGATTTGATTTGATAGCGGAAATGCTTCAATGGTAATTTCCTCAAACGATGTGTCTTGATTGGCTTGAGCGAAAGTCGCTGACAAAAGTAGAGCATAGATAGCTTTATTGCGCATAAAAGTGGTACCCATTGAGGTTTAATTTAGCGCGGCATCATAAGGTTTTGGGGTCTGTTCAACAATGTGACAAATTGTCGCAGTGGGGGGGTGCTATAACTGTCTAGTTTTCCCATTTTCTAATACCCAGCTATCAGCCTTTCCTGACCTTGATTGTTCAGCTACTGGTTTAAATCGTATGGCGGGTTCGCCAATCGGTTGATTGGCTAGATCGAAGGGCCCCAGTCCATCACTTTAATCTGATGAATTTCGTTATCACGAAGTAGTTGGCGGTTATCGTCCAAAATGGGTTTAGGTTCTGAGCATGCCCTTATCGACAATAAAGCTAATAATATCGTTTAACCCGGTACCCTTGTGTAGGTTACTAAACACATAGGGGCTAGTGGGGCGCATACGCTTGGTATCACTATCCATTATTTCTAGGTTGGCACCTACATAGGGAGCTAAGTCAATTTTATTAATAATTAGTAAGTCAGCTTTGGTTATTCCTGGGCCGCCTTTGCGGGGAATTTTTTCCCCTGCAGCTACATCGATAACGTAGATGGTGATATCGGCGAGTTCTGGGCTAAATGTGGCGCTGAGGTTGTCGCCGCCACTCTCTATAAATATAAGGTCTAGTCCTGTATGAAGATTACTCAGCTCTTCTACCGCAGCTAAGTTCATGGAGGCATCTTCGCGAATTGCGGTATGGGGGCAGCCGCCAGTTTCGACGCCGATAATACGATCGGCTTCGAGTGCTTCTGCGCGAGTAAGAATTTTTGCATCTTCTTGGGTGTAAATGTCGTTGGTTACCACTGCAAGGTTGTAGGTATTGCGCATGGCTTTGCATAGTGCTTCGAGCAGTGCTGTTTTACCAGAGCCTACGGGTCCGCCGACGCCGATACGCAAAGGTGCTGAAGAATGATCGATTGAGGGCATGTATGTCTCCTTATCTATGATCTAAATAATCGGGTGTATTGCGTTTCATGCCGGCTACTGGCAATCGCCAGTGCAGGGGTTGAGCTATGAATATCAAAATCTTTGAGTGTGATTGCTTTTTCGACCGCCGATGGAATTTTTTCGGCTAGTTCAAACATTATTTTTTGGCCATCTGTTTGGCCGAGCGGTATCAGTTTTACTCCGGCTAGTACGATATTTTCTAGCCAGCTCCAACAGTAGCCATAACAGAGTTTTTGCGTATCTATTTTCCATTGATGAGCGGCTAGCGCAAATCCGGTGAGTTGGCTTTTGGCAATATGAATCGCTAAGTTGTCAGGCATTGAGATGCCAAGATTTGGCAGCAGTTTTGCCAGTGCTGCACCGCGCTGTCGTTCTTCTTTGCGCAATTCAGCGGTTTCTCTGCAGGCAATAAGCCATTGGGTCCAGCGCACTACACTAGCTTCGTCAGATTGCTTGAATGCATTGAGTAGACGAAGCAGTACGGGTAGTTCGAGGGTGACTACACTGTCAGTGAGAATGCTGGTTAACCAATGTGTCAGGCTAGGTGCATCAGTAATCCACTGAGCTTCAATTGCCCACTCTAGACCTTGGGAGTAGGTGAAACTTCCAATGGGTAGTGAGGGGCTGATCAGCTGATAAAGTCGCAGCTCTGAAATATCGCAGTCAGACATTGTTATTTTTGAGTGGACGCTGTCTGAAAGGTTTTTCGCATGGCCGTAAATAAACTGATGACTGAAGCAATGGCGAGTAGGCTAATCAGATGCTGTGGCTCGGTAAATTGATGCGATAAGCTCGTCTCTGCACCGTGGGCGCCATGGGCATAGGCGGCGGTGGTTTGACCGAGGCAATAAGTCGCTAGACAGATGAAGGAGGTTACATTTTTTTTCATTTTCTTTACCTTTGGAGGTTTTATTATATTGGATTAGTGGTGGTGGCCCTGAGCGCTACTTTGGTAGGCGCCAGCTTCGGGTTCAAAGGGTGCTGTTTCTGTTTTTACCGCTAGGCCTAGTCCCTTAACCATGTCATCCAGTACATGGTCGTGAAGATAACGCAGCCATTGAGGCTCCACCTGCAAAGGGACATGACGATTACCTAGGTGATAGCTGGCTTTGGCAAGCATGTGAGAGTTGGTACTGCTGACTGTAGATACTAATTCAGGCGCCGCTTTGATCTGTACTATTAAGCCGTCATCGGTTGCTACTAGGTCGCCGTTACGAAGAATTTTTCCTCGTGGCAAAAAAAGTCCAGCTTCTCGGCCATCATCGAGTGTCACTTTTATACGACTTTTAACTCGTTCTTTAATCGGCAGGCTCAGTGTTGCTTCCGCTGTGGTTTGGTAGTCAATTATTGTTGTAATTTTTATCATAATTATGGGTTTTAAAAAAGAAAGTAGCGTTGCGCCATAGGCACTTCTGTAGCGGGTTCACAGACAAGAAGCTGGCCGTCAGCACGCACTTCATAGGTCTGAGAGTCAACTTCAATCTGCGGTTTATAGTTGTTTAGCAGCATCTGATCTTTGGTGACATTGCGGCAATTTTTTACGGTGCCCAGTAAGCTCTTTAAGCCTAACTGCTCACCCACTCCAGCTTGCATAGCGGCACCTGACAAAAATAACATTGAGGTATTAGTGCAACTGTTGCCTAGAGCGCCAAACATAGGTCGGTAATGCACTGGCTGTGGTGTTGGAATTGATGCATTGGGGTCACCCATTGGCGCAGCGGCAATCATTCCACCTTTGATAATAGTGGCTGGTTTGGTGCCAAAGAATGCGGGTTTCCAAAGTACTAGATCTGCCAGTTTACCTTTTTCTATGGAGCCTACTTCATGGGATATGCCATGGGCTATAGCTGGATTGATGGTGTATTTGGCGATATAGCGCTTAATACGGTTGTTGTCATTGGCACTGCTATCTTCAGCAAGCGGCCCTCGCTGAACTTTCATTTTGTGTGCGGTTTGCCATGTCCTTATAACGACCTCTCCTACGCGACCCATGGCTTGGGAATCCGAGGCAATCATGGAGAAGGCGCCAAGATCATGGAGGATATCTTCGGCGGCGATGGTCTCGCGGCGAATACGCGATTCCGCAAAGGCGACGTCTTCTGCAATATTGGGGTCTAGATGATGGCAGACCATCAGCATATCGAGATGTTCATCTACCGTATTAATTGTGTAGGGTCGGGTTGGGTTGGTGGATGAGGGCAGTACATTGGATTCTGCGCAGGCTTTAATAATATCTGGCGCATGACCACCACCGGCACCTTCGGTGTGATAGGTGTGAATGGTGCGGCCATTGATTGCGGCTAGGGTAGATTCTACAAAGCCTGATTCGTTAAGGGTGTCGGTGTGAATAGCCACCTGTACATCGGTTTCATCGGCCACATTGAGACATTGATTAATTGAAGCGGGGGTGGTGCCCCAGTCTTCATGTAACTTAAGACCCATGGCGCCAGCGGCAATTTGCTCTATGAGAGGTTGCGGTTGGCTGGCATTACCTTTGCCCATTAGACCAATATTCATAGGTAAAGTATCTGCGGCTTCGAGCATACGATGGATATTCCAAGGTCCGGGTGTGCAGGTTGTGGCGTTGGTTCCGGTTGCTGGGCCGGTTCCGCCACCGAGCATAGTGGTAACCCCAGACATTAGCGCTTCATCAATTTGTTGTGGGCAAATAAAGTGAATATGCGCGTCGATTCCGCCGGCAGTGAGTATATGTCCTTCACCCGCCAATACTTCGGTGCCGGGACCAATAATAATATCGACACCGCTTTGAGTGTCGGGGTTGCCGGCTTTACCTACGGCGAAGATGCGTCCATCTTTGATACCTACATCGGCTTTGACTATTCCCCAGTGATCAATAATGACGGCATTGGTGATCACTAAATCTACGGTTTCTGAACTGGATCTCTGGCTTTGACCCATGCCGTCACGGATGGTTTTGCCACCGCCAAATTTTACTTCATCACCATACTGGGTGAAGTCTTTTTCAACTTCCAAAAATAATTCAGTATCAGCTAGGCGAAGTTTATCGCCGGTTGTGGGTCCAAACATTTCAGCATAGGCTTGTCTTGATATTGATCTTGGCATAATAGTCTCCTAGCCTTGGTCTGGGTTGTGGCTGGAGAGTTTCCCCATAACCTTGCCTTGAAAGCCATATATTTCTCTGTCGCCAGCAAACTCAACTAACTCAACGGTGCGTTCTTGACCGGGTTCAAAGCGAACGGCAGTGCCAGAAGCTATATTCAGACGATAGCCAAGGGTCGCTTTTCGATCAAAAATAAGACCTTCATTAGCCTCATAAAAATGGTAGTGAGAGCCAATTTGAATCGGTCGATCACCTATATTTGCTACGGTAACAGTGGTGAGTTTGCGGCCGCTGTTTAGCTCGATATCGCCATCGGCAGTTATAAGTTCTCCGGGTATCATTGGCTAGAACTCCTAAACAATTGGATTGTGGACGGTAACCAACTTGGTGCCATCAGGAAAGGTGGCTTCAACTTGGACGTCATGAATCATATCTGGAATACCGGGCATAACATCATCAGCGCTGAGCAGTGTGCGGCCATAGTCCATTAGTTCGGCTACGGTTCGTCCGTCGCGTGCACCCTCAAGGATGGCACCACTGATTAAGGCCACTGCCTCCGGGTAGTTGAGCTTGAGGCCGCGATCTTTGCGTTGTTGGGCCAGCATTGATGCTGTGAACAGCATGAGCTTGTCTTTTTCTCGAGGCGTTAGTTCCATTTATTTATGTATCCCAGATACGTGGCGGGCACGCTGGTCGTTGTAGCCAGTCAGTTCGCAGTTGCGACCACAGGCTAATAAAATTTTCTAGTATGGGTTCAATATGATCGCCCAGTACTCTGATTACCAAGATCTCATCAACTAAAGTCAAACCAATAAGATCTTTATGAGGATAATTAAGCAATAATTGTTCCAACTTTTGTTTTTGCACTTCAGAAAATGGTGCTGCAATAAGACTAGCTTGCATTGCTTTGCTGCGAAGACCGCATGAAGACCGTGCTAGCGAGTCGCCTTCGGTATTAAGTTGCTCTACCAATCTAAGCTCACCATCTATATTAATTTGGGTGCAGCTTTTGATGGTTCCCTCATCAAACCTCTCACGATTCGCGGGGCGGCCAAAGCAATGCATTTCCCAGCCGATAAATTTACCTCCTGGCTGTATATTAATTTCAGTATTTAATTGAGATCGAGCGCCAGTAAAGAATATATTTTGCTGAGGAAGCCATTCAACAACGGCATTTTTTTCAACGTTTATACGCAGTGTTTGACAGCTTTCGCGATCATTTTTTGATCGATAAAACTTGGTTGCGCCGGGTGTGGTTATTAGGCAGTGTGCATTATCTGCTGCGTTGAGTTGAATATCTAAAATATCACCGCCTACAACGCCACCCGGTGGGTGAAGAATATAGCTGTGGCAAATATCACCCTCAGGATAAAAAGGACGCTGTACTGTGAGGGGCCCCTTTTGGGATTTGTGCGCTAGACAGGTTTTTATACCCTTAAGCTGATAATCTAACGTAAGTTTAGCCTGCCATCCGGTGCGCTGCGCTGTAGATTGGGTGTAATCGGGCATAGATAAGTTTTCTGAAAAAAGAGTGTATTAGTTCAAAGCCTACCATTAGAAAATGCTGCTGAAAATGAAATTTAAAAAATAATAATAAATTTGAGAAAATAGCACAAATATGGTGCATGGTTAAAAAAAGCGCACCATTATTGATCAATTAAGAATAAAAAAGCTGGGATTTTGATCCCAGCTTTTTTGATGCTAACCTTAGTTGCTGTTAGGTAGCAGTCAGTTAGTTTTATGCGACAAATGTACTGCCGCGATAGATATGTTTGCAGGGTTTATGAGGCTCTTTCGGTAAATTTTTATAGGTACAGCCGCGATAAATCTTTGACAAACTGCGTCGCTTACCAGTAGATGAAATGGATTTGCGAGTTTGGCGTACGCCACGATATACAATTGAGTTTTTTGAGTCGTTCATAACACTTCTCCTGTGAGCTTTTTGATGGTTGCTCTGATAAAGGAATAAGCGGTCTTTTGACGCATGATCAATGCGAGGCATTTAAAGTATGCCTTTACAATTAAAACTATAGGTGAGGTTGGATAATTGGTCAATCAATTTATTCTGAATAAATTATTCTCTGCGCAAGATCTTAGCCGATTGATGGAGACCTTTGGTTTTAAGCGAATGTCAGAGGATGAGTTTGAGGCGGCTCTTCAGCGGGCTTTCTCTGATTATATTCTGCTATCTCTGTCTGAGTTGGGGGCTGAAGCTGAAGATCATCGCCGACTCTATTTGGAGGCCCAATTTCATTTGCAGAAGTCTATGAAGTTGCTCGAGGGTTTGCCTCATCCTGCGGGCAAGATGGCTTATCGTATTTCGACTATGAATGATACGTTGGATAAGCTTATAGAGGGGCGTAGTGATTTTTCGGCAGAGCGTGCGACAAGGTTTGTTGAGAAAAATTTAGTACGACAGTTGCGGGATATCTGGATTGCCAATACATCGACACCGTTTCATGCTGGTAGCGATAATTCTGGGCGCAATCCAAGAGATTTTCTGCTTTGTTGTTTTTCGGCGGCTGGCGACCAATATCCTGAGTTAACGTGGTTTAAGTTAGTTGATGCTGTAGTGGTAGATCAGTTGATAAAAAGCATTAAACGTTGATGGCTAAATGTACCCTTCACTATCTAAAGGGGTTACACCTTTTCGCAATACATACGTCAAATAACGTAGTCCCTTGAGCTAAATAACGACTAGTTGAGCCTTTGGTATATGTCGATAATGTAGTGTTGAAAAATGAATTAAAAGATTTATTTTTAACTTGCATTTTAATGACTGTACAAAGCGGATACCGCTTACTTAACCCTTGAAGGTAATACTATGAAATTTAAAAAATTTATTACAGCGACAGCAGTAGCTCTTTCTATGATGCTATCATTGTCAGCTGTTGCTGCTGACACAATAAAAGTAGGTGTTCTTCACTCCCTATCAGGGACTATGGCGATCTCCGAAACCACGCTAAAAGATACTGTTCTAATGATGATTGAAGAGCAGAACAAGAAAGGTGGTTTGTTAGGTAAGAAGCTAGAGGCTGTTGTTGTGGATCCTGCCTCTAACTGGCCTCTATTTGCTGAGAAAACTCGCGAATTGCTGACTAAAGAAAAAGTTGACGTTATTTTCGGTTGCTGGACTTCAGTATCACGTAAGTCGGTACTTCCTGTGATTGAAGAGCTTAATGGTCTACTGTTCTACCCAGTTCAGTACGAAGGTGAAGAGTCATCTAAAAATGTATTCTACACTGGCGCTGCGCCAAACCAACAGGCTGTTCCAGCGGTTGATTATTTGATGAATGAGCTTGAAGTAGAGCGTTGGGTATTGGCGGGTACTGACTATGTGTATCCTCGTACCACGAATAAGATCCTAGAAGCGTATTTGATCGCTAAGGGTGTAGCTCCTGCTGACATCATGATCAATTACACGCCGTTTGGTCATTCAGATTGGCAGAGTATTGTTGCCGACGTTAAGAAATTCGGTAGCACTGGCAAGAAGACAGCGGTAGTTTCTACCATTAATGGTGATGCTAATATTCCATTCTATAAAGAGTTGGGCAACCAGGGCATCTCAGCTGAAGACATTCCAGTGGTTGCTTTCTCTGTGGGTGAGGAAGAGCTTTCTGGTCTTGATACTGGACCATTGGTAGGCCACCTTGCTGCTTGGAACTACTTCCAGAGTGTTGAAAGCGATGAGAACGAAGCATTCATTAAGAAGTGGAAGAAGTTTGCTGGTAAAAAGCGTGTAACCAATGATCCAATGGAAGCTACCTATATTGGCTTTAATATGTGGGCACAAGCGGTTGAAAAAGCCGGCACCACAGAGGTTGATACTGTTGAGCAGGCTATGATCGGTATTACTACGCCAAACTTGACTGGCGGTGTTGCAGTGATGAACAGCAATCACCATCTATCTAAGCCAGTTTTGATTGGTGAAATCCAAGACGATGGTCAGATTGAGACAGTTTGGGAAACTAATGGTACTGTGATCGGTGATGCTTGGTCAGACCACCTATCTAGTTCTCGGAATCTAATCTCAGATTGGACTGCACCTGTTAGTTGCGGTAACTTCAACACTAAGACGGCGAAGTGTTCAGGTCAAAATTTCTAATATCGTTCCCTATGAAATGATATGATTGAATGCGAGAGGCTGAAAGGCCTCTCGTTTTTTTGCGTTTTAAGTTTATTGATTTTAGAAGATTGAATGGCGGTATTGTGGTGACCTATTTAGTTAAACGTTTTCTTGCATTGATGCTGTTAGTCTTCAGCGTGGGCTCCCTTGCCACTGCTGTGGCTGAGACCGACCTTCGTCAGATATCGCAGCAGTTGGTGGGTGCAAAGTTAAAAGCACTGCCAGCGATTGTCGAGCAGTTTGAGACGGGTGGCGAAGAGGCATTGCCTCTATTGGACGCGATGCTGAATGGGCGACTATTTGTACGCAAGAGCGATAAGCTGATCGTTATTGCTGAGCGTCAACAGGATGGTGATTATGCGCTTGTAGATGCGCTGAGTGCAGAGTCCTTATCTCCCAGCCCGAAGAAGCGACTTAAAAAAGTAAAAGTGAATAACCGCTTGCGAGTGCAGTTGCGGGAGGTTATAGCCAGAATTACCCTGTCTAGCGATGATCCCGATATCCGCGAGAGTGCGGTGAGAAATATGCTCAATAAAATGAGCGATCGCAATATTGCGATGTTAGCGCAGGCCAAAAAAGTTGAGACAGATTCAACGGTTATGGCGCTGATTGACTTGGCGCTAGCGATTAATGTTCTTAAGACAACCGATGTCCAAGCAGAGCGTTTGACTGCACTGGAGGCTATAGATGGCAGTCTTGAACCCATAGTATTTAATACCCTGAGTGCCTTGTTAGCTCAGGATGATGCGGGAAATAATCTTGAAGCGGATACCGCAGTCCGTGCAAAAGCACTGAAAATTAAAGATCGAATTCAACAGAAAATTGATTTTTATGAGCTGATGGAGAAATTGTTTTTTGGCTTGAGTCTCGGTTCAGTCTTGTTGTTGATAGCAACAGGTTTGGCGATCACTTTTGGCGTGATGGGTGTGATTAATATGGCCCATGGCGAGCTAATTATGATTGGCGCCTATACCGCTTATGTGGTGCAGCTGTTGATGCCCAACAGTCTTGAATATTCTATCTTGGTTGCCATTCCAATGGCTTTTTTGGTGGCAGGTACCGTGGGCGTGTTAATTGAGCGCTGTGTGATTCGATTTTTGCATGGTCGCCCCCTAGAGACGCTATTGGCAACTTTTGGGATTAGCCTAATTTTACAACAGACCGTACGCAGTATTTTTTCACCACTGAACCGACAGGTATCTAGCCCTAGCTGGTTGAGTGGTTCATTGGATATCAATCCGATATTTTCTCTAACCTATAACCGACTGTATATTTTGCTGTTTGCACTATTGGTATTTTTTATTCTGCAACTGGTATTGAAAAGAACTTCATTGGGGTTGAATGTACGTGCGGTTTCTCAGAATCGCAGTATGGCCAAGGCGATAGGTATTCGCACCGAATGGGTGGATGCTATGACGTTTGGTTTAGGCTCCGGTATTGCTGGTATTGCCGGTGTTGCGCTTAGCCAATTGACTAACGTTGGCCCCAATCTTGGTCAAGCTTATATTATCGATTCATTTATGGTGGTTGTATTTGGTGGTGTAGGTAACCTCTGGGGCACTTTGGTGGGCGGATTTAGCTTGGGTATATTGAATAAGTTCCTTGAGCCTGTGACAGGGGCTGTACTGGCTAATATTATTATTCTGGTATCCATTATCTTATTTATACAGAAGCGTCCTCGCGGGCTGTTTCCGCAAAAAGGGAGGGCGGCTGGGTGAGTTCGATTCGCAATCATTTTTCATCGCTGCATGATTTACGTGAAAAAGCGCCCGTATTTTTGGCGGTATTATTTGGTATCAGTATCTACGCTTCTGCCTGTAACCTTTGGTTGCCCGAAGATTCTATTTTTTATGTCAGTACCTACACCATTACGCTGTTGGGGAAATACCTCTGCTATGCATTGCTAGCGCTAGCAGTGGATGTGGTTTGGGGTTACTGCGGCATTTTGAGTTTAGGGCATGGGGCATTTTTTGCCTTGGGCGGCTATACCATGGGTATGTACCTGATGCGCCAAATTGGTGATCGCGGTGTCTATGGTGATCCTATATTGCCTGACTTTATGGTATTTTTGAATTGGCAAGAATTGCCCTGGTTCTGGTATGGATTTGACCATTTTTGGGTAGCTATCCTAGCGATGATATTGGTGCCCGGTATATTGGCATTTGTGTTTGGTTGGCTGGCATTTCGCTCTCGTGTAGCGGGTGTCTATCTATCCATTATGACCCAGGCCTTAACCTATGCGCTGATGTTGGCCTTTTTCCGCAATGAAATGGGCTTTGGTGGCAATAATGGCCTGACGGATTTTAAAGATTTATTGGGCTTTAACTTGCAGTCTGACAGCGTGCGTGTGGCGCTATTTTTATGTTCTGCATTGGTATTGGCTCTGGCCTATTGTCTGAGCCTGTTGATTATGTCATCCCGATTTGGACGCGTGGTTGTAGGTATTCGCGATGCCGAAGATCGAGCCCGATTTATCGGTTTTAAAACAGAAAATTACAAAGTTTGGTTATTTGTTTATTCCGCCATATTGGCCGCTATTGCAGGGGCTTTGTATGTGCCTCAGGTCGGCATTATTAATCCGGGTGAATTCTCACCGTTAAATTCCATTGAAGTGGTGGTCTGGGTAGCTGTGGGTGGCCGTGGCACCCTGTATGGGGCTATTGCTGGCGCCCTGTTGGTCAACTACGCCAAAACCCGCTTTACGGCAGTGTTTCCAGAGGCTTGGTTGTTTGCCCTAGGCGCGCTGTTTGTCGGTGTGACTGTCTTTTTACCCCAGGGTTTGGTGGGACTGTTTAAGAATAAAAAGCTACCTTGGTGTAATCGCAAAAAAACGGGGGAAGAGCAATCATGACAATGTTCGATACTGTTAAGCAGGCGGTTCAGAGTCTCCACACAGGGTTACTTCCAGAAACCAAGCATCCTGATATCGATATTTCTCACCAAGTACTTCTCTACGTGGAAGGCTTATCGGTTAGTTTTGATGGTTTTAAGGCGTTAAATGACCTTAATCTGTATATCAATGATGGTGAGTTACGCTGTTTGATCGGTGCCAATGGCGCGGGGAAAACCACGCTGATGGATGTGATTACTGGAAAAACTCGCCCTGATATTGGTGATGTTTATTTTGGGCAGACCATAGATTTACTGGGTAAAACTGAAGCTGAGATCGCCCAGTTAGGCATTGGACGAAAATTTCAAAAACCTACGGTTTTCGAAGAACAATCGGTGTTTGCCAACCTTGAACTGGCGATGAAGGTCAATAAGGGCATTACCTCTACATTGTTCGCGCGATTATCGCCCTCAGAGTTGGATTGGATTAGTCAGGTATTGGATACCATCGGCTTAAAATCCCATTACAGAATGCTTGCCGGTGCGCTGTCTCACGGTCAGAAACAGTGGTTGGAGATTGGTATGCTATTAATTGCCGATCCTAGGCTTATGCTAGTGGATGAGCCAGTGGCAGGTATGACCGCACAGGAGACTGAACGCACCGCTGAATTATTGACCTCACTGGCTGGAGAGCGAACGGTAGTAGTGGTTGAGCATGATATGGAGTTTGTTCGCAGTATTGCTAAAACAGTGACTGTATTGCATCAGGGTTCAGTGTTGGCAGAGGGTAGCATGTCCGATGTACAGAATAATCCTGCTGTGATTGAAGTGTATTTAGGAGAAGAGCAGTGATTGCGTTGAAAGGTATAAACCAGCTGTATGGTGGCACTCAGATTTTATGGGATTTAGATCTGGAGATTGCTGAGGGGTCCTGTACCTGCATTATGGGGCGTAATGGCGTAGGCAAAACCACATTATTGAAATGCTTGATGGGACTATTGCCAGTCAGCACTGGTGAGTTGCGGGTTGGTGGCGAAGATTTTACCCGTCAATCGGCTGAATCACGGGCTCGCAATGGGATTGGTTATGTGCCTCAGGGACGTGATATTTTTCCATTATTAACCGTTGAAGAAAATCTGCGTGTAGGCTTAGGTGTACGCAAAGATAAATCCAAAAAAATACCTGATAAAATATTCGAATTGTTCCCTGTGTTGCACGATATGTTGCAGCGCCGTGGCGGTGATCTGTCGGGTGGCCAGCAACAACAGCTGGCTATTGGTCGAGCATTGGTGATTGATCCTAAGATTTTAATATTAGATGAGCCGAATGAGGGTATTCAGCCCAATATTGTTAAACAAATTGGCGATGTTATTACCCTGCTGAATGAACAGGAAGGCATGACTGTGGTGTTAGTAGAGCAAAAACTAACATTCGCCCGACGTGTAGGTAAAGAATTCCGATTAATGGAAAAAGGGCGCGTGGTGGCTTCAGGTGCAATGCCTGAGTTATCAGATGATCTGATCGCAAAACATTTGGCGGTTTAGTAGCGAGAAATAGACTAAACAGATTGTTAATTAATACGTTTAATAATGTAATTTGATCTGGATTCAATTGACTAAATAGCTTACATCTAAGCGACCCAATTAAATTATTGGCACATATATTGCTTAGTTAATAGCATGCCTATTATTTTAAAAAAATGTAAAAATGACCAGCCTTCAAATACCGAATGCAATGTTAAATGTGTATTTACACAGATAAAATTGCGGGATATTACGTCGCGTAGTTTTAGATTTTCTTTTTTGTTTATGGTCATTATTGCAATCTTTGCCGCTGTGATATTTATTCCCAAGGCTATATCATCTTACCCCCATCAGGTTGATGTTGTTCATGGTTTTTCTTGGGGTATTTCGGTGCTCGCCATCACGGTGCTGTTAGTGGGTATCTGGTTATTTTTTCATAGCGTGAAAAAATATCGTTTGGCTCAAGGAGAGGCGAAGCGTCAATCTGGATTGTTAATTCGAGAGATTGAGGCTCATCAGCAAACTAATTTGGAGCTTCAACAGACTCGAGAGAATGCAGAAGCCGCTAGTATTGCCAAAAGCCTTTATCTTGAGCGAATTAGCCATGAGTTGAGAACCCCTCTTAACTCATTGATGGGTTATGCTCAGCTTTTAGAGGGCGCTGATGATATTCCCAAAGCACGGCGTGATTCAATCAAAGTCATGCGCAGTAGCAGTGAGCATTTAGCCGACTTAATTGAGGGTCTGGTTGATATGTCAAAGATTGAGGCAGGTCGATTGGATTTACATAGAAATGAAGTCAATTTGGTGAGCATGATGGAGCAGCTAATCTTTATGTTTCAAATTCAGGCTAAGGCGAAAAATATAGAGCTGAACTTCAGCTATCAAAAAAGACTGCCAGAACATGTGATTGCCGATAATAAGCGTCTTCGTCAAGCGATGATTAATCTCATCTCAAATGCGATAAAATTTACCCAGCAGGGTGCAGTGACTATTGATCTTAAATACCGCAATCAGGTCGCATTTATAAGCGTCAAAGATACCGGTGTTGGCATCAAAGAGGCGGATATAGCCACCATTACCGAGCCATTTGTGCGTATTGCTAACGCTAACTACCAAACCAGTGGTAGTGGTTTAGGTTTGGCAATTACGCAGGCGCTTATACATTGCATGGGAGGTGATCTCAGGATTGAAAGTGAATTTGGCGTCGGTTCAACATTTAAGCTATCGTTGATGTTGCCAAGCGCTCGAGAGGTGGATCATCAGCCGGTTATTACTGAGAAAATAGTGGGCTATCATGGCGACAGCATAAGCTTGATGGTGGTTGATGATGATATTAATCAAAGACGCCTATTGGTTGATACACTGACGCCTCTTGGCTTTAATGTGATTACTGCAGCCGATGGTGCATCCTGTTTAAGCTTGCTTGAAGAATCTATTCCATCTTTATTTATCCTTGATATTTCGATGCCAGGAATGACCGGTTGGCAGTTAGCTAAAAAATTGCGAGAAAAAGAGATTAAAGTGCCGATTGTGATGATCTCTGCTGAGGCCGCAGAGGGTCTTACTCAGGATGCTGAGGCGCCGCTTCACAATGATTATCTGGTCAAACCAATTTATACACAAACCCTATTACAGGCATTGGCTTTCCATTTGAATATTGAATTACAGACTGCTAATGAAGTTGAAAGCTTAGTTGAAATGAGCACTGATAAACCTTTTATCAAAACAGATCCTATTATTGTGAATGAACTGCTGTCCTTAATAGAGATTGGTTACCTAGAGGGTTTTAAAAATACCCTTGCGGCGGCAAAACAGCAAAGATCCATTAATCCAGTAGTTTGCGACAGTCTATCTCGATGCCTAGAAAGATTTGATATAGCGCAAATTCGTACTCAACTGATGAGCCTAAACGATGAAAACGAACCGAAAACATAATGGTGTAGTACTGATTGTCGACGACGATCCAGATGCTATAAGTATGCTCAATGCAGCACTTTCTGAGGCGCAGATGACGGCGCTGGTGGCGTTATCTGGTGAGCAAGCACTCACTATAGCCCGGCGTATAAGGCCAGATTTAATTCTTATGGATGCCATGATGCCGGGTATGGATGGCTTTGAAGCCTGTCAAAAAATTAAAGCTGATACTGTGATTGCCCATATTCCGGTGGTATTTATGACAGGGCTTAGCGCCAGTGAAGATATGGTTAGAGGCTTCGAGGCTGGCGGTATTGACTATGTGACCAAGCCAATCGATATCAATGCGCTGATTGCCCGAGTTCGCGCCCATCTGGTTAATTCCCGTATTGCTGCAGGCGCAAGGCAGGCGCTGGACACGCTGGGGCAGCATTCTCTAGCAGTCGATCCAGAGGGTAATATTCTCTGGTCAACGCCAAATACCCATAGCCTACTAGCAGATTTTGGTGCCGATCAACACTGGATTTCCAATACCTTGCCATCCTATTTGGCACCATGGTTAGCAGCGGGCGCTAAAAACCCTCTGGGCTTAGATGACCTTTCCCAGCCGCTTTTGATAAAGGCAATGGACAATCAACAGCCTGAAGAGTGGTTATTGCTTATTGAGCTAGCCAATAAGCCTAAAGAAGAGGATTTGCTGCGCGAAAAATTCGAGTTAACTCCTAGAGAATCTGAGGTGCTTATCTGGATTTCACGGGGTAAAACCAACCAAGAAATTGCCATGATTTTAGATTTTAGCCCGCGTACGGTGAACAAGCATTTAGAGCAAATTTTCCGTAAATTAGGGGTTGAAAACAGAACTACGGCAGCGGCTGTTTCCCTTAAATATCTCAACCAATTCGCCTAAAACCACTATATATTGGGGTTGAGATACGTTATTTGACGTAATTAGGCATAGGCCATTCACTTGTAATATCAATTTTGTTGGCATAATATGCGGATACGCCTTTATTTTCGGATAAAGTGTGTCGCATTGATTTACTTGCCTACTAGGGGCTAGTTTTATCAAAAACAACAAAAATTTAACTTTGAGGTTAAAACATACTATGAAAACTTTAAATAAAACTTTAATTGCTGCTGCAACAATTACTACTTTAGGTCTAGCTGCTGCTCCAACTGCACTAGCTTTAGACGCTTCTGCATCTCTAGCTACTTCATACCTATGGCGTGGTACTGAGCTAGGTAACGGTGATGCTGCTCTTGCTGTTGATCTAAGCGGAAGCAATGGCGCTATCTCTTATGGCCTTTGGGTTTCTTCTGGTGATACTTCTAATAGTGCAACTGAGAATGGTGGCACAGAGTATGATATCTATGCTAGCTACGGCGGTTCTGTAGGTGAAGTTGGATATAGCATCGGTTATGCATCATATAACTACCCATCAACTGGTGTTGGTTTTGATGATGCTGCTGAATATATCTATGGCCTTAGCTATGGTCCTGCAAGCGTAACTGTCTTTGACGGTAAAGGTAGCGACTATCAGTACACACTAGTGGGTTATGAAGCAGGTGCTTACTCTTTCGCTTATGGTGATAACGAAACGTCTACTCACTTCGACGTAAGCTATGCAGTAAATGATTCACTATCATTGACTGTAAGCAAGCCAGAAGATAATGATGCAATCGTTGTAGCTTCTTATTCGCTACCGTTTTAAGTTACAGGAGTGTCTAAAGGGTCCAGTATTCTCCCAAGAACTGGAATTAGGCAAGCTCCTTAAAAGCAAGGAAGTTAGTAACAAAGTGTAATGTATGTTTTCAATAAGTAAGAACTGGCCCCTTTGCGGTTATCCGCTCAGGGGCCTTTTTTTGTCTGCCATGTTTTCATCGCCTCTCTTATGAGTAATTCAATACACCATTAAACAAACCTTTTCCCTAAAGTAAGCGTAATCATTAAAAATGCTAAGAGAATACTATGGGGCTTATAAAAAACTTTATTGGCTTTCAAATTGGCTGGTTTGCCTGTGTTGTGGGTGCAGCTCAGGGATATCCGCTAGTAGCAGTGGCTGTTGCATCAGTAATCGTTATTCTGCATCTATTGCGTGATAACAATATTTATTTAGAGCTCTGCCTGATTGTCTCAGCTGTGTTTATTGGCATGATTTGGGAGTCACTGTTGCTAGCCTCTAATTGGCTGAGTTATTCCTCATCTGATAATAATGCTTTTTTTGCGCCTGTTTGGTTGTTGGCTATGTGGGCATTGTTTGCTACTACCATCAATCACTCTATGGCTTGGCTAAAAGATCGCTATTTTTTAGCCCTAATACTGGGTGCAATATTTGGCCCTTTGGCGTTTATTGCAGGAGAAAACCTTGGTGCGGTGGTGTTTGTCGATCGCCCCATGGCACTAGCCGCGCTAGCCTTAGGTTGGTCCGCGCTAATGCCACTTTTACTGTGGCTAGCAGAACGATTTAAACAACGTAACAATATTATGGAATTGTAAGATGGATATTCTTTTTACTCTAGATACCAGTTTTATGCTGGCAAGCCTGAAAATGCTTTTGCTTTTGGCGGTAGCAACCTGGTTTGTAAGCTTAATTATTGAAGATGTTAGTATTGTTGACTATATCTGGTCGCTTTTAACCCTGCTTGCTGTTAGCACCTACGCTTTTCTGTCGGGCATTAATAATCCAGTTAGCCTAGGTATGTTATTGATGGTCGCGATCTGGGCTGTGCGCCTGACCTGGTTTTTAGTTAAACGTGGTAGAAACAAGCCAGAAGATAGGCGCTATCAGGTAATTCGTGAGCGCAACTCGCCAAATTTTGGTTTTAAAAGCCTGTATTTGATCTTTATATTTCAGGCCCTAGTGGCTTGGGTTTTAAGCACTTTATTTGTTCCTATCTTTACGTCTAGTGTGGATCTATCTACGTCAGTGGTATGGACACTATGGCATTCTGTGGGTGTGGCAATATGGTTGTTTGGTTTTCTCTATGAGTCTATTGCCGATCATCAACTGCATAGTTTTAATTCCCGAGTGGTTAAAGAGAGTTCTACCCTATCTACAGGGCTTTGGCGCTATTGCCGCCACCCTAATTATTTTGGTGAATGCTGTATTTGGTGGGGGTGGTTTATCTATGCCATTCCCACAGGATCTGCGTGGATATTGTTAGCACCGATGATAATGACCTATCTTCTGCTTAAGTTCTCAGGCGTGGGGAATATGGAACAGGGCATAACTGATCGCAGGCCTGATTACCAAGCTTATATTGATTCTACTAATACCTTTTTCCCGTGGAAGCCGCTTAGAAAAGTTATAGATAGCTAATGATACGGTTATTTTTGATAACGTTATTATTACTTGTTGGCCTAAAATCAACAGCCTTTGCACAACCAGAGATTGAGACAGGTATTGAAGAAATATCATTCAATGTGCTTTTGGATAAAAAACCGGTTGGAACGCATATTTTCAATCTTAAACGCCAAGGCAAAGAAGTTTTAGTTAAATCTGATATGCAATTAGAGGGTAAATTTTGGGGCCTACTGCCATTTAAATACACCCATGAATCACAAGAACAATGGCAGGACGGTTGTCTTGTGAGTTTGCAGTCACAGACCTTAAAGCGCGGTAAAACCATTAAAATCATAGCCAGTTCTGATGCATCGGGACTATCCATTGATAGTAACGATAAAACTGAGGTGGTTTCCGGCTGTGTTAAAAGCTTTGCCTATTGGGATCATTCAAAGCTTGTGGGTAATCAATTATTAAATACTGAAAATGGCAAGTTGGTTAATGTAAATATCAAACGTACTAATAATCATAGATCAATGTTGATACATAGCTCTGATGCCGATATAAGTCTTGAATACTCAGCCAATGGAGAAGGGTTGTCGCTAAAGTCAAAATTGGAAGTTGGCGGTCTATTGCATTACATTAGACAGTAAATAAGACGATATAGGAGTTGCCCTGTGTGGTTAAAAAAAATAACCTTGTTAACTGTGCTTGCTTTTACAGTTGCCTGTCAAAGTGCTAAGCCACTTAAAACCGTCGATTACGTTGATATTGAGCGTTTTATGGGCGATTGGTATGTTATTG
>JAQWMF010000088.1 GCA_029246925.1 Porticoccaceae bacterium
CCTCTCCTAGTAGGACCGAACTTTAGGCTCAAAGGCCTCACGGGTTTTGGGGGTAAAATTCACATCTCGCTTGGCAACAGACTGGTCATGCGGGAAATAAACCGAATGACAGAGCCAGTTTTCGTCATCTCGCTCTTGGAAGTCTTCGCGCGCATGAGCACCACGACTTTCCGTTCGCCACTCAGCCGCCACAGCGGTTGCCTCAGCTACTTCAAGAAGATTTTGTAGCTCAAGCGCCTCGATTCTGGCGGTATTAAATGCATGACTAGTATCAGTTAGCTGGACATTTTCGATACGCGGACGCAGAGCTTTAAGCTTTTCAATGCCCTCTTTCATAAAGTCACCACTTCGAAATACACCAAAGTGGTTTTGCATAATAGTTTGTAACTCAGCTCTGAGCACAGAGGCATTTTCACCCTCTTGCGACTGATTGATACGGTTGAGAACGGACATTGCTCGTTGAATATCATCTTCGGTGGCATCCTTAAGCTCTATACCCTCTCGAAGCTGCTTTTCGATAAATAAACCAGAGGCACGACCAAAGACCACTAAATCAAGCAATGAATTACCGCCCAATCGGTTAGCGCCATGCACAGACACACAGGCCGCTTCACCACAGGCATAAAAACCTTCTACTACCTGCTCATTACCCTGAGCATCAATAGTGAGCGCCTGACCGTCGACATTGGTCGGTATACCGCCCATCATATAGTGACAGGTAGGAACAACTGGGATAGGCTCAACCACAGGGTCAGCATGGGCAAAGGTTCTAGATAATTCAAGAATACCCGGCAATTTTGCATTTAGGGTTTCTTCCCCCAAATGATCTAACTTCAGGAAAACATGGTCGCCATTTTCACCACAGCCACGTCCTGCAAGAATTTCTTGAACCATTGATCGGGCAACCACATCGCGACCTGCTAAATCCTTAGCGTTGGGCGCATAACGCTCCATAAAGCGTTCACCATCTTTATTGATTAGATAGCCACCCTCACCGCGACAGCCCTCAGTAACCAATGTGCCGGCACCATGAATACCAGTAGGATGGAACTGCCACATTTCCATATCCTGTACTGGGAAGCCAGCACGCAGTGCCATACCAATACCATCGCCGGTACAGATATGCGCATTAGTGGTTGAGGCATAGATACGGCCAGCACCGCCCGTAGCAAATACAGTTGCCTTTGATTTCACATAAACGGTTTCGCCCGTTTCGATATTAATCGCAATTACACCCACCACGGCATTATCGGCATTTTTTACCAAATCAACGGCAAACCATTCATTGAGAAATACTGTTTTGTTTTTCAGGTTTCCCTGATAGAGGGTATGCAAAAGAGCATGTCCCGTTCTATCGGCTGCGGCACAGGTTCTTGCCGCCTGACCACCTTTTCCAAAGTCCTTGGACTGTCCGCCAAACGGACGCTGGTAGATACGGCCATTGTCGTTACGTGAGAAAGGAAGCCCCATATGCTCTAATTCAAACACTGCCTCTGGGCCGGTTTTGCACATGTACTCAATAGCTTCTTGATCGCCAATATAATCCGACCCTTTGATGGTGTCATACATATGCCACTGCCATTGATCATTTGGATCATCGCTGGCAATGGCACAGGTGATACCGCCCTGAGCGGAAACAGTATGTGATCTAGTGGGAAAAACTTTAGTAATAACTGCAGTTTTGTATCCAGATTGAGCCAGCTGAAGTGCTGCTCTCATCCCCGAGCCGCCGCCGCCAACGATAACCGCGTCAAAGCTCAATGTTCTCATATTTTCCATCTAATTAAATTCCCCAGAGGATATCTATAGCCCAAATCACATAAAATAGAATCAACGCAATCATAGCTAGTTGCAAAAACATACGGATTGGGGTGGCCTTCGACCCAATCAAACGCACTGTTATATAGTCAGTTAGCACACACCACAAACCAATCCATGCATGGGCAGCAATAGATAGAATGGTTAGCAGGCTAAAAATACGCATTGCTAGGGAGCTGTGTAAGCTTACCCACTGCTCAAAGCTTGGACTGGGGTTAACTATAAAGTAACCCACCATAAAAATTAGATAGGCAGTCATTACCAGCGCAGAAACCCGCTGAAGAAGCCAATTAGATAGGCCACTGCGACCTAAATTAGTCACTGATTTCACCATAAGAACACCCACCCTGAAATAGAAGCAATAACAATAACCACCACAGCGACTACCAGCCATGCACTGCGACGTCCGGACTCAAAGCTATCCTCGCCCACGCCACAGTCCATAATGAGGTGCCTGACACCAGCGATTAAATGATAAGCCAATGCGGCAAGTACAGCCCAGATAACAAACTGCGCAAGAGGGCTAGAAAAACATTCTTTAAGTGACTGAAAGCTCTGCTCTGATTCTAAACTTGCATCAAAGACGCAAAGCAATAAAGCAACAGCAAAAAATAAAACAACACCTGAAACGCGGTGCAAAATGGAAACGTATGAGGTTATTGGCAGCTTTATTGAGCCAATATCCAAATTAACGGGTCTTTTTGTCTTCACAGTGGGCTTACTCTTTAATAAGAACTCTAAACGGACAAAATTGACGACTGAATAGAGCTAAAAACTTCGAACAACCCCTAACACAGATCGCTCTCTCTTTACGGCGGGGCATTATAGATAGTTCATTCTACTAATTCAATCTGAACCCTTTAAAGGAAGCAATAATAACAATTGAATAATAAAATTATTAGACAACCGCCTTAAATTTGCTCTCTATAGCGAAATATTTAGGATAAAATTCTTCAGGAAAGTTGACAATTTTATCTAAGCATTTATAGTTTACGGCTCGGCTCAAGCCACTCACATCACCAGTATTTCTCGAGGATCATGCATGACCAACCGTAAAGCAACTCTCTCTTTAGATGGAGATTTGACCGT
>JAQWMF010000089.1 GCA_029246925.1 Porticoccaceae bacterium
CTGAAATGAGTCTGTTATCTATGGCCCAAGATATTGTTGAGTTAATGGATCATCTATCGATTGCTAGCGCGTATTTTGTGGGTCATTCACTGGGTGGTAAGGTGGCCATGCAGTTGGCGATGAGCGATGATGGTAGGGTTAAAGGTTTGGTGGTTGTTGATATAGCCCCTGTTAAATATCAAGATAATAATACAAATATTATCAATAATTTATATGATTTATCTAAAGTAGATATTAAAGATAGAAAGATGGCCGATTCCTTTTTATCTGAGCAGGGTGTTGAGCCTTCTGTGCGTGCATTCTTATTGAAAAACTTGAGTCGAAATTCAGCGGGAAATTTTGAACTTAAAATCAATATTAATGCCATTAAAGCAAACTATGAAAGCCATTTATCGGCTGCTCCCCAAGGTGAAATTTTCACGGGTCCCTGCCTATTTTTGAAGGGTGAAAATTCCGATTATATTGACCAGCAACAGTTGCCAATTATTCAATCTATATTTCCCAAATCTTCGGTGCAAACGGTTGATGCTGTTGGTCACTGGTTGCATGCAGAAAAGCCAGAATTATTTAACCAGATGGTTTTGCAATTTATTGGTGAAATTTCCTGAACAAGCGCATCAATCCGTAGTAAAATGTCGGCATAAATGGCCGTAGTTAGGAGCTACCGAAATGTTTGAGAGTTTAAAGCCTGTTGCAGTTGACCCTATTTTAGGATTAATGGCTGCTTTTAGAGCCGATAGTAGAGATCACAAAATTGACTTGGGTGTGGGCGTATACCAAGACGACAGTGGTCGAACCCCCGTTATGAAGTCAGTGAAATTAGCTGAAGCTAAGTTGATGGAAGTTGAAAATACTAAGGCCTATCAGGGTATTGCTGGTGATGCTGGCTACAATCAGCTAATGATGGCGCTTTTATTTGGCGCTGACCACAGTATTTTAAACTCAGATCGTTTGGTGACACTTCAGGCACCGGGTGGCTCTGGTTCGTTACGCGTGGGTGCTGAAGTTGTTCAGCGCGCTCGCCCCGATGCCAAACTATGGGTGGGTGTGCCCACTTGGCCGAACCATATCCCGCTAATGGGTAGTGCGGGTTTTGAGATTGAAGAATATCCTTATTATGATAAAAGCACTCATAGCATTAATATTGATGCCATGATGGAGACTTTGAATCTTGTGCCAGCGGGTGATGTGGTGTTATTGCACGGTTGCTGTCATAACCCTACAGGTGCTGATTTACAGCCTGAACACTGGGATCAAATTGCCGATATAGCGCTTGAAAGAGGGTTTATACCGTTTATTGATATTGCCTATCAGGGTTTGGGTCAGGGACTTGATGCTGATGCCTATGGTTTGCGTATGATGGCAGATCGTTTACCTGAGCTTTTGGTTGCCTCATCCTGTTCGAAGAACTTTGGTCTGTACCGTGAACGAACTGGCTCTATCACCTTGGTCGCTGAATCTGCTGAGCAGGCTAAAATAGTTTCTGCACAGTCTATGTCGATTGCTCGTCAAATCTATTCTATGCCGCCGGCCCATGGTGCGTTATTGGTATCACTTATTCTGGGTGATGATCAGTTGCGAGCCAATTGGCAGACGGAATTGGAAGAAGTTAGATTGCGTATTAAGTCAATGCGTACTCTTTTGACTGATGGCATTAATGAAAACAGTGCTGGAATGGACTTTAGTCATATTAAGCAGCAACAGGGTATGTTCTCTTTCTTGGGAATTACCTCTGATCAGTTAAATCGATTACGTGATGAATTTGCGATTTATATTGTCGGCTCAACGCGGGTGAATTTGGCCGGTATCAATTCTACTAATATTGAGTATCTTACTCAGTCAATTAGAACGGTATTGGATTCCTAAAAGCTTCAACTCCTAATAAAAAGTACCCTCCATTGTAGGTTATATGCAGTATGATGGGGGGCATCAATCGTCTATAGCGCTCTTGACTGTAGCCAAAGATTAGCGAGGGAAAAAATGTTGCCAGGGCTAACAGTATAGGCTGCTGAAATAGGTGTGTTGCGGCGAAAATACTACTGGTAATAAGATTGGCTAGGGATATATTTAGTCGGGTGTGAGTGAATCTGCGCGCCAACCAAGGTTGTAATATTCCTCTAAAAATAGTTTCTTCTAATAGGGGATAGAATAAGATAATTAACAACGGATTATCAATATCCATTTTTGAAAAAGACTGGGTGTGAAAAAACATTAAAATCCAGATTGGTACCGGTACAAGCAGCAACCAGTAAAAGATTGGATCCCTGTAAAAATATCGATATAAGTCTGTCGGTATTTCTTTGCCTTTTGTATAGATCAATATTCCTCCTATTTTAATCTGTATTTTTATACCAATTATTTGCTGCCTAATTTTGCTTTGCCTATATAACTATTCTATTATGAATAGTATATATAACTATTTTTTTCTACCTATGGTTAGTTTATTTGATAAGAAACTTTTGAATAAATACATAAATTAACGTTGCTTAGTGATTGTGAACAGGCCTTTGCGCGTCAAATGTAGTTAAAAGTTAAGATATTCCAAGGAAGGAAGATCCATGATAAGACGTTATGCTTTCCGATTGAAATTGGCAATTATGCTGTTGCTAATGCTCGTGACTGTGGGTGTTAATGCAGATTTGGTGGTCAAAAATGGTGAAACCTTAACGTTAAATTCTGCTAATTCTGAGATTCTTATTATCAGCGGCGATTTAATTATTGAGAATGATGGCACTTTACAGGGTGCTAGTAATACTGAGATTAGACTGAATGGTGACTGGAATAATTCGGCTAATGGTAGTTTTATTCATGGCAATACTAAGGTGTTTTTTACAGGCTCTGGTATTTCAGTAATAAAGGGAAATAATCAGTTCCACCATCTGGTGGTTAATAAAAAAGATGCTGCTAGTGGGCAGGAGTTTAGCGGCAGTGAAATCCAGATTGAATCAGGAACAACCCAGACGATTAGTTCTCAGCTTATTTTGAATGGTGCCACCGTTGATGATCGCTTAAAAATTAGATCTACAACTAATGGCGTATCTCATACGCTTAATGCATCCAGTGCGGCGTATGTTGAGGCTTGGTTTCTCGATGTTGATGATTCTACCTTTATCGAGAATATTGATATGCCAATGAATATCGATAGCTCCTCGATTGCTGCTCCTGTTGTTGGTAGTGGCAATAATGGTGATTGGGTTATAAATATCCCACCGGTAGCTACGGAGCTATCGATGACTGCGATAGAACAGACGGAAACAGGTGGGATTACACTAACAGGCACCAATCTTGATGGTGCTGTTCCTACGGTCTTTAAAATCACAAAATTGCCTGAAAATGGGGTGTTGAAAGACAATGCTAGAGTCATTCAGCCTGGATCATTACCGTACACTATCGTAGGTACTTTGACCTACACCAGTACTTCGGACAGTGCTCTTATTGATAGTTTTACCTTTAAAGCCAATGATGGCGAGTTGGATAGTGAGGTTCCTGCAACGGTTTCTATCGCTATTAACCCTGTGAATGATGCGCCGATTATTAGTGGGACACCAGATACGACAGTAGCGGAGGATACGGCTTATAGCTTTACCCCGATAGCCACTGATGTTGATATTGGTTATCAGCATACTTTTGGTATCAACGACAAGAAACCGCCCTGGGCGAACTTTGTACCAAGTACGGGTGCCTTAACAGGTACCCCAGATAATAGCGCTGTGGGCAGCTACGAGGACATCGTGATTAGTGTTAGCGATGGTACTGAGTCAATGTCCTTGGCGAGCTTTGCTATTGAAGTGACCAATACCAACGACGCACCGATTATTAGTGGGACACCAGATACGACAGTAGCGGAGGATACGGCTTATAGCTTTACCCCGACAGCCACTGATGTTGATATTGGTTATGCGCATACTTTTATTATCAACGACAAGAAACCGACCTGGGCGAACTTTGTATCAAGTACGGGTGCCTTAACAGGTACCCCAGATAATAGCGCTGTGGGCAGCTACGAGGACATCGTGATTAGTGTTACAGATGGTATAGACAGTGTAGATTTAGATGCCTTTACTCTCACAGTAACCAATACCAATGATGAGCCACGGTTTACCAGCGAAAAGATTACCCGCACTAATGAAGACGAGTTGTACAGCTATTCAGTCACTGTCGATGATGATGACGTAACAGATAACCTCAGTATTAGTGCAACAGAGGAACCGGGCTGGCTTAGCTTTGATCAACCTACTAATAAACTATTTGGCACGCCAACCAATGCTAATGTGGGCGATCATGCTGTAGTGATTAAAGTGAATGATGGCACTGTAGATATTTACCAATCATTCACTCTCACAGTAATCAATACCAATGATGCGCCTGTCCTTAGCGGTTTACCAATAACCGTAGTGGCAGAGGATGCACCCTATAACTTTCAGCCTTCATCCTTGGATGATGATAATGATAATCTGACTTTTAGCATTGTGAATGATCCAATCTGGTCTATCTTTGATGTGGAAACTGGTGGTCTGACAGGTACACCAAATAACAGTCATGTGGGTGCTTATGACGGCATTGTGATTAGTGTTACAGATGGTATAGACAGTGTAGATTTAGATGCCTTTACTCTCACAGTAACCAATACCAACGATGCGCCAGTAGGTGCTGTCACCATTAGCGGTATGGCGACACAGGGGCAGACCTTAACTGCTAGCAATACACTAACGGATGCTGATGGTCTGGCTGCTATTAGCTATCAGTGGCAGGCCAATGGTGAGGATATTGATGGCGCTGATCAATCTACTTATCTACTTACGCAGACTGAGGTTGATAAGACAGTGATTGTTATTGCTAGCTATACCGATAATCAGGGTGCAGAGGAATCTGTAGACAGTGAACCAACCGCTACAGTGGCCAATATTAACGATGCACCGGAGGGTGAGGTTACTATCAGCGGCATAGTAGGCAATAATCAAATATTAACCGCGAGTAATAATCTATCTGATGTGGATGGTTTGGGCACTATTACTTACCGGTGGCGGGCAGATGGTGTGAATATTGCCGGGGCTAATCAGGGCACTTATCTACTAACGCAGGCTGATGTTAATAAGACCATTACCGTTGTGGCTAGTTATACGGATGCTCAGGGTATGCAAGAGTTTGTTCCAAGTAATAATACAACGACCCAAATACTAGAATCAGCATTGAGTCAGTTAGCTGCAGATATTGAAAATAATACCTCTGCCTACTATGAGGCTGCCGGTATAACGGATGTTTCCGAAACCAATCTTAATTCTATTAATAATGCCCTTGATACAGTGGGTGTAAGTACTCAAATTCAGGTTCAGAAATTAGTGAATAGCTACAATGTTATTCTTGATTTTACTGAAAATGACTTACCTGGAGCCATTCCGCCAACTGTTGAAGACTACAGTAATATCGGGGTTATAGGGATAACTCAGAATAGTATTATCTTGGGTTTATTAAGTGATGTGATTGAGTTGGGTGATGGTGTTGATGTTGACAGTATTTCTAAACTTCAGACTATAACTGATGCGGTTTTGGCGTTAAATGATCAGGCTGAAAACGCAGCGAATACCCTCAGTAAAAGCCAGCTTGAAATTCTGGGTGTGGAGGCGGTTACAGATGATAATTTATCAGATATACGTCTGATTATTGCTGAAACCAGTGAACAGCTAGATCAGGTGGCAGTTATTCAATTATTGGTCGATAGGGTTGTGGCTA
This sequence comes from Porticoccaceae bacterium, assembly GCA_029246925.1. GTDB lineage: Bacteria > Pseudomonadota > Gammaproteobacteria > Pseudomonadales > Porticoccaceae > HTCC2207. The sequence continues at coordinate 5,731 of JAQWMF010000089.1, forward strand.
GTCATATTATTCAAGGCTACAGCGCTGACAGTATCAATCATCCGGCACCAACATTGGTTGATTATGCCAATATAGGGCTTACCAATGTTGTTTTTGGTAATATCGAACAGATAAATATCGCCATTGCCACTTTAGATGCATCAGCTATTGATTCTATCGATAAAATAATCGCTTTATTAACCACAGATACAGATGTCGATGGCGTGGAAGATATTATTGATAGTTTCCCTCTGGATGCCAGTGAAACATTGGATGGGGATAATGATATGGTTGGCAATAATACAGATAACTGTCCCAGTGTAGCCAATGTCAGTCAAGCGGACTTCGATTCTGATTCGCTGGGTGATGCCTGTGATCAGGATGAAGATAATGATGGTGTTGTTTCTGCCGATGATGCCTTTAGATTTAACGCCAATTATTCATTAGATGTTGACAATGACGGCATGCCTGATGCCTTTGAGAATCAGTATGGTTTTGATGTAAATAACTCATTGGATAGAACAACGGATTCTGATGGGGATGGCGTCACTAATATTGATGAGTTTTTAGCGGGCACTAATCCTCGAGTTAATCCAAATCCTGGATTGCCTCAGCTGGTTATTCCAGATGATATTGAGGTGGTTTCAACAGGCCGTATGACGGCGGTTGATATTGGGGTGGCTACTGCAATTGATGGATCTCAAACAGTATTACAGCCTGTGGCGAGTTTTACTGGGCCATTTAGTGCTGGTCGGCATGAGATTATATGGTCTGCTACTGATGCTTTGGGAAATCAATCAAAAGCAGTGCAGGTGATTAAAATTTTGCCATTGGTAAATCTTACCCCTTCTTCATTAATTGCTGAGGGGGGAAGGGTTGATGTTAGCGCGATATTGAGTGGTGATGCGGCGGATTACCCCGTACGTATTCCTTATGAGATATCTGGCTCAGCAGAAAATACTGTGGATTATCAAATTGAGGGAACTATCGGTGTTATTGCTATTGAACAGGGTAGAGAGGCTAGTTTTAGTATTGAAATTAAAGTGGATGAAGATCTAGAAAATGATGAAACTATTGATGTAGAGATTTTTCAGCCGACTAATGCGGTACTGGGATCGGTAACTCGCAGAACAATTTCTATTATAGATGGCAATCTACCGCCACAGATTTCAGTCGTCGTTGAGCAGGGGGATAATCTGGGTCGTGTTATTGCCGCGGATAGGGGTGAGGTTACTATCACTGCCGAGGTTTCTGATCCCAATCCTGAGGACACTCATAGTTTTGATTGGCAGCTTGAGTCGCAACAGGCTGCAGCTGTGGTATCTGAGACAACACAGGATCATAAGAAGATTTTGGTCATTGACCCTAGCGAATTAAAATCAGGTATCTTCTCGATTGCAGCTAAGGCGACGGATAGTGCCGAGGTTGTTTCCACCACAGAGGTGAAAACTGATTTTCGCCTGATGGAGGCTGCACCTGTGCTGTCGTCTGATCTGGATAGCGATGGTGATGGGGTCTCGGATGCTGATGAGGGTTATGATGATTCTGACAATGATGGCATCGTTGACTATATGGATAATATTGTTGAACCTAATTTGGCCCCTGTGGGTGAGGATTCATCGGTTGTTTTACAAGCACCAGTGGGTACACAAATAATCTTGGGTGAAATGGCTTTTTCCAGCGCTAAAAATTCGGTTATGGTATCTAAGGAGCAGGTTGTTAATGTTATTACTAAGCTAAATAATTCTTTGGATATCATAGATAGAGATTACAGCTACCCCTATGGTTTGTATGATTTTGTGGTGTCCGGTGAAATTCCTGGTAGCTCCTATTATTTAGTTCTTCCTCTCGAGGCTCCATTTGTAGAGGGGCAGGTGTTTAGAAAATATATGGGGCCTCAAATTGGCTGGCAAAATTTTGTTGAAAATGCCAATAATTCGTTATTCAGTGCTGTTGCAATTGAGGGTGCATGCCCAGAGCCTGGCAGTAGCCTTTTTGTTAACGATTTACAAGCGGGTCATACCTGCATGCAGCTCTATATAGAAGATGGTGGCCCTAATGATGTGGATGGTATTGCCAACGGTATAGTGACAGACCCTGGTGGTATAGCAATCTATACTAAGCAGGGTGCTGCTCCATCAGCCACAAACAGTAAAATCGAGTTAAATCATACGGTTCTTACTGCCAAGGATAATAAAACGGTTATTACAGTCACAGCAGTAGATATAGACGGCACTTTATTGGAGGGGGTAAAAATAGTCGCTATTTGTGATCAATGCTTGGGTGTAACGATTAGCAGTTTTACCGAACAGGGGCAGGGTCTCTATACGGCAGATGTTACATCGAGCGCGTGGCTCAGCAATGGCTCGATTGTGGCTGTTTTGAGCAATGATTTTGGTCGTGCAACAATAGAATCTAAGAGACTATTGGTGAAATATAAAAGAAGGGGAGGTTGCACCATTGTTAGGGGGCAGCGCGCTGATATTTCACTGTTTGTAATACTATTATTAATTACGCTGTTTAATTATCGTAAATCTCGTATTACTGCCCTTTAGTGTTTAAAAAAAGGGAAAATTCTCAGTTATTAAACACTTGGTCGTGAATTAGATCCTCTCAGAAAGCATTGGTTTTTCTTTTAAAATAATCCTCTGGCTTGTTACTATCCTGTAATAAATTTTATTTAAGGATTATGCATCAATAGGGTGCTAATCTGTATAATCAGTGGTTTATTATCGGTGCTCAAAAAATATGCCTTATTTTCAACGAATTGGATTACTTAGCAGTATAGATGCGCATGAGGTTAAGCAATCTATCCAAAAGCTGGATTCGTTTCTGCAAGCGCAGGGGCGAGAAGTTGTCTATGAGCAACAGACCGCACAGCTAGTTGATTGGTCCGTAAAAAATTCACTATGTATCGCTGAGTTTTTAAAGGCTATTGATTTAGTGATTGTTGTTGGTGGCGATGGCAGTATTTTAAGTGCCTGTCGTAAAATTGCCGCCAGTGATGTGCCGCTGTTGGGTATTAATTTAGGTAGACTTGGTTTTTTGACCGATATTACCCCAGATGAAATTGAAGATCGTGTTGCGCCTGTATTAGCCGGTGAATTTAAGCAAACTCAACGCTTTATGCTGAATACCAGTATTTCGCGCAATGGCGAAGAAATTGGTTCTGGTACGGCATTAAATGATGTGGTTCTGCACCCTGGCATGTCAGTGCGAATGATGGAATTTGAACTCTATGTGGATGGTGAATTTGTCTACAGCCAACGTTCAGATGGTCTGATTGTGGCAACCCCTACGGGGTCTACTGCTTATGCGCTATCAGCCGGTGGGCCATTGATATGTCCAGAACTCGACGCAATGGTATGTGTACCTTTAAACCCACATACCCTTAGTAGTCGTCCTATCGTTCTTCATGGCGATTCTAAAATTGAGATTAGAGTTAATTCAAAAAACGAATTACATCCTTCGGTTACCTGTGATGGGCAGGATGATTTAATAACCGAGCCGGGTGATACCATTCGAATTAAGAAACACCAGCATGCTATTTCGCTTATTCACCCCAAAGATAATAATTTTTATAAAGTTTCTCGTTCAAAATTAGGCTGGGGTAGTCGTTTGGGCGTAAAGAAAGAAAGGTAATCAATTACCTACATTCAATAGGAAATTTATGAATTTTTGGAACACTGCCAATTGGCGCTACGCGATTAAGCGCAACCCAGTTGTGGCAATATTAATGCTAGGTTCGTTAATTGGTGCGGGGATTGTAGAAATTAGTCCACCCCTAACTAATGCACTATTTTTTGCCGACCCAAATCAGGGTCAATACTATCGCTTATTAAGTCCTATTTTTTTGCATTTTGGCATATTGCATTTGGTATTTAACTGTTTATGGTTAAGTATGTTGGGCTCTAAAATTGAGTCTTTAGAGGGCTCAGTACATTTACTGTTATTCGTTTTAGTGAGTGGTGTTGCCTCTAATATGAGCCAGTTCTATTGGTCAGGCACTATTTATTTTGGCGGTATGTCCGGTGTGATATATGCTCTTTTAGGCTATCTTTGGATTAAGCATGAAATTGCCCCACAGAGCTTTTCTCCACTACCCAGCGGTTTAATGGGCTTTATGGTGGGTTGGTTAGTTCTCTGTATGACCGGAGTTTTAGAGATAGCGCTGGGTGTAGGTGTGGCTAATGCAGCTCACTTGAGTGGCTTAATCACTGGTCTTGTTATAGGCCTATTTTTTGCGCTTAAAAGTCTGGCCGTCGTTAACAATAGTGAAGAGTGAGTAGGTATGAATCTTCAACAGCTTTTAAATAGTATTACGCCAGATATCTACCAACAGCTACAAAAGGCGGTAGAGATTGGCAAGTGGCCCGATGGCCGCAGTATCACGGAAGAGCAGCGTTCGCTGTGCATACAGGCCATTATTGCCTATGACCAACGCAAGCCAGAGACGCAGAGAACAGGCTATGTTCCGCCCAAAGAGTCCGCTTGCGCAACGGACGATAAACCCAAGCCTATTAAATGGGATCATTAATGTCTATTTCTGTGTCAGGTCATCTGGCAAAAATGCAGGTAGAGCTCAATCAGCAGGTGCAATATTTCTTGCCACTAGATGATCATCGTGAGCCGCTTAATGCCTTACTAGGAAAACCTATTCGTTTGGAATATCTAGGCGATATTCACTGTATCCACTGTGGGCGACGCTCCAAAAAAAGCTTTAGTCAGGGTTATTGTTACCCCTGTTTCACCAAATTACCCCAGTGTGACACCTGTATTATGAGTCCTGAAAAATGCCACTTTCATCAGGGAACCTGTCGTGATCCAAGTTGGGGCGAAGAATATTGCTTTAGCGATCACTATGTTTATTTGGCTAATAGTTCTGGGGTTAAGGTAGGTATTACTCGAGGCTCTCAGGTGCCAACTCGTTGGATTGATCAGGGTGCGACTCAAGCGATGCCCATTTTTCGCGTTAAGTCGCGTTATCAGGCGGGATTAATCGAGGACTGCCTGCGCGAGCATGTTGCGGATAGAACCCACTGGCAGAAAATGCTTAAAGGTAATTCAGAGGCGGTTGATTTAGAGCAAATTCAGGATACATTAATGGCCCAATCGGAAGCTGGATTGAGTGCGCTAGAGCAGAAATTCGGCTTGTTAGCGATACAGCGACTGTATCACCAAAAGGTAGTAGACATTAATTTCCCCGTATTGGAATTTCCTGAAAAAGTAAAAAGCTTAAACTTTGATAAACAACCTATAGTTGAAGGGGTACTTCAGGGTATTAAAGGCCAATATTTAATATTAGATACTGGCGTGATCAATATTAGAAAATTCACGGCATATAATGTGCAATTTTCCGCATAATTAGGACGCAATCATTGTGAAAGACGCAACACCACAAACTATCTATCTAAAAGATTACCAAGTTCCTGAGTTTCTTATTGATAAAACCAGTTTGGTTTTTGATTTAAATGACGACTCTTGCCGAGTCACTAGCTCGCTAAATATTCGTCGCAATCCAGAGAGTCAGTTGACCGCAGCGCCGTTGTTCTTGCATGGTGGATCTGAGCTTGATTTACAGCTAATTGAAGTTGACGGATGTGTTCTAAGTGGCAATCAATATCAGCGGACTGATGATGGATTGATAATCCACCAATTACCCGATAACACAGTTATCAATATTGAAGTGTTAATAAAGCCCCATTTAAATACTACTATGATGGGGCTGTATAAGTCCCGCACCCTGTATTGCACCCAGTGTGAGGCTGAGGGCTTCAGAAATATTACTTTTTATCTTGATCGTCCCGATGTGATGTCAGAATTTACCACCAAGCTAATTGCCGACAAACAACAATTTCCGGTGCTGCTATCCAATGGCAATGCCGTTGAGCAGGGTGAATTAGAGAATGGACGACATTATGCGACATGGCATGACCCATTTAAAAAACCGGCCTACCTATTTGCCCTAGTGGCCGGCGATCTTAGTGTGGTTGAAGATCGTTTTACCACCTGCACCAACCGAGATATTTTGTTGCAGATTTATGTGGAAGAAAAAGATCTTAATAAATGCGATCACGCCATGCGCTCCTTGAAAAACTCAATGCGCTGGGACGAGCAAGTTTATGGCCGTGAATATGATCTCAATCGTTTTATGATTGTCGCAGTGGATGATTTCAATATGGGCGCCATGGAGAATAAAGGGCTCAATATCTTTAATACCTCCGCCGTATTAGCTAATCCAAAAACCACCACAGATGCCGCATTTCAGCGAGTAGAAGCAATTGTTGCTCACGAATACTTCCATAACTGGTCGGGTAATCGAGTGACCTGCAGAGATTGGTTTCAGTTAAGCCTAAAAGAGGGCTTTACAGTTTATAGAGATAGCCAGTTTTCTGCCGATATGAATTCGCCCGTGGTTAAACGGATTGAAGATGTGGGTTATTTACGAACTCATCAGTTTGCCGAAGATGCGGGCCCTATGTCGCATCCCGTTCAGCCCGATGCCTATATGGAGATTAATAATTTCTACACTCTGACAGTCTATGAAAAGGGTGCTGAAGTCGTAGGTATGATTCACAGCCTATTGGGAGATGACAAGTTTAGACAGGGTAGTGATCTGTATTTCTCTCGCCATGATGGACAGGCCGTTACTATCGAAGAATTTGTTGGCGCTATGGAACAGGTCAGCGGTATGGATCTTAAGCAATTTCGTCGTTGGTATAAGCAATCTGGAACACCTGTGGTCGATGTCCATAGTAGCTATGACGCGGCGGCTAAAACCTATAGCTTAACCTTTGAGCAAAGTTGCCCTGCGACGCCAGGTCAAAGCCAGAAAAAACCCTTTGTGATACCGATTAAATTTGGTTTGGTTGGCGCTGACGGACAGGATTTGCCCCTTAACACTCAGGGTGATCAGAGTATGGTTTTCTCATTGTATGAACCCCGTCAAACCTTGGTATTCGAAAATATTCAACAGCCACCCGTGCCATCATTACTACGGGGATTTTCTGCGCCCATTAGACTCAATTACGACTATAGCAGTGATGAATTAGCCCATTTAATGGCCAATGATTCCGATGGCTTTAACCGCTGGGATGCAGGGCAGAAACTGAGTCTCCTAGTCCTCAATAAGTTAATTGATAATGCCATAGCCGAACCTGAACTAGAGATGGATCAACAGCTAATTGATGTGTTTGGTGATTTACTTGCCGATCACAGCTTAGACCCTGCCATGGTCAATTTAATGTTGCAGTTACCCAGTGAGGCTCAACTTCACGAGCAAGCAGAGACTATTTATGTAGAAGCTATTCATCGCGCCCGAGAATTTGCACGACAATCCATAGCAACTGCATTGC
>JAQWMF010000090.1 GCA_029246925.1 Porticoccaceae bacterium
AAGAAAATGATCTATTAGTTTTGCGCCAACAATTAGCAAGAATAGTCAAAGGAGAGATTCCATTGCCTGTCATTATATATGGAAAGCCATCATCTGATGAGGATTTGCATCATCAAAAAAATGAACAACATGAATAAAAAATTCGTAAAGAGAAAAATTAAAGTCTTACTTCAATTCTAAAGGGTAGCTCAAAATTCAAAAATAGATCTTAATTTTATTTTCTAATCTTAGAATAAACGCCCTCAATACACTGGTTTAGCTATTTCGGTAGAAACTTCTTCTTGTATCACCTCTTTACATCACCTCTGTGACTGCCATAATAACGCCATTAAGCAGCAATAATTACTGTGGAGACTTAGCTTGACTAGTTTTCTTGACAAAATAACTTGGAATAGCGACGGCCTTGTTCCGGCCATTGCCCAGGACCATCAATCGGGAAAAATCCTGATGATGGCTTGGATGAATGCTGAATCTTTAACCCTGACAGTGGAAGAAAACCGTGCAATTTACTGGTCGCGCTCACGGCAAAAATTATGGCGCAAAGGTGAAGAGTCTGGCCATATTCAACATATCAAAGAGATCCGACTCGACTGCGATAGCGATGTTATTATATTAAGCGTCGAGCAAGTGGGCGGTATCGCCTGTCACACAGGGAGAGAATCTTGCTTTTATTATGTTCTGAAAGAGGGTGAATGGCACAGCGTTGATCCTGTGTTAAAAAACCAAGAGGATATCTATTCATGAGCGATTCAGTATTAAAACAGTTGTCGGAAGTACTTGAAGCACGCAAACAATCCTCTGCGGATGAGTCTTATGTGGCGAGTCTTCACCAAAAAGGGTTGAATAAGATTCTGGAAAAGGTCGGTGAAGAATCCGTAGAAACAATATTGGCGGCACGAGATGCGGAGCAGACAGGTGATAACAGCAAAGTTGTCTATGAAACTGCTGACCTGTGGTTTCACAGCTTAGTGATGCTGTCGCATCTGGATATTGACGTCGATGAAGTTCTACAGGAACTTGAAAGGCGTTTTGGCCTTTCGGGTCTTGAAGAAAAAGCTAACAGATAAAGGGTAAATATTATGGGATTTGGCTGGCAGGAATTATTAATTGTATTGGTTATTGTGGCACTTATTTTTGGCACTAAAAAGTTGCGTAATATTGGTTCAGATATTGGCGGCGCGGTTAAGGGTTTTAAAGACTCAGTAAACGATGCTAAAGATGAAGACAAAAAAGATAACGCAGAATAAACAACCTAACGATTTATGTTTGATATCGGCTTTCTCGAACTTCTGGTTATCACCCTAATTACACTGGTTGTAATGGGCCCTGAGCGCCTGCCAGAAGCGATTCGCACTATTAGCCTATGGATGGGTCGTTTAAAGCAGGTATTGGCTAAAACACGCCAAGAAATCGAAAATGAAGTGGGTATGGATGATATTCGCCATCAACTGCACAATGAACAAGTTTTACGTGAATTAGGCGAGCAAAAAGATCAGCTTGAGCATACTTTAGACCCTGCTAAAAAAGAGCCTGCCAATGACTGACACACAGGCACCTACTCATCAGCCATTGATGGCTCATCTCTTAGAACTACGCAATCGTCTTTTAAAGATTTTTATTGCTGTGCTTGTGGTATTTGCCTTTCTATTTCCTTTTAGCGAACCACTGTATCTGTATATTTCGGAGCCTCTGAGAGCCTTTTTACCCAGTGCTTCAACCATGATTGCTACTGATATCACATCGCCTTTTTTAACCCCCTTTAAATTAGCGCTAGTATCGGCCATGTTTATCAGTATGCCCTATATTCTTTTCCAGCTATGGGCCTTTGTAGCGCCGGCACTCTACAAACAAGAAAAGAAAATCGTCCTGCCACTATTTTTTACCAGTGTCATTTTATTTTATACTGGTATGGCATTTGCCTATTATCTGGTTTTTCCACTGGTATTTATGTTTTTTACTAGCGTAGCACCTGAAGGGATCAGCGTGATGCCAGATATTCGCGCCTATTTAGATTTTGTTCTCAAACTATTTATGGCCTTTGGCTTAAGCTTTCAAATCCCTATAGCCGTAGTTATTCTGTCTTGGGTAGGAACAGTAAATCCAAATAAATTAGCAAAAAAGAGACCCTATGTTTTTGTACTCTGCTTTGTCGTTGGCATGCTACTCACGCCACCAGATGTTATCTCTCAGGCGTTGCTAGCTATACCGATGTGGCTATTATTTGAAGTAGGCATTCTATTCGGGCGCGCCGTCAGCAATAAATCGTAATGACAGCGAATTAACACAGTGCCGGGTATTCTTGGGAGTAAATTGTTCGCCCTCAAATACATGCCCTAGATGGCCATCACAGTTAGCACATAGAATCTCAACCCGCCGACCATCTGCATCAACTTCACGTCTTACCGCACCCGTAATTTCATCATCAAAGCTCGGCCAACCACAGCCCGATGAAAACTTGCTGTCTGAGCGATATAAAGGCGTATTACAGCGTTTACACAAATAGGTACCACTATTATGGTGATCGTTATATTCGCCGGTAAACGGCATTTCCGTCCCCTTATACTGGATAATTCGCTGCTCTTCTGGGGTTAACTGATTATATTTATCTGCCACTGCTCTAACCTTTTAAAAGAATTTTATTAAGCTGTATCTCCAGATTCAGCTGTTTTACAGGATAACGTACAGCAAACCATAGCTCATCCAACACTGCCTGAAGTCTTTCTAAGTTTGGATTGGGCTCTATACCCAGACTTAATCTCTGTTGCTCATTAAAAATACGCAGGTAATCAAATTGTGGGTGACCCAACCCCGCATATTCCCAATCAATGATGCTGATGCCCTGTTGGTTATGGATAATATTTTCAGGAATTAAATCATGATGACAGAGGACAGGTTGCCAATCAGCGCTATCTATCTTTTGTGCCAAATCTAGGATTTGTTTAACTCTGGACTGACCTAAATACTCGCCAGAAATCTGTGAACAGTAAATCTGACAATATTTTTTATAATTAAATCGCTTTAAATTGGGGAGTTTTATTGCCTGAATAGCTTTTATAGCCTGAAAAATTTGCTGTCTAATCGCTGGCTGTGAAATACCATCTCCATCTGTAGTTTCACCATCAATGTATTCACTCACTAAATACTGTGAATTTGCAAAGTAATAGTTTGGCGCAACAGCGGTAGGGGCTATTTTTTGCAAGATAGTGATTTCAGCTTGGCGATTAAGCCCTAGCTTGCCTGCTTCGAGATTATTGAGTCTAAGTACCGCACGCTCAGAGCCCGCTTCGATAAGATAACTGGTATTAGTCAGTCCGCCCTCAAGTTGCGAAACAATCTGAGGATTAGATTGAAATGGCGCCTGCCACTGGCGCCATTCAAGGATAATTTGCTCAGCTAGAGAGCTGTTGTTGCTCGAGATAGGCTTTTCTCCAGGCCAGATAACCAATCACCGCCAGCACCAAATAAAGGGCGAATAAGCCCGCTGTTTGATAAAGCTCACGGTCGATATATAAAAAGATCGAAACTGAATCTATCACAATCCAATACAACCAGTTCTCAATGACCTTGCGCGCTACCATATAAGTGGTTATTACACTGCCCCAGGTGGTAAAGGAATCAATATAAGGCATTCTGGCATCGGTATTTTGCGACAACAAATAGCCCGATATCATAGACAAAGCCAATACCGATCCAATAGTGGCTAGATGATTTTTTAACCCCCAACAACTTAATTGAATGCCTTTAGATGCATTGCCACCGCGCTGCCACTGATACCAACCATAGACCGCCATTACCATATAGTAGGCATTAAGCGCCGATTCCATATACAGACTAACATCGCCAAATATCCAAATATAGATGCCGGTACTGATAAAGGCGAAATACCAGCAAAGACTATTCTCGCGCATGGCAAACAGTAAATACGCAATACCTAAGACTACTGCAATGGTTTCTAGCCCAAGCCATTCAAACATTATTTAAGTGCCTCGTATCCGGGGATTACTTTCATCACATAGACTGCCATATTAAATTCCTTATAGCAGTCTGCAATGGTTTTTTGCACCGCCTGCATTGCATGATCATACTCACCCTGAACCACTGTACTGGTAGGGAATGTGGTAATTTTAAGGTTATTAAACTGATTAATACGTTCAATAAATCCCTCAATGGGAGGAATAAAGTCCGCCCGATTGGGGTACATACTCACGTCTATAGTGACTTGCATCATGGGTTACCTAAACATATTTTAAGAAGCTTAAAAATCAGCT
>JAQWMF010000091.1 GCA_029246925.1 Porticoccaceae bacterium
CCAAGGGTCAGGTAACGGATAACCTGTTCTATACCCCATTTGGTGAATTAATTAGCGGGACTATTAATCACACTCAACCTTTTGGTCACTCGACAAAACGAGGGAACTTTAAATCTGGGTTGCTATACTTTGGCTATAGATTTTACGTACCCCATATGGAGCGTTGGTTAAATCGCGATCCAATTGGTACAAATGGCGGGTTAAATATCTATGCGTATGTTGAGGGTAATCCGGTGAACCTTATTGATCCATTTGGACTTGCGTCTATTTGCAATCATTACAAAGGTATGCCGCATACCTTTCTTTGCGCTAACGGCAAATGCGGCGGTAAACACTCCAATAGTATTGGTCCCGCTATTTATTCCAGTACAAGTGTTATTAAAGATAATTCAGGTGACCTTGATGGATCAACTTGCTCAGATGTACCTGAGCAAAATTGTGATTCAGAATCTTTTAATCAATGTATAGAAAAGAAACTGTTACCTAAAAAGTTAAATGAATCATACTTTTTTGCGGGAGCTAACTGTGGAAGTTGGGTTAAGGAGACGATAGCGGAATGTCGAAATTCATGCAGCAAGAAGTAGATAAAATTACTCTAAAGAGACTAATAGATATAACAATTTTGTTGATAACATATGCTTTTCTATTAGGTGCATGGATTTTCATAATATTAGCTTTTGGAGCTTTATTCTCTGCAATCAGAATTTATGGGATATCTATTGTGCAAATATTTTTAGATTTAAAATTGGCTTTTTTCGGGCTTTTCTCACACGGGCTTTCATCTTTTGCGCTTATCTTGGCATCATCGTTTGCTAAAAGTAATATTAAATTATTTAGAATTACTTTTATTTTAGGTGTTTTTTTTCTCACACCCGCATTTTTTGGAATTATTTATTTTTTAATACATGATTAATGACAATGAATGCAAACCAAATAACACCAAAGGCTTTAACCGCTATGGAACCACATATATTGAATGCCCCCATTGCAAGATCGCTACCCCCCCTACTTGTAAGCAAATGAAAACATTAGGTAAACAAATTAAATACTATATTCTAGTGGAATGTATTTGTTAGGCTTGAAACATAAGCTATTTAAATCGGTGTCTTTTAGAAGCAAAGTTATTAGGTGTGTACAAAAAAGCGTACAAAATAAATTAAAATTCACAAAATGTTAATTAAATTCATTTATATCAATAGCTTATAAATTAGTATGAATCCCTATCCCACCGCCATATTAGAAAAACCTCCTTCGGGAGGTTTTTTTATGGCTGGGATTTAGGGTGAGAAGCCTAGCAGGGTTCGACAAAATGCAGCGCATTTTAGGCGCCGTAGGCGGTCTGAAAGACTGCGTTCAGCCCATAGGCTGAAAAGCACCCATCCCTATCCCACCGCCCTATTAGAAAAACCTCCTTCTTTAGCACCTCATAAAGCCACTACTCCAACAACCTACCTACATTTAACTTCCCATAGCCGTAATATTGATTATGCCCCTCGATATACTCAACATTGCCAATTTTATCGGTGCGGTCTTTTATGAGTTGCTGGATCTGTTGACGGGTTAGCTGTGGATTTTTCTCTAGCAATAAGGCTAAAGCAGCACTGACTATGGGGGTAGATGCAGAGGTGCCAACAAATGGTTCTGGGTCTTCGGCTTTTATAAAATTACCCTTGCCATCATCTCTTTTATTGGTGGTGGTAATGCCCAAGTTATAGCCGCCGGGTGCGACTATATCTAAGCCGCTTCCAAAATTACTGTAAATGGCTCTTAGGCTATCTTTATCAGTCGCACCTACCCCTATAACAGTCTCAAGCATTGATTCGTCGTTAAAGACTTCTTTGCCATCATTACCGCTGGCAAAAACCAATAGGATACCTTTTCCATTTCTGCCCTTGGTTGCCATATGGTTAATTTTTTCGATAATCACTGGCGAGACATCTTCGGTACCCCAGCTATTGCTAACAATATCCACATCCAGTTTTTCAGCATAGTCAAATGCCGCTAGGATTTCATCATCACCTGCATTACCTTCTAAATCGAGTTTAATAAAACTAATCTGTGCATTTGGGGCAATACCCCTTAAACCATAGCCATTGATATTTGCGGCAATAATGCCTGTGACTGCGGTACCGTGATAACAGTCTTCTGAGTGCTGACAACGCACATCATCCGAGCCATCGGCACTATTGATGGTATTAATAATATTGTTTTGAAATTCTGGGTGGTTTTTATCTAGGCCAATATCAATAACCGCTATTTTTATACCCCTGCCAGTATAGGCAACCCCCTCAGTATTAATATGGGCATTTTGGTCAATTTTATAGGCATCATAAAATGGTTTGTTGTAATGAATCGCCCACTGCTCTTGATACAGGGGTTCAGTTGTAGGTAAATTATTCTTATTGTTACAGCCTAACAACAGGAATAAACAACAGAATAAAACAAGTCTCATCGTGCTTGAATTTTTTTAATAAAATTGGGGTAGGCATACTGGGTTAAGGGGTCGGCATCGATCTTTTCAATTAACGCCAATAAATCGGTCTTATATGTGGGTTGAACTTTGTAAAGATTATTGGAATAGGTTTTAACTAGTTGTAAATTGTATTTATCTAAAATCACTGACAACTCCTTGTCTAGTTTGATAAAAAAACTACCGCTAAGACTGACCACATTACCCTTGGCGTTAAGGTAACGGTCTTCTTCTAACTGCTGTAAATAAACATCCTGCCCCTTATAGGAATAAATATCCGCTAAGGCGGCAGGAGTAATAATCAACAAACAAAATATAAAACGAAGCATAGTTAGTCCCAGTAAATCTTTTGTTTATGTTTGGCTACTGTCGGCTGATCGGGTTTATACATTTCAAAGTAAAAGTATTTGCCCTTGGCCTCGTCGGTTTTGTTGTATAAAACATACATATTTTGCTTTTCATCAAAAAATACTCTTGAGGTTGCTGGTCTGGAAAATTTATTTTGATCTAAGCCTTTAAGGACATCAGCATATTGTGCAGGCAATATTTCACCATAGAGTTTTTGCAGTGAAACTTCACCATTTTCATACTTAACCAAACATTTTATAGAAGTATTAAAGGGATCATCATTACCGCCATCTTGTTGATGACAAAGTGAAATATTCGCGTTTACAAAAGCCCTATAGCCCCAACCGCTTTTACTATATGATGAATAAAAACTATTAGAACCTTTAAGGTCTAAAGAAGCCGAATTAAAATCACCTGACCAGCTATGCAAATGCTTTATATTCCACTGAGTATTTATTTCGTTATATTCGGCCAAAAAGCTATGCAAACCAGTAAAACTATTTCTATCCCATTCATCAGTCTTTTTATTAATACCCACTTTAATAAGGATTGTTTTTCTATCCCAACGATAATGACTGCCTGTTCTAAAGTAGTTGTAATAAGCCTCTGCATTGGGAAGTGGTATATCGGTCTGGCTTT
Organism: Porticoccaceae bacterium; assembly: GCA_029246925.1. Lineage (GTDB taxonomy): Bacteria > Pseudomonadota > Gammaproteobacteria > Pseudomonadales > Porticoccaceae > HTCC2207. Next base: position 3,458 of record JAQWMF010000091.1, read on the forward strand.
GAATATCAGAAATACTGGGAATTGACTGCTCAAATACCACAGCATTATCCGAATTCTTAATAATGGTTTTACCAAATGTCGCAATTTGCTCATCAGCTAAAGCCTTTTTAACAACTTCAGAAGCTTCCCACTTGTAAGTATCAGTATTAAATTTGGCATACTTTCTAATACTATTTGGGTTATCCATATTTGCCTCATAGGTAATAATGAGGGCGCCCTGATCATCATAAAAGAACTCTGAAAAATAAAAGTATTTATAGGTATTGCCACAACCGCCAACACCTGAGCATACACTCCCACAACCACCAGCACTGAAACATGTTTCTTCACAATCACCACCAGCACAGCAGGCATTAATCATATAGATAGCAAAAATGATTAGTATTAATTTAATAAACTTTGACATAGGCTAGCACTCCTTTGCTACCAATAAATCTTTTGTTTATGTTGAGCTACTGTCGGGTTATCGGGTTTATACATTTCAAAGTAAAAGTATTTGCCCTTGGCCTCATCGGTGTTGTTGTAGAAAGCGTATAGATTCTGGTTTTTATCAAAATATACTCTGGGGAAATCCGTAGAGTCATATATTTTTTTTATAGTACCGCTGTACTCAGCCGGCATGATTTCACCGTAGAGTTTTTGTAGTGAAGTTTCACCATCATCATACTTAACCAAGCATTTAAGTGAATTATTGTAAATATAAGCACTTTCATCATCAGATACTTGACGATGACAAAGGGAAATATCTAAATTAACAAAAAATTGCTGCCCAATGGTGTCCAAAACATTTGAGCCGTCATAGTAGCGCTCTCTTTCAGCGGCTATTTCTTTTAAATGTTTAATATTCCACAGACTATTTATTGCGTCATATTCAGCGAGAAAACTTTGAATATTGGAAAAATTATAATAACCATCATCGTCAACTTTCTTATTAATTCCCACATTAATGACAATTGTTTTTCTACCCCAAAGGTAATTCTTGCCTGATTTAAAGTATTCATAATAAACATGTGGGTTGGGTAATAAAATATCAGTCTGGTTTTCAATATCAGAGATACTAGGAAAAGGCTGTTCAAACACCACAGCACCATCCCCGTTCTTAACAATGGTTTTACCCTTAGCTGTGGTTATCTCTTCATCAACTATCACCTTTTTGGCAACATCAGATGCTTCCCATTTATAAGTATCTGTATTGAACTTAGCAAACTTTGTAATATTATCTGGATTATTTTCAAATGCTCTGTAGCCAACTACAAGAACATCTTGATCATCATAAAATAACTGATCGAAGTAAATTTGATAAAGTGGTAGGCCACAGCCACAGATTCTACAGGCCACTATAGTTAGTAATATAGCGACGGGTATTAGCTTAATAAACTTTGACATAGGCTAGCACTCCTTTGCTACCAATAAATCTTTTGTTTATGTTGGGCTACTGTCGGCTGATCAGGTTTATACATTTCAAAGTAGAAGTATTTGCCCTTGGCTTCGTCGGTATCGTTGTAGAAGGCATAAAGATTCTGGTTTTTATCAAAATATACATCAGGGGGATAATCATTTGATTTATACAGTTCTTTAATAATACCGCTGTACTCAGCGGGCAATATTTCACCGTAAAGTTTTTGCAGCGAAACCTCACCATCATCATACTTAACCAAGCATTTGAGTGAATTATCGTAAATATAAGCACTTTCATCATCAGATACTTGACGATGACAAAGAGAAATATCCGAGTTGAAAAAAAGCTGTTGTTCGTTAGTGTCTAAAAGATCTGAATTATCGTAGTAATACCCTCTTTCAGCAGCTATTTCTTTTAAATACTTAATATTCCACAGACTATTTCTTTCATCGTATTCAGCCAAGAAACTTTGAATATTGGAAAAATTATAATAATCACCATCAACTTTTTTGTTAATTCCAACATTAATAATGATTGTTTTTCTATCCCAAAGATAATTCTTGCCTGATTTAAAGTATTCATAAAAGACTTTGGGGCTATGCAAAGATACATCGGTTTGGCTTTCAATATCAGAGATACTGGGAACAGGCTGTTCAAACAAAACAGCACCATCCCCGTTCTTAATAATGGTTTTCCCGTCAACTGTGGCAATTTGCTCATTAGCTACCACAGCTCCCACTTTTTTAACAACTTGGGACGTTTCCCATTTGTAAGTGTTAGTATTTAACTTGGCAAATTTATAAATACCATTCTTATTTACCGTGTAATCTAATATGTAAACTAGGGTTAAATTTCCTGATTTGTCTGTATATAACTCATCAATATGAATTTCATAACGCTCAGGTGCCGAACAGCAACAGGCGTTCACTAGAACTGCCAAAACAATGATTGGCAAAAACTTAATAAACTTTAACAAAGGTCACCAACCCATATCTCATATAATTAGATCTTGAATCAAAACGGATATAGCCCCTATGGTTATACAATGTGTCTACTAATAACCACCGCCTATCAGGCAACGCTCGCTTCCAGCAGGCGCCAGTATATTTCTGTCGCTTATAACCAATAACCGGCATAGTGTGCCAACCTAATTTTTCCTTCTGGCTAGATACCCTAGTGCCTTTCATGGCACCAAACATAACGGGTTGATTTCTTCTGATGTAGTGCGAAATATAACGATGGTGCCAAGCCCTATTCCAAGGCGACGAATACCAAGTGAAAGCATGACCTCTCATACCATATTTACGAATAGCTTTTTTCGTTTCGTCAGGAACCCTTCGGTACATTTTCCAATACCCAGTTCCACCTTTTTTAGTTGTTTTAAATCTCTTAGCCAACTCAATTGTTAACCCGTTATTTACGCTCCATCGCTTTTTTTCATCTGCAATATTGCTCACGTTATCACGATAAAGATGTCCCTTCTTTTTTATAATATGATGGTGATAATTAATAATCATTGCGACAGCTGCAGGCGTACAGTAAAAAGCTCCAACATTCCAGATAGATATATCCTGATACCAATCATCTCGCTTATACCAAGCCCAGTCGCTTTTAACACCCTTTATCATCCTTTTTTCAGTTTTCTTTCTACAATCCCTAAAAGTCACTTTCCTAAAGGCCTTTTTGATTTTTCGCTTTAATCGTTTAAACCAACCCCTTGTTTGACCCTTGCCTTCAATGGCTATTTCTGCGACTTCGACTTCCTTATTTTCAGTCGCTAGGTCTTTATATTCGACCCATTCATTGACCCTGTCTTCGGTGGCTTCCTTTTCAAGAGCAACCTTATCTACTGATTGTTCAGCGTCCATGCTGTCATTTATCTCGCTTAAAAGCTGTGTTTTGCTCTCTTCATCATAGTCGTCACTGGCAACAACT
>JAQWMF010000092.1 GCA_029246925.1 Porticoccaceae bacterium
GCACGGTGTTGCCACCGAGGGATTTTAAGTCCCTTGCGTCTACCAATTTCGCCACCCGGGCATTTGGAGGCGCTGGTCGGAATCGAACCGACGATGGCGGAGTTGCAGTCCACTGCATTACCACTTTGCTACAGCGCCACAAAAATGTGGACTTTTTGAAACATGCTTCGACCAGGTAGGCAGTCAAAAGCAAGGAGCGCTATTCTAGGGAATAACAACAATAAATCAACTGTTTAAACGTCCTTTTCCTCAAGTTTTCACACAGAACACAGACTTCAGTTCGATTTATGCAGAAAACCAACGAAAAAAGCGCGTAAAAACTTAGTCAGATTCTGAATTTAGACTGCCGCGCATCTCAGGCCAAGCCTGCTTAAGATACACAAACATAGACCACAGCGCCAAACTGGCAGAGGCATAGAGTCCCAAATAACCAATAACCGCAAATCCACCAGAATCTTTTCCCGCTAAAAGCAAGAATACAATAGCTGCCATTTGCACCCATGTTTTTACCTTACCCACCATAGACACCGCAACCTCTTCGCGAAGGCCTCTTTCAGCCATCCATTCACGCAATGCGGAAATCACAATCTCACGACCAATAATGACCAGTGTAGGCAAAGCAAACCAAATCGTTGAATGGACCTCAAGCAACATAATTAAGGCCACAACAACGATTAGCTTATCGGCTACTGGATCCAAAAACGCACCAAAAGGCGTTTCCAGCCCCATCTTTCTTGCCAAGTAACCATCAACCCAATCCGTTAACGCCGCCAAGCCAAATATAGCTGCAGACGCAAAATGACTCCAACCCCAAGGCAAGTAATAAAGGATGACAAAGACAGGGATCATGCCAATGCGTAAAAGCGTAAGCTGGTTGGGGATATTCCACATGAGTGATAGTTTCTCTCGATTTTTGAATTGAATAAATTTATCTGGACAACTTACTCATTGTACAGCGCACTGTAAATAGCTTCAGCCACCTTTTTACTAATATTAGGCACTTTTGCCAAATCTGCAACACTCGCTTTTTTAACGTCAGCAATGCCACCAAAGTGTTTTAACAGGTCTCTGCGACGCTTAGGACCCACGCCAGAAATGCCCTCAAGCGGAGACGTGCGGCGCTTCTTATCCCGCCGTTGCTTGTGACCTGTAATAGCAAACCTATGCGCCTCATCACGAATTTGTTGCAACAAATGCAAGGCAGCAATTTGCGGCTTGGCAATCACGCGATTATTTTGATCCGCTAAAATTAACGTCTCCAACCCCGGCTTTCGAGTTGTGCCCTTAGCAATACCCAGTAATAACACCCCTACTACACCCAAATCGCTGAGAATATCTTGAACAATACCCAACTGACCCTTACCGCCATCAATCACTAATATATCCGGCAGTTTCGCCTCACCTTTCATTAAACGGGTAAAACGACGGCGAACCGCTTGAGCCATAGCCGCATAATCATCGCCCTGAGTAATCCCCTCAATATTAAATTTTCGGTAATCACTTTTAAGCGGCCCATTGCTATCAAACACCACACAACTAGCCACCGTTGCCTCACCGCTACTATGACTAATATCAAAACACTCCAAACGCTGAGGCATCTCATCCAACTCAAGCGTTTCGCGCAATGACTCAAAACGCTGCTCCTGAGTTTTCTTTGAAGCTAATTTAGCCGATAGATTTTGCTCGGCTGTGCGCAATGCCAACTCCAGCCACTTAGAACGAACCCCCCGTACCGCATGGCGAATCTCAATAGCGCGACCCACCTGCTGTTTAATGGCATCGACAATGAGATCAACATCAGCCACCTTATGACTGACCACAATCTCTTTTGGCAAATCGGGGCGCGAGCCACCCTCTAAATACAAAAGCGGCAAAAAATCACCCAGCAACTCATCAGGGCTATTAACCAAGCGTGATTTAGGGTAATAACTGCGGCTACCCAAAATACGCCCCTGCCTGATATAGAGGATATGCACACAGACCATGCCATCAATCACCGCCGCAGCCACCACATCAATAACAGCACTGCCCTTCTCAATCACCTGTTCAGATTGAATCTGGCGCAGCGCAGAAATCTGATCACGATGCTCAGCCGCCCTTTCAAAATCAAGTTCGATCGAAGCCTTTTCCATATCAACTTCAAGGTGCTTTAAAATTTTATCCGCCTTACCCTCCAAATAGAGTCGCGTCTTATCCACATCCGCCGCGTAATTTTCCTCACCCACCAAACCCACACAGGGCGCAGTACAACGCTTAATCTGATACTGCAAACAGGGTCGTGAGCGGTTTTTAAAAAACACATCCTCACACTGGCGCACTTTAAACACCTTCTGCAAAAATCCCATACTATCCCGAACCGCCTGCACACTCGGGAAAGGCCCAAAATAAGTCCCTTTAACTTTTTTCGGTCCACGATGAAAAGCCAATCTCGGCCACTGATCACGATCAGATAAAAAGATATAAGGGTAACTCTTATCATCGCGCATCAAAATATTAAACGGCGGACGATATTGCTTGATTAAATTATGCTCGAGAATCAACGCCTCAATTTCGGTTTCGGTTACCGTTACCTCAATATCGGCAATGCGCTTAACCAGTGCCTGAGTCTTTAAACTTAAGCCCGACTTTCTAAAATAACTACTGACACGATTTTTAAGCTTTTTAGCTTTTCCCACATACAGCACAGCCCCCTCAGCATCTAACATCTGATAGATACCAGGACGCTGGGTTAAGGATTTTAAGAAAGATTGGGAATCAAAGCTCATGACGCGATTGTAACGGTTTTTACTACTAATTGGATCAAGGGTAATTAGGTTATACAAACACAAATGATCAAATCTGCTACCATCAGCCAGCTCTAACTGAAATGAATCGGATAAACATGCAATGGAAAAGCACTATATAAAAGCCCAACAGCTTCTAGAAGACTCCTTTCACCTAGCTTGGCAAGTTTATGAAAGTGGCTATCGACCTAACTATATAGTTGGCGTATGGCGAGGCGGCGCACCCATAGGTATCGCCGTACAAGAATTTCTCGACGTACTCGGCGTAGAATCAGACCATATCGCCATACGAACCTCCTCCTACACCGGCATTGGTCAACGCAGCAAAAAGGTAAAAGTACATGGACTCAGCTATATTATTCGTCAACTAGAATCCGAAGACTCATTATTGATTGTCGATGACGTTCACGACACAGGTCTATCCATTGAGCAAGCGATAAAAGACTTAACCTCAGCCTGCAAAAAAAACACCCCGCAAATTCGGGTTGCCACACCCTACTTCAAACCCAAAAACAACAAAACAAATAAAACACCTGATTACTACATCCATGAAACTAACGAATGGCTAGTATTTCCCCACGAACTGCATGGATTAAGTGCAGAAGAAATTCGCCAACACAAACCTGAGCTGACGAGCCTGATTGAAAAAATGGCGCCGATAATTAACAGGTAGCCATCTCCCATTGATCCATGTGATTCACGCGCTCTTCTGCATCGCCACCTCAGGGAATGACAGTCTAAATGCAGTAAATTCACCAAACTCAGATTCACAATAAATTTCGCCACCCAAAGCCAGCATAGTGCGCTTGCAATAAGCCAATCCCAAGCCCGTACCGCTCTCCTTACCCGAGGTAAAGAAACTATCGAAAATATTGGTTATATTTTCAGGCGCAATGCCCGGCCCCGTATCGCGCACTTGAATTTGTCTGGTGGCAGGTAGCATTGAAATAACAATGCTTGCACCGGGCATATTTTGCACATAGTAAAGCGCATTCCCGATCAGGTTGTAGAGTATATATTTAACCAACACAGGGTCAGCTAATATTTGAAAATCTATTCCAGTAACAGATACTTTTTTTCTATACGCCAGATCTTTATAAGCATAATCTGACACTGCCTCATTACAAATATATAAAGCAGAAATACATTGGAAATTATCCTTTTTAATTGGCTTTTCATTAATAGCATCCATAGTGATATCAATTAATTGAAAACTACTTTTGATCACCTGTTTTAAACCATTTAAATACATATCAGATTCAGGACTATTAGGGGCTTTTTTATCCCATAACAAATGTAAGGTGCCATTTATTTGAGAGAGCGGATTGCGCATTTCATGGGCAATAGTGCC
>JAQWMF010000093.1 GCA_029246925.1 Porticoccaceae bacterium
TGGCTCCGCCTGCTGGGCTCGAACCAGCGACCCAATGATTAACAGTTGTACGATACCAAGTTGCGCAACTTTTAAGCCCTTGCCACAGCTACCTTGCGGGCATATCGTCTAAGCCATAAAACGTCATATATAGTATAAAAACGGACACAGTTTACAAAACTGAACCTGATTAGTGTGGCTAACGACATTTTTTAGTTCACGCAATGAAAAAATCAACGCATTTATATGTATTTATTGTTAAAACCAGAGAGGCAAACTATGAAGTAGCACAGCGATGAGGGCTTAATAAAAGAGATCAATAGTGAAGCCATCAACTTAACTGCTCTATCTCCTGCTGGATCTCGAACCAGATTTCTTCTTTTTCAGCGATAGATTTTTTAACTCTGGCCTGAATTTCCATCTGCTCTTTTAACTGCAATTTTTTACTCTCGGTGTATATTTCGACGTCCGCTAAACAAGCTTCGTTTTCGGCCTGCTCTTTTTGCAATTGCTCAATGTCATTTTCCAGTTTTTTAGATTTTTTAGATAAGGGAGAAAGTTTTTTTCGCGTCTCTGCTGATTGCTGTCGCTGAAGTTTTTTTTGTGCACTGCCAGCTGATTTTGTAATTTCAGAATTCTGACTTGATGCCTCTTTGGCGATAGGCTGCACAGTTTCAAGAGCATCCGGAACACGGTTGTAATTTTTTAACCACTGCTGATAATCTTTTAGATCGCCGTCAAATTCATCAACCGATCCATTGGCCACCAGATAAAATTCATCGACTGTATTACGTAGTAAATGTCGATCGTGAGAGATCACCACAAGAGCACCCTCGTAACCCTGCAGCGCCATTGTCAATGCATGTCGCATTTCCAGATCCAAGTGGTTAGTTGGCTCATCAAGCAACAGAAGGTTAGGTTTTTGCCAGACAATAAGAGCCAGCGCAACACGCGCTTTTTCACCGCCAGAAAAGTCTTTAATCGGCTCCAGTGCTTTATCGCCATTGAAATCAAAGCCGCCGAGAAAATTGCGGATTGATTGCTCGGTTGATTTTGGACTGATTCTTTGGATATGTAGAAATGCACTTGCTTGTAAGTCTAAAACTTCTAACTGATGTTGCGCGAAGTAACCAATTTTTATATTTTCACCGTAGACGCGCTTGCCGTCTAGCAGGTCTAAGTCGCCGGTTAAGCTGCCAATCAGCGTCGATTTACCTGCACCATTTGGGCCGAGTAATCCGATCCGCGTGCCGGGATGTAAATCAAAATTAACCTGCCTGAGGATTTTCTTATCGCCGTAACCTAAATCTGCCTGACTCAGGTTTACCAATGCGCTGTGGGCTTTTTTGGGAATAGGGAAATTAAAGTAAAATGGCGAGTCGACATGAGCTGGCGCAACATCTTCCATACGCTGTAATTCTTTAACACGACTCTGCGCCTGCTTGGCTTTCGATGCCTTGGCGCGAAATCGTGCAATAAAACCTTCAACTTCTTTTCTGCGTTTTTGCTGTTTTTCAAAACTCGCCTGCTGCAGCGCCAAGCGCTCGCCACGCACTCTTTCAAAAATCGAATAATTGCCTTTGTAAGCGTTGGTTTTTTGATGTTCGATATGCACGATTCGTTCGACAACATTATCGATAAAATCTCGATCGTGAGAAATAATTAACAGGGTCCCAGGATAATTTTTTAACCACTGCTCCAGCCACAATGTAGCATCTAAATCGAGGTGATTAGTCGGCTCATCCAGCAGCATTAAATCGGAGGGACTCATCAGCGCCTGAGCGAGATTTAAGCGTATCCGCCAACCACCGGAAAAGCTATTTACCGGACGGGTAACTTCCGACTGAGTGAACCCCAAACCATGTAATAATTGCTCGGCGCGATAATGAGCATCGAAGCCATTGGCAGCATCCAGTTTTTCATATTCTAAGGCCAGACGGTCGTTATCTTCGTCTAGCAACGCTTTCTCAATGGCTTTTTCTAGCGCACGCACATGGGAGTCGCCATCGAGAACATAATCTACAGCACTGCGCTCAGAGTTCGCCAACTCCTGCGCCATATGAGCGATTCGCCAACTTGAAGGGATAAATAGATCGCCAGCATCCTGTGCGATCTGACCGAGTAATAGCTTAAACAGACTCGACTTACCGGTGCCGTTGCCGCCAATAATGCCTATATGCTGACCGGGGTGAATAACTAACTCTGCCTCGTCTAACAATACTTTTATGCCACGACGCAGTTCAATATTACTTAATGTAATCATAGGGGGATTATCACCAAAATTTTATTCGAAACCTAAAAAGACGCCTGACGGGTGACTCCACAATTTGGCATATAGCCCGTTCTTGGCAAGTAACGGCTGGCAGGTGCCCTGCGTTACTATTTTACCCTGATCAAAAACAATCAACTTATCCAGCGCCGAAAATATCACTCTTTACCAATTAGCAGATGCAGATGGTCTCTTTGGTAGGCAGCTCGAATTAGATGCTCGCGCCCCAATTATGTGCCTGACGACAATGAGTGAATGCAAGACACTTGTGGAGGAATGTTTAGCAACATGCACGGTTCCGTGCACCAACCCTGTAAAAAAAGAGACACAAAGTGGACGCAGTGCATAAGGGCCAAGTTAAGCAACTTGCTAACCAGGGCTCTCAAAGTCAGCTCCTGGCTGTGATGTATGGCTCCGCCTGCTGGGCTCGAACCAGCGACCCAATGATTAACAGTCATTTGCTCTACCAACTGAGCTAAGGCGGAATGGTGTTTCGTGTTGAGCGGGGCATTTTAGGCATCTCGACTAGGTGAGTCAACAGTTTCCTATAGGAAATGTAGCGATTGCTGGTTAGATCTTTATTCTTGGTAGTTCATTAGGTTGATTTAGCTATAAATTCCAGCGTATAGCTTTAATCATTCAATAAATAATCACTGGGCAATGTATACTTAAAATATTGGATATTGTTTAATTTTGGAATAGCTCGATGTATTTTAATGGCTTAAAATCTCAACTATTGTGTGCTGTTGCGATGCTGTGCCTCATGGTTTCCATAGCATCAGCTAATCAGGTGGATGAAAAATCTCTTTTACTGCAGCAGTTTGAGCCTATTATTTCTGCTGTAAGCAAGCAGCTACTTAGTCAGCATGAGAACTTTAAGAAAAATCCAAAAGCCTATCAGGCTTTTTTAGATCAGCATGTTAGCCCCCACTGGGATGCTAGCTCTACGGCTAGGGCTTTGATTGGCGGAGCTAACTTTAAGCCTTTGAAGGCAAAAATTCAGCAGCAGCTTATCGAGGCAGTTGATAAAACTCTGGTTCGTTATGCCTTTGAAGGAATTGATTTTTACAGTGGCCAGCAATTCCAGTTGATCGATGTTGCGATTAGCGATTCAGGTAGAATGGGCTGGGTGCAGGTGGTGATGAAATCCAAGATTCTGCCCGATCTAAATCTGGATATTCTGGTAAAGCGTAATAAAATGGGTAAATGGAAAGCGGTGGATGTGCGCTTTAAAGGAATTACCTATGCGGCGGTTAAAAAGTATCAATTTAAAAAAATACTTGAGAAGCAGGGGGTTGGTGCTTTGATTGCCAGCCTTAATAAAAAAAATAACAAATTCTTTGGCGAACTATGTGTTGTCAAAGATAAAGTGGATAAACAATCTTGTTGAGTTCGCAAAAAATAAGTCCGATCAAACCCTTTAAATTAGAAAGCAAATATAAGCCAGCAGGTGATCAGCCAAAGGCCATTAGTGGCATGGTTGAAGGTTTAGAGAATGGTTTGGCTGCACAGACGCTTTTAGGTGTTACAGGTTCGGGTAAAACCTTTAGTGTTGCTAATGTTATTGAACAGGTTCAAAGGCCAACCATTGTTCTCGCTCATAATAAAACCCTTGCCGCTCAGCTCTATGGCGAGTTTAAAAGTTTTTTCCCCAATAATGCGGTTGAGTATTTTGTTTCTTACTATGATTACTATCAACCTGAAGCCTATGTGCCTTCGTCTGACACCTTTATTGAAAAAGATGCCTCGGTAAACTCTCATATTGAGCAGATGCGTCTATCGGCGACCAAGTCACTAATGGAGCGTCAAGATGTAATTGTGGTGGCTACGGTTTCCTCTATTTACGGTTTGGGCGACCCTAGCTCCTATTTAAAAATGGTATTGCATTTATCTCGTGGCGAGCAGATCGATCAACGAGACGTTTTAAGGCGTTTGGCGGAACTTCAGTATAAACGTAACGATATAGACTTTGATCGCGCCTCATACCGTGTTAGAGGTGATGTAATTGATGTTTATCCTGCGGATTCTGATTATGAAGCGGTGCGCATTCAGTTATTTGATGATGAAGTTGAAGAAATTTGTCTGTTTGACCCATTGACCGGCGAGGTGTTGCGCACAGTTCCAAGGTTTACTATTTACCCTAAAACCCATTACGTTACTCCGCGTGAGAAGATTTTAGTGGCGGTTGATAAGATTCAGGATGAATTAAAAGAGCGACTTGAGCAGTTGCGATCCAATGATAAGTTGGTTGAAGCTCAGCGTCTGCAAGAGCGGGTGCGCTATGACACTGAAATGATGCGAGAATTGGGTTACTCCAACGGTATTGAAAATTATTCCAGATATCTCTCGGGTGTGGCTCCAGGCGAGCCGCCACCGACATTATTTAATTATCTGCCCGATAATGCCCTGTTGGTGATTGACGAGTCCCATGTCACTGTGCCCCAGTTAGGCGCTATGTACAAAGGGGACCGCTCACGCAAAGAGACGTTGGTTGAATATGGCTTTAGACTGCCTTCAGCGTTGGATAATCGCCCGTTGCGATTTGATGAGTGGGAAGGCATAGCACCACAGATGATCTTTGTTTCAGCGACGCCTAGTCGTTATGAAGAGGCTAATCAGGGTCAGGTTGTTGAACAGGTTGTAAGGCCCACCGGTTTATTAGATCCATTAATTGAAGTGCGCCCAGCCTTAACTCAGGTGGATGATGTTTTATCTGAAATCAATCAAAGGGCACAAAATAACGAACGTATTCTTATTACTGTACTGACCAAGCGTATGGCGGAGGATTTAACCGATTACCTCGATGAGCATGGCGTCAGGGTGCGTTATTTGCATTCGGATATTGATACCGTAGAGCGCGTAGAGATTATTAGAGACCTCAGATTAGGTGAGTTTGATGTGTTAGTTGGCATTAATTTGCTAAGAGAGGGTTTGGATATGCCGGAAGTGTCACTGGTGGCTATTCTGGATGCGGATAAAGAAGGCTTTTTGCGCTCTGAACAGTCACTGATTCAAACCATCGGAAGGGCGGCGCGTAACCTTGAGGGTAAAGCTATTTTATATGCGGACAGGGTCACAGGTTCGATGCAGCGCGCCATTGATGAAACCGAGCGACGTCGCAGTCTTCAGGATGTGCACAATAAAAAGCATGGCATTACTCCTAAAAGTATCAAAAAGGATGTGGCGGATATTATGGAAGGTGCTCATGCGGCAGTGGGGCATAAAAAGCGCGCGAGAAAAGTCGCTGAGGATGCCGCTTCTTATGTAAGCGCAGAACAGTCCTTCGAGAATATGGCCAAAGAAATTAAACGCCTTGAAGACAAGATGTATCAGCATGCTCGAAACCTAGAATTTGAAGAGGCTGCCAATACGCGCGATATTTTGGGTAAGTTACGAGAAAAGAGTCTGGCTTCATAGGCTTATGGTTATCGACATATCTAGTTCTTAAGTGCTATTTAAAAAAGTGTCCTAGCCAATTAGAATGAGAGCGTATTTCGGGATGAAGTGCTTCTAGGAAGGTGGCATCAAGGATGATGTCGGAAATAAGGATGTTTCTCGGTGGGTAGTAGGTCTTCCTAGAACAATTATTACGTCTAATCTTTTTAGCTATAAATTATTTTCCAGCTATAGGCGTAAAGCCACATTACAAAGCAAAAGATTGAAATTCTGAGTAATATTTTTGCAATCATAGCAAGGGAAAAGAATCTATGTTGTTGTTTGGGCATATATGGGTTCATGTTTTTTCCGTTATATCTCTATATGATAATGATTATCATTTACAATAAATAAAAAATCAAGTAGCATCCTCCCGGAATTGCAAATAGAGATCTAAATCCAACTATTTGTCCTGTCTTTTTAAATTTTAGGGAAACAATCAATGAAACTCTCTTTCCTCTGCGAGGTTCATCGTCAGGCGTTAACTACCAATGTCACTAAAGCCATGCGTTTTTGGCGGGAGGGCTTTGATACTGCGCAGTTCTTTAATGCGCAGAGTTTGTGGGTTGAGGCGATACCTCATGCTGGCTGTGCATTTGAAATAGCACAAATCTTTGTTATCAATAAAGAAATAGATGACAGCGTGGCCTATGAATGGTTTTACGCTTCGACCTTATTGCTTGCGGATGCGTTTAATAGTTTGGGCTATACCGAAGAGGCTTATGAGGTAATGGCTTTAACCATTGAAAGGTTTGATAGCGAGTTGAGTTTAACCCATGTAGATCAAACGCTGGTGATGGAGTATTTAAATAAGTTGCATTGGTGTGAACATTTTTCACCCCATTATATTGAATCAAAGCGCGGAATTTATCGATCCTCAGTAAGGTCAATGCACTAAAAGTGAAAAAGTACGAAAGTTCTTACACAAAATCACTTAAAAAAGTATTCAAAATAGAACAACACAGGTTTCTGCTTCCAAATGATTTCTTTGATGTGTAAAATGCGACGCTCAGAAGTAATAGGAGCATAGCTCAGTTGGTTAGAGCACTTGCATGACATGCAAGGGGTCCGCAGTTCGAGTCTGCGTGTTCCTACCACTTCCGACATTCCTCGTCCTAAAAAATCCTACTTGCTATCCATTTTTTCAGAATCAGTTTAAAAATTATTTCGATAAAGTATTCCACTTAATCTGAAGGGGTCGGTGGTTCGAGTCCACTCGGTCGTACCAATTTATCTAACACCTCATAAACCTTTGAAAATCTTCAATAAAGTTTTTGTTAGCCGTTATCCATAATAATTGCCGAATAACTATCGTTGAATAGATTGCGTTATTAGACGATACTAGGTTTAAGGTTTGATTTATATTCACAGCTACCCCGTGGATTGTTGGAGGCCTGTAGATGTTTTTATTAGCCCTATACATTGGTATGGCTTTGGGTGTTTCTTTTGTATGTTCGCTTCTAGAGGCAACGCTGTTGTCCCTTACTCCCACATATTTGGCGACATTGCAGACCCAGCGACCTAAGCTTGGTATTTTGTGGCGAAACTTTAAAGCTGATATTGATAAACCACTCGCAGCAATTCTGTCGCTTAACACCATTGCCCATACCGTGGGTGCCGCTGGTGCTGGCGCTCAGGCTACAAAGTTATTTGGTGAATTATATTTTGGCATTATCTCCGCTGTTCTTACTCTGTTGATCCTTATTTTTTCAGAAATTATTCCAAAAACTCTGGGTGCGCGCTACTGGAAACAGTTGGCGCCTGTCTGTGGCTATATTTTGCGCTGGGTACAATGGGCTATGCACCCTTTTGTTGTTGTATCGAAGAAGTTAACTGGATGGTTGGCACCAGTCAAAGATGACCCATCTGTTTCTAGAGATGACTTTCATATGCTGGCTAAAATGGGTCATCAAGAGGGGGTTATTAATGCTGATGAGGCACAGGCTATGAGTGCGCTTTTGGCCTTTAGGGGTTTGGTGGCTAAGGATGTTATGACGCCGCGGACTGTGATGGCTTCACTGCCTGCCGATATACAGGTGGGGGATGTGTCTCCAACGGATCCCTCATTAAAGTTTTCTAGAATTCCTATTTTTCAGGATCACAGCGAGGACTTTATTGGCTTTGTGCGCAAAGACGATATGTTTAAAGAGGCCGCAGAGGGTCGACGTGATACAACGCTTGAGGCACTGAGGCGTGATTTCGTCAGTGTATTGGAAGGCAAGCCGTTACCAGATTTAATGCAAACCATGGTGGATGAGCGTGTATCCATAAGCTTGGTAGTTAGCGAGTATGGTGATCCATTGGGAATCGCTACTATGGAAGATTTGGTTGAAACTATGTTGGGTATGGAAATCGTTGATGAATCAGATAGCCATATTGATATGCAGGAGCGTGCACGACAGCTATGGCGGTTGCGAGCCAATGCGGCAGGTATAAAGTTTGAAAATAAAGACTAATATTTTTTAATAGTCTGAGCCTGCTCAAAAAAAACAGGCTCATCGACAAGGGACTTTAATGGGTGGCAGTCAGTCTTATCCAATTTAGATTCCATTCGCGGCCGACTGCATTTATGCGCAGAGTTTGTGGCCCTGCTTGCAATTCGATAGTATCGGAGCGAGTAACCCAATTTTGCCAGCCTCCAGTGTTTGGGACCGTTTGCCGATCAATTTCTATTCCATCGGCAAGGATTTGGAAGCCACTGCTGCCTGGTTGGCTAGCCAATCGATATTCGATGGTATAGGTGCCGGCAGTCTGAACATCGATGCTGTACTCCAGCCAGTCGCCGGGGTCGACATATCCAATATTTATACCGCCGCCTGTACCGCCACCACTGTCTGTTGAGCTTTCTGTCTGTATGCCATACATGGAGGAAAATTGCTCAGCTTCAATGGTTCCGGGAACAGAGAAAGTTATTTGAGGTTGTCCTGAGCTACTATTGCTAGTATCCAAATCATCTCCCAGTGTATCCGTATCCTGATAGGTTAGACCGAAGCCATAAGCAAATAATGGGTCATAATCTTCATCATTGCGATTGAGAATGATTTGATCGGTATACTTAGGCCAAGAGAATGATAACCTCCCTTTAAAGTCATAATTAATATCGCCGCTGGCCTCTTTAAAGATTACATCGGCAACCCCTGAACCCTCAGACCCAGGCAGCCAGGCTGCAACAAAGGCATTGGAGGCATTTAACTCTTTGTTCACCCATAGAGGGCGACCAGTAATAAAGATAGAAATTACAGGGATATCTTGTGAGCGAAGAGACTCTAGTAAGGCTAAATCTGATTTACTTCCAGCCTGATATTCAATATTTGATAAGTCTCCTTGACCCTCTGCGTAGGGTGACTCTCCAAATACCACAATAGCTACATCTGGCTTGGTGCCACTCCAGCTTCCACTCCGGCTTAAATTTGTGGTTCCACCGGCAGAATTCACCACTGATTGAATGCCTTGATAAATGGATGTGCCGCTAGGGAAGTCATTATTTGAGTTTCCGGTTCCCTGCCAAGTGACGGTCCAGCCGCCGGATTGTTTGCCAATATCATTAGCGCCACTGCCTGCAACTAGCACATTGGAATTTCGATCAAGAGGTAGGATGCCATCGCTATTTTTTAGAAGTACAAGAGATTCTCTAACTGCTTGGCGAGCAACAGCTCGATGAGTGGGAGCGCCAATTAATGATGTGTCACTAGCATGTTCTCGATTTGAGGGTTTTACACTATCAGCAAAGCCAGCGCGCAGTTTAACCCGCAATATCCTAGTTACAGCATCGTTGATTCGAGACATGGGGATAGTGCCATTGTTTACCTGAGTCACGGTGTTTTGGATAAATGCCTGCCATGCATAGGGCACCATAATCATATCCACACCAGCTATAATGGCTTGAGCACATTGACTATCACCACATCCAGCGACCTGACCATGACCGTTCCAGTCACCTATAACAAAGCCATCAAACCCCATCTGTTCCTTTAAGACATCAGTAAGTAAATACTCGTTACCGTGCAGCTTAGAGCCATTCCAGCTGTTATATGAAGCCATCACAGTTTGCGCCCCTGCACCAAGAGCGGAAATATAGCCTTGAGCATGAATATTGCGAAGAACTGATTCAGTGACAACTGTATTGCCCTGATCGATACCTGACTGAGTACCGCCATCACCGACAAAATGCTTAGCGGTAGCCACTACATTGGCAGGCCCAAATCGGTTTGCGCCTTGACCCTGTAGACCTTTTACAATTTCACCGGCGTAGGCTCTGACAATTTCAGGGTCTTCAGAATAGCCTTCATAGGTTCTTCCCCAGGTATCATTGCGAACTACAGCCAGTGTCGGTGCAAATACCCAGTCGATGCCTGTCGCTGCAACTTCCAGAGCGGTAATTTCACCAATTTCACGCATTAGCTCGGGGTTATTGGCAGCGCCTAAACCTATATTGTGGGGAAAAATAGTAGCGCCAATGACATTGTTGTGACCATGAACTGCATCGGTTCCCCATATAACGGGAATACCTACGCCGCCATCGCTAGTATCTGTACTGGCGACATATAAATTATCAGCGAGGCTTACCCAGTCAGCGATACTTGAATTTTTGCCATTAGGCCAGCTGCCGCCTCCGTTGAGAACCGAGCCTAGATTCCATTGACGCACATCGTCAGGTGTTACACTACTAATTTCAGCCTGAACCATCTGACCTACTTTTTCTGCCGTAGTCATTGAGGCTAAAATCGAAGCTACAGCGCTATCTACATCATTGGTTACTTCACTGTTAACGGCCTCCCATGAAGAGGAAAATACTGTAATTGTCGCAGTGGCAGAAGATTGGGAGCCACCAGTATTGGTGACGCTATAATCAAAAGAATCAAAACCGTTAAATTCAGTGACTGGGGTATAGCTAAAACTTCCGTCTTCATTAACAGTAACAGAGCCATTTTCAGCAGGGCCTGTTTGACTGTAGATAACGGATGTATTGGCTGTGCCGAGATCGTTGGTTTGAAGATTTCCCGTTATAGCAGTTTCTTGATGGGTGACAAAACTGTCATCCACGGCTGTTAATTGATTATTGCTAGGGTTGGAATTATTGCCTGGAAAATAGCTTTCGATATAAGCTTCAATATCAGAGGCGTTATTTCTTGTAGCTTCAACTGCAACTGCTTCGTTAATTAGCGCCTCTCCACGAAGATCAAATAAATACCTTAGAATTAACAGTCCATCAGTTAGTGCGTCAATTTCCCCATTGCCATCGACGTCGGTAATTGAAATATTAGTTTCAACTCTGGCGGCAACTTCTGATGCTGTTAGAGGTGAGTTAGATGCCGCGGCGTCACTTACCAAAGCGTTGCCTCTTAGCTCAAAGGTATACCGAAGGATTAATAGCCCGTCGGTCAAAGCGTCTACCTCACCATTGCCATCCATATCCAAGTTTAATGGTGTTGCAGTATTTTGATTAACAATCTGTTTTTTTTGCGTGACTAGGTCAGTGTCTATAGCGACTGATTTTTCACTGTAACCAAAGGACAAAATCGAAGATAAAGTAATTAAACCTGCAAGACCAAAAGCGCTAGATTTGGACGTTGATGACTGATTTTTTTCTGCTAAAAGCATTGAATTTAACTCCGTAAAAAATTTTTGACCTATCTTATTGAAAGAACATACTAAATACAGGTAATTACGCTTAGAGGCGAAATAAAGAGGACAAAAAGAGTTATAAAAGCTGATTTTCTAGAAAAAGGGGCACCTATCTAGTTAATGGCCATAAGTATGGCAAAACTAAAAAAGCACCCTTGAGACTTATTTAGAAGTAAGCTTAAAATCTATTGCTTGTAAGTTTTCTGAGCTAGCACCAATAAATAATCTAAAGTCACCAGCCTCTGCCTTAAAGCTCATATCTCGAGTGTAAAAAGCAAGGTCATCAGAGCTAATAGTAAAAGTTACCTTCTGGCTTTGGTCAGGTTCAAGAGCAATTTTTTCGAAGCCTTTAAGTTCTTTAACTGGACGCACTACTGAACCCACTAAATCTTGAATATACAGCTGTACTACTTCTTCACCAAATCGTTTACCCCTGTTAGAAACTGTCACGCTGGCAGTCAATGATTCACTAAAGTTAATATTATTCGTGCTCAGTGTAATGGGGGAGTAGCTAAATTCAGTGTAGCTTAGACCATAACCAAATGGATAAAGTGGCTCATTTGGGCTGTCGATATACTTACTGGTATAGCGAGTTTTATCCAATGGTCGACTAATACGCTTGTGATTGTAGTAAATTGGAATTTGACCTGTTTTACGCGGCACTGTCATGGTTAATTTTGCGGATGGGTTATAGTCGCCAAATAGAACATCTGCCAACGCATTACCAGCTTCTGACCCCAACAGCCATGCATTAAGTATGCTGGGAATATGCTCTGCAGACCATTCAATGGCCAAAGGGCGCCCATTCATAAGAACCATAACAACCGGTGTGCCCGTTTTATGAATAGCTTTAACTAGTGCTTGCTGTGCGGGGTAGAGCTCAATATTGGTACGACTTGAAGACTCACCTGTTTTATCGGCATCTTCACCTACTGCAAGAATAACCACATCTGATTCTTTAGCCAGCTTAACAGCTTTGCTTAATTTCGCTTTATCCAGTGATTCAAGACCTGAACCCTCGGCATAACGCACGTTAGTATTTTCAGAAACTGCAGATTTAATACCATCGAGCAGAGTGACAACATCTTCTGCCTTGCCTTTACCGCGCCAAAAGCCATTCATATGGAACTGGTTATCGCCCAAGGGTCCAATAACTGCGATATTTTTAATGTTTTTATCCAATGGTAGTAACTGATTGTCGTTTTTAAGCAGAACCACAGATTTTCGAGCCATATCTCTAGCTGCTTCGCGGTGCTCAGGGGCAAGAATAAGATTTTTCTCGCGCTCAGCATCGATATATCTGTAGGGGTCTTCAAAAAGCCCTAATTCAAACTTGAGGTGAAGGACTCTTCGAACAGCCTCGTCAATCTGTGCCTCATCAACCCGCCCATCACGTACTAATTGAGGTAGAAAGTGAACAAATACATCACTTTCCATATCGATATCACTACCTGCTTCTAGCGCCATTTCTGCCGCCTCAGCATCGTCCTGAGCAACGCCAGAGGTCACCATAGCGCCAAAAGAGTCCCAGTCTGAAACCAATACGCCGTCATAGTCCCACTGGCCACGCAAAATATCGGTTACCAGATAAGTATTAGCAGAAGAGGGTACGCCCTCAAATTCATTAAAGGCATTCATAAACGAGCGAACACCTTCATCCAAAGCAGCTTTAAACGGTGGAAGATGAGTTTCCCATAGTTTGCGTCTAGAGATATCCACATTATTGTAGTCACGA
>JAQWMF010000094.1 GCA_029246925.1 Porticoccaceae bacterium
TAAAAAATGATAAAACATCAAATAATGAAGAATTTCACACCTATTACGAAGACCTTATCAATGTAATTAAAAATAGTCATCAAATCATCGATATTACTATGGATGCGATTAATGAAAAGCCCATTAATAAGCAAAAGTTTAAGCTAATTTCTGCCTTAGATATTTGTAATGAGGCGGTATCGAACTATGCTTTCAAAGAGTCGGGGCACAGAAATAAAGTCTCTGTTGTAGGGGATGATTTTCAGATTTTAGTTGATCCTATATTGGTTCAATATATTCTCTATAACCTGATTGGCAATGCGCTTTATTATGTAAAAACAATACCAGATGCGGAGATTGTTATTTCAACCCTTGCGGCGACTCGGCAAATTGAAGTGCGCGACACGGGGCCGGGGATTGCACCAGAAAACCTATCTAAACTATTTGATGGTTTTTACACCTCGGGTAAACAGGGCGGTACGGGCTTAGGCTTGGCTTACTGTAAGCGCACGATGCAGGCACTAGATGGTGATATTTATTGTGAATCTGAGTTGGGTGAGCATACGGCGTTTGGTTTAACTTTTCCTAAATTAGCTAAGGTGAGTGACTTGGTAGCTTGAATTTAATATTGAGTTATAGGTAACTGCGGCCTGTCACAATACCTCCAACTTCCCAATTTTTAGGCTTTTATAATTATCAATTGCGAATAATTTTCAATTCCATTGCCCAACTAAACCAAAAAATATAATTTTTAGGCTATTTTTAGATAAACCACAAGAGATTACAGGGCTGTTGTTTAATTAAAAATAGCCCGATTCATTGAGTGGTTAGCTTAGCTATTAGAAGGTGAAATAGGTTGAGGAAGGATATCCCACAGATTGGCATGACTTACCAAGTCCTTAATAGAGATGGAATTTTTAATATTAAGGAAATTGCTGGGGAATACTATGCCCAGCAAGCCCATTTGGATGAAATGGGGCAATGGACTCATGATCGTTATCTGAAGCAATCCAGTCATGCAAGGGCGATGGTTCGTGCGCCGTCGGCAGATGAGTTTAAAGATTGTAGCGTATGGTCGATTAACCATTATCTGGGTCTTAATCGTCATCCCTATGTCATTGAGAAGGCGCAGAAGGCTATGGCGTTATATGGCACGGGTTGCGGCACTTCGGCTATGTCGGGTGGGCATTCTCAGTTACATAGAGATTTACAAAAACGCTTTGCTGAAATTTTCTCTAAAGAAGAATGTATTCTTTTCCCCACAGGGTTTACGGCCAATAGTGGGACTATAGCGGCGCTGTGTAAGGGTAGTGAAACGCTAATTATCATAGATAGAGACAGTCATGCTAGCATTATCGATGGTTGTCGTGCCTCTGGTTCTCGGTTTATTCCTTTTAAGCATAATTCTGTTCAAGATCTTGAAAATAAGGTTAAAAAATTCTCGGGCAAGCATATTAATATTCTTGTTATTGTTGAATCTGCTTATTCAATGGAAGGGGATGTTGCACCGTTAAAGAAGATTATCGAATTAAAGAAAAAATATGGTTTTTTGCTCTATGTGGACGAAGCGCATACTTTTGGTTTTTATGGTGAAAATGGCAGAGGCCTATGTAATCAACTAGGTGTTGCTGATGATGTAGATTTTATTATGACGACATTATCAAAGTCTACTGCAAGTATTGGAGGTGTTGTGGCCACCTCTAAGGAATTTGCTTCTTTTTTGCGCTGGTCAACATCCTATCTTTTTCAGGCGGCAATACCGGCTGCAGATGTTGTTGTGGCAGATGCTTGTCTGGATTTAATGAGCAGCCAGCCTGAAATAATTGAGTCACTATGGGATAAAACTCATTATTTAAGACAAAAGCTTGTGGAATTGGGGTTTGATATTGGAAAAAGTGAAAGCCCTATAGTGCCTTTGTTTGTACGCGATTCTGATATTTTAAAAATGATGGAAAAAGAACTCTATGAGCGGGGTGTTTTTACTATAGCTATACAGTATCCAGTGGTTAAAGCGACTGAAGTAAGGTTCCGATTTATTGTTAACAATTCCCATACCATTGAGGATATAGATGATTTGGTGAGTATTTTATGTGAATTGGGCAAAAAACATGGATTGATTGAAGGTTCATAAAGCCTGTGCATGAGCTTTCAATAGGCGTGCTGTTATTTTTATCCTCTCTATTGGGCGTTGAGAGCCTGCCTGAAACTCCACCTGACTGGCAGGTTATTAATTCTTGGGAAGAAACAGCGGAAGGTCACTTTAACTTTACTGCAAAAAATGACCGTATCGTACAGGAATGTCAGCGACACCCTGAGCGTCATATTCAGTTCCCTTTGACAATTCATTCTTCAACACAGGTTATTGTTAACGGCAAAATAATCGCTACGACGAGCTCACCAGATTTCCAGCATACTAAGAGTTTCTATGGTGTTTTGGTTTTATCATGTCTGCAGTTACGCGATGCGACAACTTCATTAGAGTGGCGTTTGAAGTCATATACTCAGTATTTTGCGTGGTTTAAAAATTTTCCTAGAGTCGTTGAAGAGTACCCCCAAACCAATGTTTACAGCGAAACATTAAATATTGTTGCTGCTGGAATTTTATTTTCATTAAGTTTGTTGTACGCGCTCCTTTTTGCTAACAAAATTGCAAAACAAAAACTGGCTTTTTTGATTTGCTGTAACTTTTTTACTGCATTTTATTTTATCTTCAATAGCCCAGAATTTTTTGGTTTAAGTGTTTCTATGTTGGTTGCACATAAAATCGCTGACTCGGGTTTATGGCTTGGCTTAATGTGCTTTATTCATGTACTTTATCTTGAAGAGCTTATTCTTGATTGGATGAATATTGCCTATAAGGTATCCGTTGCTGTTGCTCTAACGTTTATATTGTTCGCCTCTACGGGTGATGCTGTCCAATTGGGTACAACTATTCCTTTTCCGTTAACCATACTGTTGTCTGGGTATGCTATTTATCAGTTACTTAAAGTAGGTATGTTGAAATCTAAGAAGGAGTTTGTTCAGCTAATTGCATTGGCTATAAGCTTTTTGGGTTATTGGCACGATATTCTTGTTGTTACTGCAATGATTGATTCTTTTCCAATGCTATCTTTAGGCATGCCGGGCAGTTATATTTTTATTTTGCTATCTATCAATGAAAGTATTGATAACACTTACGCTGAAAGAGATCAATTAAAGGAACTTACCGAAAAGTTACAGCAGACTAATAAAGAATTACACCATGCACAGGATGAATTAGTTAAATCGGAAAAAATGGCGGTGATGGGGCGGGCTGTTGCAAGAATAGCCCATGAACTGAATACGCCCATATATTCGGCGCGATCCGCAATGCAAAATATTCAGACTCAAACAAATCGCTTTTTAGATTTAGCGCAAAATAATAAGCAGCAGCTGATGGAGAAAACTCGGCAGTACGGTAATGATCTAGCAGTCATGTCTAACGTTTTATATGAAAGTCTTTCTCGCGCTGCTGAGTTGGTGCGAAATTTTAAAGAAATTTCCGTTGATCAAATTAATGTGCGAAAGAAAACATTTAATCTTTTGGAATATATAAAGACTAGCCTAGTTACATTAGAAGAATCAATGCGTAGAAAAAATATCACCGTCAATTTGCAGGGTGACAATATTATGTTTTATCACGACCCTAGTCTGTTTTATCAATTAATTAACAACCTTGTCAGTAATACTGAAAAATATGCCTATTCTAATTTGGGTGGCATTATTGATATTAAACTCAGTGAATCGCCAAATGAAATTATCCTAATTTATGCAGATTATGGCGCAGGAATCCCTGAAAAAAATCTTCCAAGAATATTTGATGCATTTTTTACCACTGGAGGTGGCTCAAAAGGTCTAGGCTTAGGTTTGAATATTGTATATAGCATTGTTAACCAAAAATTAAATGGCGAAATTACCTGCATTAGTAAAGAAAACGAAGGCACACGCTTTACTGTGCAAATACCAAAAGGAGTTGAACAATTATGATTAATAATAGTAAAGATAATTGGCAGATTTTGATTGTTGATGACGAAAGGTTAATTCACGATGTGTTGTCCATGAATCTTCGAGATATGTTATGCAGTGATATGCCCGTTACTCTGATCAATGCGTACAGCGCTGATGAAGCGAAGAACATAGTGATTAATAACCCAGATATAGCGGTGATTATCCTTGATGTAATGATGGAGCAGGATGATGCCGGATTAAATTTGGCGAAATTTATTCGCGAGGACTTAAAAAATGTCGACGTCCGTATTTTATTGCACACAGGGCAGCCCGGTATTGCACCTAAGAGGGAGGTTTCTGAAAAGTACATAATCGATGCTTATCTTGATAAGAATATGTCTGATAATGACGATTGTTACGTTGCCGTTAAATTGGCGCTTAAGTCTTATCAAGAAAGTGTAAGGTTGAGGCGGTCTGCAAAAAAGGATGATGTAACTTTATTGGGAGAAATTGCCAGTATTTATAATGGTCTATTGGATAGCACAGATCACAGAGTCAGTTATGATTGTTTGTTAAAACGAGTGGGTGAGATGGTTAATTTGGCACAGGAAATATTAGCTAGTTACTCATTAAATGATATTAAGAATGATTTGTCTCTAGGCAGTACAAAAAAGGAACGGTTAAGCATAAAAGATTATTCGGCGCTTATACGACTTAACGATATCAAAGTAATCTTGTCACATAATCCTGCTGAAGAAGATTGCAGTGAAAAATTCATTAACTACAACATACTTCAACAATCTGCTGAATTATTTTCTGAAATAGAAATACTCCCTGACAATTTCAAGCAAGAACTTCAGAAAAACCTACAAGGAGCCTGTTAAATGATGGCTAAGCACGGGGAAAATTCAGTTTGGAATGTACTTTGTATTACGGGTGAATTATTTTCTAATGATATGACTAAACTGGTACTCGAAAAGATGACTTTTTTGGGTAAAAAGGTAAGGGTCTTTGATATTAAATCAATTGATGACGCGAAAAAAAAACTCGAGAAAGAGAATGATATTGCAGTAATTCTAATCGATATAGATCATGATAAAGCTGAAGGTTATGCGTTTATTCATGATATCAGAGAAAAATACCACAATCATCGAGTCAGAGTTATTTTGCGAACCGGTTATCCAGTAATACTGCCATGCAAGCAAGAGATAGAAAATTACAATATTGATGGTTATATTCCTAAAGAATTCATCACAGAGGCGCAGATTGAAATTACAGTGATGACCTCTCTTAGGGGGTATCATCAAGTTATAAGCGTGGAAAAAATGTTGTCTTGCTTAGCAGGTTCTATTGCCCATGAAATGCGCAATCCGCTCTCCCAAATTCATGGGGCTATACATTCATTAAAAAATGATAAAACATCAAATAATGAAGAATTTCACACCTATTACGAAGACCTTATCAATGTAATTAAAAATAGTCATCAAATCATCGATATTACTATGGATGCGATTAATGAAAAGCCCATTAATAAGCAAAAGTTTA
>JAQWMF010000095.1 GCA_029246925.1 Porticoccaceae bacterium
GGCAAATCATAGCTCAATGAAACCTGACCACCGATAAACTGCATATCTTTTTGAATGCCGCGCTTCTCGACACAGAGCGCAATCACATTGCCCACATAGTCTTTAGGTACCAGAATATTGGCTTCGCAAATCGGCTCGCGCATCTCATCAATAGCCGCTGGATCTGGCAAGTTTGACGGATTGGAAATATAAAGCGTTTCAGCCTTATTGGTAACAATTTCATAAACTACTGTAGGTGCGGTAGTAATTAAGTCAAGGTCATATTCACGCTCTAAACGCTCCTGAATAATCTCCATATGCAGCATACCCAAAAAGCCACAACGGAAACCAAAACCAAGAGCATCTGAACTCTCAGGTTCATAAAACAAGGATGCATCATTGACTGCTAATTTGGCCAACGCCTCGCGAAAATCTTCAAAATCATCGGAATCAACCGTGAACATACCCGCATAGACCTGTGGCTTAATTTTTTGAAAGCCTGGTAATGCCTCTGCTTCGGAACTACTCATATGAGTGATGGTATCACCCACAGGTGCCCCTAAAATATCTTTAATGCCAGCCACCATAAAGCCTACTTCACCGGCCCTTAGTACACCGATTGGATTGCGCTTGGGGGTGAATACCCCAACACTATCGACCACATGAGATTTGCCTAGTGACTTGGCCATGATTTTATCTTTAACTTGCAAAGTACCCTGCATCACCCGAACCAGAGACACAACACCAAGGTAGTTGTCAAACCATGAATCGATAATTAATGCCTGCAATGGTGCATCTACATCACCCTCAGGGGGCGGCACCTGCAGCACTAATTCTTCGAGAATATCATTTATTCCTTCACCGGTTTTAGCGCTACAGCGCACGGCTTCAGAGGCTTCGATACCAATAATATTTTCAATTTCATTGATGACCTTTTCTGGCTCTGCCTGAGGAAGATCCATCTTGTTTAAGACTGGAATAACCTCTAAACCCTGTGCAATCGCGGTATAGCAGTTGGCAACCGACTGTGCTTCAACGCCCTGAGCGGCATCTACAATTAACAACGCACCCTCACAGGCAGCTAAGGATCGAGAAACCTCGTAGGTGAAATCCACATGGCCTGGGGTATCAATAAAGTTAAGCTGGTAGGTTTTTCCGTCCTTGGCCTTAAAAGGCAGGGTGACGCTTTGACTTTTGATGGTTATGCCGCGCTCACGCTCAATATCCATTGAGTCCAAAACTTGGGCTGCCATTTCACGTTCACTCAGGCCCCCACAAAGCTGAATAAATCGATCAGCAATGGTCGATTTGCCGTGGTCAATATGGGCGATAATGGAAAAATTTCTAATATGACTAAGATCGGACAAGGTATTTACTGCCATTATAATTTGCGACTTGGATTTTAGCTTATTTAAAGCATAGACGCTATTAAACAAACCATCAAAAACGCTGATTTAATGGTTGCTTGTTGACTGAACTAGTCAATCACTATGGTTTTAGAGATAGCCCAGCCCTGACGATAGAATCTCACCAAGATAGGTGTGCTTTTAGGTAAATCAGTAATCACTTGGTAATATTCATCCGTATCATCAATTCGACTGTAGCCCAACTGCACCAGTATATCTCCCGGCCTAATACCCGCCACTGCTGATGGGCTATCGGGTAAAACCTCCGTCACCAATATGCCACCTCGCAGCCTTAATTCACGCAATTGATCTTCATCAATAGGCTTTACAGTTAGACCCAATCTATCGCTGTTACTGTCTTCTGTCTCAGTAATGCTTGCTTCGTCGCCATCCAAGGCACCTATGATGACTTTTAAAACCTTGCGCTTTCCTTGGCGAATAACCTCTATCTTGGCTTTAGTACCTGGTGCCAACATACCCACCAAATGGGGTAAATCGTCGGCATCGATAATCTCTTGGCCATTGAGCTCAACTATCACATCACCCGGCTCAATACCGCCTTTATCTGCAGGACTGTCAATTTCTACTGCATTAATTAAAGCCCCGCGCGACTTATCTAACTCTAAGGACTGTGCTAGCGCCTTATTAACATCCTGAATTGCTACACCTAGCCAACCCCGCTGAACAAAACCAGTTTCCTTGAGTTGCTCTACCACGCGCAACGCAACACTGCTTGGAATGGAAAATGACAGCCCAATAGAACCACCAGAGCGCGAAAAGATTTGTGAATTAATTCCCACCACTCGACCATCGAGATTAAATAGTGGCCCGCCGGAGTTACCCGGATTAATGGCTACATCAGTTTGAATAAAGGGAACGTAATTTTCACCCTGCTCTGTTGGCAGGCTTCTGCCCTTAGCACTCACTATCCCTGCGGTAACCGAGTAATCTAGACCGAAGGGGGAACCTATAGCTAACACCCACTCACCAACTTTTAATTTATCCGAATTAGCAAACTCAAGTGCATCCAAATTCTTGGCTTCAATTTTTAAAAGCGCCAAATCAGAGCGTCGATCAGAACCAATAATAGTGGCCTGATACTCGCTACGATCTGAAAAAAGTACCTGAATCTCTGTTGCCTGATTCACCACATGATGGTTGGTTAAAATATAACCATCACTAGAAATTACAAAACCTGATCCAGATGAGCGTACTTTTTTCGCCGGTGATCTGGGATGGCCGCCATATTCAAAGAGGTCTCTAAAAATATCAGGAATCTGCTGTGATGAGTGCTGCTCAGAAATACTGACCGTATTAATTTTTACCACCGATGGCGAGACATCTTCAACCAATTCCGAAAAATCAGGAAGTGCAGCCTGAACTGAGGTGGAAAAGAAAATGACCACTACAAAAAAGGTGACAAGGTTTTTATACACAGAACAATCTCCGAAGCAAAATTAAACTAAGATAGACTTATAGCTTCTTGAACGGTATCCACTTGAAATAAAACAGGATTAAAACGTGGATCATCGCGCAACTTAGCGTTGTACATACTCACCAAGCCACCGCCAAAAGCCAGCCCTAAAACGGCACCAATAACACTGAGAATATCGCTTGAGCCAAACAGCCAAAGCCCTATCAAGCTGAAACCCAAGGGAACAAGATAGGCGCAGACAGAGGCGAGAACCACAATATCTTCTGGAATTGCTATGGTGACCTGCTGACCCACTGTATATAACTCAGTAGAGTGCGAAGATTTTAGTACCCGCAAGCGGCTAGTTCTTCCAGTT
>JAQWMF010000096.1 GCA_029246925.1 Porticoccaceae bacterium
CGTGGTCATCAGGTGATTATTGAGAAGAATGCCGGTGATGCCATCGATTTTACTGACCAGCAGTTTGTAGAGGTGGGCGCTTCTATTGTTGACTCTGCCGCTGAGATTTATAAGCGTGCTGAGATGATTGTTAAGGTGAAAGAGCCACAACCGGATGAGTGCAAAATGCTTCGCGAGGGGCAAATTTTATATACCTATCTCCATTTGGCGCCGGATCCCAAACAGACAGAATTATTGATTCAGTCGGGCGCTACCTGTGTTGCCTATGAGACGGTGACCGATGATCTCGGCGGTTTGCCATTGTTGGCGCCTATGTCTGAGGTGGCGGGGCGTCTGTCGGTTCAGGCAGGGGCTCATTATCTGGAAAAGGCTCAGGGTGGTCGAGGCGTTTTGCTAGGCGGTGTTCCCGGAGTGGCGCCGGCCAGTGTTTTGGTAGTTGGGGGCGGTGTAGTGGGTGCCAATGCTGCCAAAATAGCGGTGGGTATGGGTGCTGAAGTGACTATTTTGGATCGCTCTGTCAGCCGTTTAAGAGCGTTGGATAATGAGTTTGAGGGCAGGGCGCGCTGTGTCTATTCTATAACCTCAGCGATTGAGGATTATGCTCTGGCTGCAGATTTGGTGATTGGCGCGGTATTAATTCCCGGTGCGGCAGCGCCGAAATTACTAACAGCGGATTTAGTAAGTCGCATGAAAAAGGGCTCGGTAGTGGTGGATGTGGCTATTGATCAGGGGGGTTGTTTTGAAACCTCTGTGCCCACCACTCATCAGGATCCCACATTTAAAGTGGGCGAGGTAGTTCATTACTGTGTTGCCAATATGCCCAGTGCTGTGGCTCGTACCTCTACTATGGCTTTAAATAATGCGACATTGCCCTATGCACTGGCCTTGGCTGATGAGCCAGTCAGTTCGCTCTACAGGGATAGGCATTTGCAGAATGGCTTGAATATCCATAAAGGTATGGTTACCTATAAGGCGGTTGCGGAAGCGCTTGGTCATGCTTTTGTACCTGCCGTTGAGGCGTTAAAGGCATAGAGAATATATTTATGTATGTGGAGCCTCAGCAATAAATACCGCTCTGATAGGTGCTGGGTAACCTTCAACAGTTTTAGTTGAATCCTCTGGGTCTAAAAATGTTTCAAGTGAGTCAAAGGTCATCCAGTCGGTTGAGCGCTGTTCTTCAATAGTGGTTTTAGTCTGATCGACTAGTCTAGGGTTTTTAAGGCCAATTTTTTGCATCCAGTTGATCAGTGTATCTGCACTGGGCAAGAACCATACATTGGGCATTTTGCCATAGCGACCATCAGGCACTAGCACCTGTCCTTCTGAACCCTCGATGATCAGGGTTTCTAAAACCAATTGACCGCCGTTGCGCAGTAGCTCTTTGAGTTCTAGCAGATGATCCATAGGTGAACGTCTGTGATATAAAACACCCATTGAAAATACGGTATCAAAGGCTTTTAATTTTTTTGGCATCTGCTCTATACCAAAGGGAAGAACATCAACTGGATGCTGTTCTCCGGCAAAGTGTTTTATGGCATAGAATTGAAACACGGATTTTGGTGATGGGTCTATACCTATAACTCTGGCGGCGCCCGCACCCAGCATACGCCAGCAGTGATAACCATTGCCACAGCCTATGTCTAAAACCAATCGGTTTTCTAGAGACTCTATATGGGGTAGTACACGGTCCCATTTCCAATCTGAACGCCATTCGGTATCTATATTTAGTCCATACAGGTTGAATGGTCCTTTACGCCAGGGGTGAAGATCCATCAGTGTTGCTTGAAGTTGTAATCTTCGACCCTTATCCATTAAACCGGGATCACCAATACTGACAGATTGTGAAAAGTCCAAGGTTAGTGGATCAATTTCAGGTAGTCGCTCTAGGCATTGTTCCCAGCTTGGCATATCACCCCAGCGTTCAATTCGTAGCCGTTCATTAATTTGCTCAGCTATATTTTGATGCCAGCCTGAAAGCGGGGAGCTGGGAAGCCAATCAATGAGAGACTGGTATTTTTGGGATGAATCGGTCATATTGGTACTCTGTATGTGAGGGGCGATTATAATTGATTTTTGCTCTTAATATAAAAATTACTGTATTAATTTGGATTGATTTATGGATAACGATCGATTGGATACCCTTGAGGAAAAACTGTCGTATTTAGAGGCTAGCAATGCTGAAATGAGTGAGGAAATATTTCGTCAACAGCAAGAGATAGCGGCACTCACAAAAGCGCATCATCGATCCTTAGGGCGGTTGCAAAACCTTGAGGATGCCGAGACTGATGCGGCTTCTGGACAGGGTGGCGCAATAAGCTCGGAGAGACCTCCTCATTATTGATTGGCAATTATTTGGAGCGGGAAAAATGTCAGAGTTAGATCTGTCAGTTAAAACGGAGATTGATAATGTATTTGCACAGCAGCAGTGTTTTGCTCTGGCGCTTAGAAAGTCAGATTATAAGCAAAGATTGGCTAGCCTAGACCGATTTGAGCGGATTTTTAAGGCGTCATACCATCGATTGTATAAGGCGGCGGCAGCGGATTTTTCAAAACCTGAATCTGAAGTGGATACCTCAGAAATCTTGTCTGTACTATCTGAGTTGCGACATGTGCGACAAAAATTGCGACGCTGGATAAAACCCAAGGCAGTGTGGCCGACATTACCTATGTTGGGCACCAGTTCTAAAATAGTGACTGAGCCCAAGGGAGTGACATTGGTGGTGTCACCATGGAATTACCCGTTCAATCTTAGTTTTTGTCCAATGATTTGGTCTATTGCGGCTGGTAATACGGTTATTCTCAAGCCCTCAGAAATGACCCCGGCAATGTCTGCAGTGATTGCAGATATTGTAAAACAAGCCTTCGAGCCACGTCAGGTTGCCGTATTTGAGGGTGATGCTGAGGTTGCCAGTTATCTTACCCGCTTGCCTTTTAATCATATCTATTTTACTGGTAGCCCTGCCGTGGGCAGACATGTGATGGCGGCGGCATCGGCTAATCTCGCTTCGGTAACCCTTGAGTTGGGTGGTAAAAGCCCGGTAATTGTCGACGCTACAGCCAATTTATCCAAAGCCGCCAAGTCTATATGTTTTGGTAAATTTACCAATAATGGTCAGACCTGCATTGCACCGGATTATGTGTATGTTGATCAACAGGTGCGCGAGCAATTTGTCGATGCCTTGGTTGAGGCTATTGAAACTCTGTATGGCTCGCAAGCGACCATCGCCGATAATCCAGATTATTGTCGCGTGGTTAATCAGGCTCACTATCAACGTATAAAGCAATTATTGGAGGGGGCTGTGGCTGATGGTGCGACACTGCTTAAAGGCGGTCAAACTAGAGATGCCGATCGCTTTATCGCCCCCACATTGTTGACCGATATCAATAGTAATTCAGAGATTATGACACAGGAGATATTCGGTCCTGTATTGCCGATTTTAAGCTATTCGGCAATTGATCAGGTCATAGCCAATATCAATTTAAATCCCAAGCCGCTGGCACTGTATGTGTTTAGTCAGGATAAAAAATTGACGCAGAAGCTACTGCGGGAAACCAGTGCAGGAGACAGTGCGGTCAATGCAACCATGATA
Source organism: Porticoccaceae bacterium (assembly GCA_029246925.1). Lineage (GTDB taxonomy): Bacteria > Pseudomonadota > Gammaproteobacteria > Pseudomonadales > Porticoccaceae > HTCC2207. The sequence goes on from JAQWMF010000096.1 coordinate 3,591, forward strand.
CATACTGTACATCAAAATCTGCCCTTTGGTGGCGTCAATAATAGTGGTATTGGTAAATCTAGCGGTATTTGGGGATTCAAAGCTTTTTCTCATCAGCGCAGTGTAGTGGTCGACAGGTTGGGATTTAGTTCTATTTTTCACCCACCCTATACACCCAGAGTGAAGGCATTGATCAAGCGGGTACTAAAATTTTTGTCTTGAGCGTACGCTTACTTGATAGCAACCAGTGAGCCAAAGTTATAGCACTGAAACCAGGGGCTAGCGGTTTTAAAGCCACAGTTTTGCAGCCGCTCAATATGGCTATCAATGGTCTCAGGTATCAGTACATCATCTATAGCGTCGCGTTTTTGGCTGATTTCCAAGTCGCTATAACCCTGATCTCTCTTAAACTGATGGTGCAGTTCAGTGAGTAGTTGATTGAGTGATTCCGGCTGAAAATGCAGTTTTTCCGATATCACTAGGCAACCATTGGGATTGAGGCCCTGATAGATGGTGCTAATTAATTCTGAGCGCTGTTCTAGGGGAACAAATTGCAAGGTAAAGTTTAATACCACTAGCGAGGCATTAGTGATTTGCACCTCACAGATATCGCTTTCAATCAATTGGGTGTTGGTTGTGGATGGCTGAGATGCCAATATATTGTTGAGCTGATCTAACATTTCCGCCGAGTTATCGACGGCAAAAATTGTCCCATTGCGGCCTTCAATGCGCTCGCGAATGGCCAGAGTGGAGGCCCCCAGAGAACAGCCTAAGTCATAGCAATGACTGCCTTGTTGCACAAAACGGTCGGCCAGTTCACCGGTATGGTTAATGATGGTCTGGTATCCTGGTACAGAGCGCTGAATCATATCGGGAAATATATCAACTACTGAGCGATCAAATACAAATTTTGGGACTTTACCCAAAGGTCGTGCAAATAAATTGTCTCGATTTTTATCAGTCATATTAGTTGATGATTTTTAATCCAGAGGACTCAGCTAAGTCAGTATTAGTGATCACGGCAGTTTGGGCTTTATCTGGGCTGAGATACTCTTCGGCAACTCTTTTTAGATCGGTTTCATTAACTTTGAGTATGCGTTGTCTAAATTCAGTTTGAGTCTGTTTGTTACGACCATTAAGTTCGCTGTAAAAAGCCTGTATAGCCTCGCCAGCAGGCGAGCTTGGCTTATCCATGCCGCCAATAACACCCAGTATGGCTTCTTCAATTTTATCGTTACCAATAGGCTGATTAAGAATCCATTTTATAGATTGATCAAAGTCTTCAAGGGTGCCTTCAATTCGTGGATCTCTGTAAGAAAAGAAACGAAATGCTCCTGACTGACTATCTTGGGATGCGCCAGCGCCATAGGCGCCACCCTGTTCGCGAATAGTTCGGTGTAAAAAGCCATTACGCAGCACGCCACCCAACAGAGTTAGAGCTGCTGAGTCTGGGTGACTACTAGGTACTGTAGGGAATGCCTTGGCGCAAAAGCTAACCTGTGAGGCTGCGGTCCAGCAGTGATGCACGGCGGTTAATTGAGGGTCATAATCAATGATATTTTCTGTATGAGGTTTATTTTTCTCGCTGGCTAAGGCTGTGGCCATAGTTGCACCAAACTGGCCGAGATGTTGTTTCTCAGAGACTAGTAAAAACTGACGAGGTTGGTTTAAGACCAATTGATGAATGGTCTTTAACTGTTCGGCAAGTTGTTCCAACGCAGTATTTGACGAAATAGCACGATTAAGTTTTTTCAGTAGAGCAAGGCCAGTCATTCCACCCCAGCGCTGTTTAAGATGAGCGTACGGAGACATACCGCTACTAGCTGCCATCATGGCTAAAACATGCCCATTGCTGACGACTGAAGATTCTTTGTGGGTAAGAATCTGTGCTATTAGTTCCTTTAGGCGCTCTAGCTCATCAAATCGGGCTAAAGTGAAAGATTCTTGCATTAGCTCACTCATAGCCTGCTGGTTGCTGGCTAAACCTTTGCAGGCAAGGGTTATATTGCCGTGCAGTTTTGATAAGTCTTCACGGTGAGTGCGAATAAAGGCTGCGGCTGAATATGAACCCACAACTGTTGAATGCCATAGCTGTGTTTGCTGGTAGTCACGGTTGCCTACACCCATTTCCGTTAAGCAGGTACTGTAAAGAGGTAATAAATCGATTTGTTCGGGACTCAGCTGTGGCAGCGGCATAATTAGCTGTTGATAGACAAGCCCGTTGGTACCTGTAGCATAGCTAGTGAGTGGGAGTGGCTCAGTTTGACGTTGGCTGGGCTGGGAAAAGTTAATATCCTCTGGAATATCCGTAAGATCGACCTTAGGCAGAATATCTAGATCCTCTACCATTTCTTGTCGATCCTTTAATGCAGCTGCAGAATCTATAATGGCTTGTTTTTGCTGATCATTTAAAGAGGATTTAATGGTGGTCAAGCGGTCTTTTTCAGCATTGTCTTTATCGTTGGCTAAAGTGGCATCGGGTTTAAGAATCAAGCGAATACGATGTTTATTATCCAGCAGGAGTTCTCGAGCTAATGATTTAATATAGTCTGGGTCGAGAATCTCTTGTTTTAGTTTTTCCAATACTGGATCAAGGTCAAGTAGTGATACTGGATCGCCGCGATGAGTGGCACTGGTCAGTGAAGTCAAAATTAGGCTTAAGCCATAGGGGTAAGATCCCCCGGTAATTTCGCGCTGAGAAAGTTCTAATTGATGCAGGCTTGCTGCAACTTGCTCATAGGGCAAACCCTCTTCGGCAACCTTTTCGAGTAGCTCTAAAACCATTGCTTCAACGGCATCAGCTTGTTCAGGGTTAGACCCCTCAATGCCACAGGCAAAACAGAGTTCTAATTGAGAGTCTTCAAGCCCGCACATGGGTGAGGGAGAGGTTCCCAGATCTGTTGTTTCCAGAATATTTTGTAATGGCGAACCGCTATTATCAAGTAATACACTGGATAGCAGTCGCGCACGCATGGTGTCTTCTAGACGGGTACTATTGCCTAGAAGCCAGGCGATAACTATATGTGTTTTATCTGCAGTGTCAGAGCTATCTTGTTCCGCTTCAAAAGCATAGGATTCTTCAAAATACTGTGGCTGTGGATAGCGCTTTTCATCGGTTACAGCAATATGATTATCCAATGCCTCGAATCTATGAAGTGCTTGGTCTTGGAATCTTTGTTGATGTTCAATGGCAGCTATATCGCCAAAGGTAATAAATATTGCATTACTTGGGTGGTAATGGGTTTTATAAAACTGCTTAAATTGATCATAAGTAAGATCGGGAATATCTGCCGGCTCGCCACCACTATTATAGTGATAGGTGTTAGTAGGGTAGAGGTGCTTGCTCATGGTCTGCCAAAGCGTCGCGTTAATCGAGCTCATGGCCCCTTTCATTTCATTAAAAACAACACCTTTATAAGTAAGTTCTGTGTTGCTGTCGTTCGCTGTAGCAAATTCTAATCTGTGACCCTCTTGGGCGAAATCTAAGGGGTCAAGGCGGGCAAAAAATACAGCATCTAAATAGACCTCAAGCAGATTATTGAAATCTTTTTTATTCTGGCTAGCAAAGGGATAGGCGGTCCAGTCTGAACTGGTAAACGCATTCATAAAAGTATTAAGTGAGCGTCGAATCATCATAAAAAACGGATCGCGGACTGGAAATTTTTCACTGCCACAGAGCGCGGTATGCTCAAGAATATGCGCGACACCGGTGGAATCCATAGGGACAGTTCGCAGTGCCACTAAAAACACATTTTCAGCGTTGTCAGCGGCAAGATGAATATGTTGTGCGCCGGTGACTCTATGGCGATATTCTTCATACTGAATTTTAAGTGAGGGGATTGATTGAACGCGTTTAAGTTCAAAAGCACTGTGAACATCTGGGTTCATAACAATTATTTTCTCTGACAAGGTAATGATGGATTTATTTTACGCTATTCAACAATTTTAAACATTAATGTTATTTATATGTCGATACTTAATAGGTGTCATTCCCTCCCAGCGTTTAAAGGCGCGATAAAAAGTGCTGGGTTCTGAGAATCCGGTGAGATAAACAATTTCAGCAATTGATTCATCGGTTTGACTCAGGAGTTGTTTGGATAATGATTTTCGATAGTGGTTAATAATTCGCTGTAAACTAGTTCCCGCTAAATTCAATTGATGACGCAGTTGACGCGGATTAATGTCGAGCTGTTGGGAAATTGTTTCTAAACTAATATCCCCAGATTCCAAAAGCGCACCTACTTGATTGCGTACCTCAAGAATAAGATCACGCTTTTCAAGAAGCTCCATATGTTGATTGGCACTTTGCATATGCATAGACAAGAGTTCAGGCTCTGCATAAGGTGATCTGTAGCGCAGTATTTCTGGCTCAAAGTAAAGTCTGAATTGTTTATTATTAAATTCTACAGGGCATTGAAAGACACGCTCATATTCTTTGAGATTAGTGTTTGCATCGTGGGTAAAGCAAATTTTAGTTGGCTTAAACCTGTCATCGCTGAC
>JAQWMF010000097.1 GCA_029246925.1 Porticoccaceae bacterium
GCTTTCATCTCGCCTCCATATACTTCTGCACAAACGCGCGTCATCGCCGCCGTTAATGTCGTCTTACCATGGTCAACGTGGCCAATTGTTCCAACGTTTACATGGGGCTTATTTCTCTCAAATTTTTCTTTAGACATCTCAGAGTCTCCTCAACAAAAGCGAATCACTATAACTAAATAATTTTTGGGCAACTCAGGCAAATTTAAAAGCTCGAGCGCGTAAGGAACGCAATCTTATACTGGGATTTTTAAGAGTCAACTTTTAAGGAGCAAAAAGTGCCTTTTTTTATGCTTTTTGTCCATTTTTCGTGTTTTTTTTATAAAACTTATACTTTTATAGCAGAAATCCTCAATATTTTATGCGTTCTTTGAAGAATATCCTGTATACTCACGCGCGTTTTTATATCCCTTAAATAGTCAAGATAGTCGAGTAAAAAAATGACAGATTTAACAAATTACAGAAATATTGGCATCTTCGCCCACGTTGACGCGGGCAAGACTACTACCACTGAAAGAATTCTTAAACTTACCGGTAAGATCCACAAAACCGGTGAAGTTCACGATGGCGCAGCCACCACCGACTTTATGGAACAAGAACAGGAGCGCGGCATTACCATTCAGTCCGCTGCAACTACCTGCTTCTGGAAGGATCACCGTTTAAATATTATCGATACCCCAGGACACGTTGACTTCACAGTCGAAGTTTATCGTTCTCTTAAAGTACTTGATGGCGGTGTTGGTGTGTTTTGTGGCTCTGGTGGTGTTGAGCCTCAATCAGAAACTAACTGGCGTTATGCTAATGAATCTGAAGTTGCGAGAATTATTTTCGTCAACAAACTAGACCGTATGGGTGCAGACTTTCTGCGCGTTATTGGTCAGGTGAAGGATGTTCTAGGTGCTAACCCGCTGGTTATGTGCCTACCAATCGGTGTTGAAGAAAATTTCATCGGCCTGGTTGATCTGCTTGAACGTAAAGCATACGTCTGGGATGACACTGGTCTTCCAGAAAACTTTGAAGTTGTTGATATCCCTGCCGATATGGTTGACAAGGTTGAAGAGTACCGTGAAATGATGATCGAAACTGCCCTTGAGCAGGACGATGACCTTCTGATGGCCTATATGGAAGGTGAAGAGCCTTCTATTGATGACGTTAAGCGCTGTATCCGCAAAGGTACTATCGCTCTGGACTTCTTCCCTACTTACTGTGGTTCTGCATTTAAGAACAAAGGCGTTCAGATGGTATTGGATGCAGTAGTTGATTACCTGCCTTGCCCAACCGATGTTAAGCCGCAACCGCTGACTGACGAAGATGGTAATGAGAATGGTGAGTTTGCTAATGTATCTACTGAAGAGCCGCTTAAAGCATTAGCGTTTAAGATTATGGATGACCGCTTTGGTGCGCTTACTTTTGTACGTATCTATTCAGGCGTGCTAGAGAAAGGGACTACTATCCTTAACTCTTTCACTGGCAAAACTGAGCGTATTGGCCGCATGGTAGAAATGCATGCCGATGACCGCAATGAAATTGATCGCGCTCAGGCTGGCGATATTATTGCTATTGTGGGCATGAAAAATGTTCAAACAGGTCATACACTCTGTGACGCTAAACATCCTTGTACACTTGAGCCTATGATCTTTCCTGATCCGGTAATCTCGATTGCTGTTAAGCCGAAAGATAAAGGCGGTTCTGAGAAGATGGGTGTAGCGATTGGTAAGATGATTGCTGAAGATCCTTCGTTCCGTGTTGAGACTGACATTGATTCTGGTGAGACTATCCTTAAAGGCATGGGAGAGCTTCATTTAGACATTAAGGTCGACATCCTTAACCGCACCTATGGTGTTGATCTAATCGTTGGTGAGCCTCAAGTTGCCTACCGTGAAACAATCACTATGCCGGTTGAAGATAGCTATACGCATAAGAAGCAGTCTGGTGGTTCTGGTCAGTTTGGTAAGATTGACTACTTTATACGTCCTGGCGAGCCAGGTTCTGGCTTTATGTTTTCGTCAAAGGTTGTTGGCGGTAACGTACCTAAAGAATTCTTCCCAGCGATTGAGAAGGGCTTTAAAGGCATGATGGATGAAGGTCCTCTAGCGGGCTACCCAGTTCTGGACGTTGAAGTTGAACTCTATGATGGTGCTTTCCACGCAGTTGATTCCTCGGCTGTAGCCTTTGAAATCGCTGCTAAAGGTGCTTTCCGTCAATCTATGCCTAAAGCTGGTCCACAAATTATTGAGCCAATCATGAAGGTCGACGTGTTTACACCAGAAGATCATGTGGGTGATGTAATTGGTGATCTAAATCGTCGTCGCGGCATGATCAAGGATCAGGAAGCTGGTGTAACGGGTGTTCGAATTAAAGCTGATGTACCTCTTTCAGAAATGTTTGGCTACATTGGTCACTTGCGTACTATGACATCAGGCCGTGGCCAGTTCTCTATGGAATTTGCTCACTATATGCCTTGCCCGCAAAACATTGCTACTGAGGTTATTACTGCCGCTAAGGAACTTAAAGCTGCCAAGTAATCACTTAGCTCTGCTGTATCAAAAAACCCCGCTATTTCTAGCGGGGTTTTTTATTGTCTATGAAAAATTTAACTGTTTAAACTTGAGTTATTAGCCCATGTTTTTAGAAATAATCGCATCTGAAACATTCTTTGGCGCTTCTGCGTATTTATCAAATTCCATCGTAAAAGTGGCACGCCCCTGGGTGGCCGATCGCAGATCGGTGGCATAACCAAACATCTCCGCCAATGGCACTTCGGCATTAACCACCTTGCCCGATGGGTTTTCATCCATACCATGAATAATACCGCGACGACGGTTAAGATCGCCCACTACATCACCCATATTTGCTTCAGGGGTTACTACTTCAACAGCCATCATTGGCTCTAGTAAAACCGCACCACCATCATCAGCCAATTTTTTGGTGGCCATTGAGGCGGCAATCTTAAACGCCACCTCAGAAGAATCAACATCATGAAAGGAACCATCATAGAGGGTAGCCTTGACGCCCAATAAAGGATAGCCCGCCAACACACCGTTCTGCATCTGTTCTTCAATGCCTTTGGATACCGCTGGAATAAATTCTCGAGGCACTGTGCCGCCGACAATTTCATTAACAAACTCTAGACCCTCAGCGCCAGCATCCTCTGCAGGCTCAAACTTAAGCCAAATATGGCCATACTGACCGCGACCACCCGACTGACGAATAAACTTACCTTCAATTTCGCAGTTGTTGCGTATGGTTTCACGGTAGGCCACCTGCGGCTTGCCTATATTGGCCTCAACAGAGAATTCGCGGCGCATACGATCTACCAAAATATCGAGGTGGAGTTCGCCCATCCCCGAGATAATGGTCTGCCCACTTTCTTCATCTGTTTTAACCCTAAATGAGGGATCTTCTTGAGCTAATTTACCAAGGGCAACACCCATCTTTTCTTGATCTGCTTGAGATCTTGGCTCAACTGCCACGGAAATAACTGGCTCAGGGAACTCCATGCGCTCTAAAACTATTTTGTTATTTTCAGCACACAGCGTATCGCCAGTAGTTACATCTTTTAGGCCAATTGCAGCAACAATATCGCCTGCCAGAACCTCTTGAATTTCTTCACGACTATTCGAGTGCATCTGCACCATGCGTCCAACACGCTCCCTTTTCATTTTGACCGAGTTATATACCGCAGTACCACTTTTTAGCTGTCCAGAGTACACACGCATAAACGTAAGAGTACCAACAAAAGGGTCAGTCGCAATTTTAAATGCTAACGCTGAAAAAGGCGCGTCGTCATCAGCATGACGTATTGCCTGCTCACCATTATCAAGCTCGCCCTCAATGGCTTTAACTTCTGTTGGTGACGGCAAGAATTCAATGACGGCATCGAGCATGGCTTGAACGCCTTTATTCTTGAAGGCCGAGCCACCGAGAACTGGCACAATCTCGTTCGCTAGGGTGCGTAATCGAATACCCTGTTTAATCTCTTCCTCAGTAAGCGCTTCACTCTCAAGATATTTGTCCATTAATTCGTCATTGGCTTCTGCAGCTACTTCTAAAATCGACTCATGCATCTCTGCACATTCGTCAGCTAGTTCATCAGGAATATCAGAATATTCAAACGTCATACCCTGATCAGCCTCATTCCAAAGGATGGCTTTCATCTTAATAAGATCAACAACACCTTTAAAATTTTCTTCTGCACCAATGGTCATCTGCAATGGCACTGCAGTAGCACCTAATCTTGTGCCTAACTGACTGACCACCTCTTTAAAATCAGCACCGGCACGATCCATTTTGTTAACGAATACCATGCGTGGCACTTCATATTTATTAGCCTGTCGCCATACTGTTTCCGTTTGCGGCTGAACACCCGAGGAGCCACATAAAACAACCACCGCGCCATCTAATACTCGCAGTGAGCGCTCTACTTCAATGGTAAAATCTACGTGCCCAGGCGTATCAATAATGTTAATTCGGTGATCGGGAAACTGAGCATCCATACCGCGCCAGAAACAGGTTGTGGCTGCAGAGGTAATTGTGATGCCGCGCTCTTGCTCTTGCTCCATCCAATCCATTGTTGCCGCACCGTCATGTACTTCCCCTATTTTGTGGGAAAGCCCCGTATAAAAAAGCACGCGTTCTGTCGTGGTGGTTTTTCCTGCGTCCACATGAGCACAGATTCCAATATTGCGATAGCGACTGATGGGTGTTTTACGTGGCACAATTATTCCTCTAAAACGGTCTATTTATAAGCGCAAAAAGGCGGCTAAAATAGCCGCCTTTTAACGAACAATACTACTAAGTATAGCTTAGAAACGGAAGTGCGAGAACGCCTTGTTGGCTTCTGCCATACGGTGTACATCTTCACGCTTCTTAACGGCTCCGCCTTTACCCTGAACTGCATCAATCAGTTCACCGGCAAGACGTTGCGGCATGGATTTTTCACCACGATCGCGAGCGTAGTCAACCAACCATCTCATTGCCAGTGCAGTTCTTCGCGATGGACGAACTTCTACAGGTACTTGATAGGTGGCACCACCTACACGGCGGGATTTAACTTCCACCATAGGTGCTACGTTGTCCAAAGCTTCTTGGAATACTTCCACGGGATTTTTTTTCAGACGTTGTTCAACAAGAACCAACGCACCGTATACAATCCTCTCAGCGACAGACTTCTTACCGCTGACCATAACGTGGTTCATAAATTTAGCGAGTGTTACATCACCAAATTTTGGATCTGGTAATATTTCACGTTTTGCTGCTACTCTTCTTCTTGGCATCGTTTTGCCCTTCTCTTCAGGTTTGCCTAGTATTTATCCTAGCCTTACTTGGTTTGTGTTACCGATAATTACGCTTAACTCTTAGGACGCTTGGTACCATACTTAGAGCGTCTTTTAGTACGGCCGTTAACACCGGCTGTATCCAAAGTACCTCGTACCGTATGGTAGCGAACACCTGGTAAGTCTTTTACACGACCACCACGAATCAGCACAACACTGTGTTCTTGCAAGTTGTGGCCTTCACCACCAATGTATGAGGTAACCTCAAATCCACTGGTTAGACGAACACGACAAACTTTACGCAATGCAGAGTTTGGCTTCTTCGGAGTTGTAGTATAAACACGAGTACATACACCACGACGCTGCGGACAGGCCTGAAGTGCTGGGACATCGCTTTTACTTACCTTGCGTTTTCTCGGCTTACGAACCAACTGGTTGATCGTTGCCATGCAATTTTCTCCAAATGTAAAATTTACCCAACTAGGTTGGGCGTTTAACCCCTCAATGTAGACTTAAACAAGCTTCTATCACCAAGGAGGAGCGGCATTCTAAATACCGCAGTTAAAGGAGTCAAGCGTACATTTGTCAACCACAGCAATAAGCACTCACAAAGCTGGGGTTTTAATTAACAAAAGTACGCTAACTTCTCCTATTCTTCAGCTAGGTCTGCACTGAGCGCTTCACTTAGCGCAGCTTCGACATCAGCCGCACTCATGGCCATATCTTCTTCGACCACACGCTTTTTACGACGCTCTGCATGATATGCCAATCCCGTACCTGCTGGGATTAGTCGACCTACAACAACATTTTCTTTCAGTCCGCGCAATGAGTCAGCCTTGCCAGTAACAGCAGCTTCGGTAAGTACTCTTGTAGTCTCTTGGAAAGAGGCTGCAGAGATAAAGCTATCTGTTGCCAAAGAAGCTTTGGTAATACCCAATAACTGTCTTTCAAACTTAGCTGGCTGGCGATCTTCTTGACGCAACTTCTCGTTTTCTGCAAGCAACCTGCGATAGTCAACTTGCTCGCCACGAATAAATTGCGATTCACCCATATCAGTGATTTCTACTTTGCGCAACATTTGACGAGTAATTGTCTCAACGTGCTTATCATTAATTTTCACACCCTGTAGGCGATAAACATCCTGAATTTCATTCACTATATACTTAGCTAATTCACTCACACCTTTAAGGCGCAAAATATCATGCGGCGTAGGAGGGCCGTCAGAAATAACTTCACCTTTTTCTACGTGCTCACCCTCAAACACACTGAGTTGACGCCATTTTGGAATTAACTCTTCATAGTGCATTTTGCCATTCGCTAATGGCTGACCATCATCAGGTGTGATAATCAAGCGCAACTTACCCTTAGTTTCTTTACCTAGAGTAACCGTGCCCGTGATCTCTGCCAAAATAGCTGGATCTTTCGGCTTTCTCGCCTCAAACAAATCAGCAACGCGAGGTAGACCACCGGTAATATCTTTAGTACCACCTGATTCCTGAGGAATTCGAGCAATAATCTGACCAATACCGATAGTGTCGCCATCAACCACATTTACACTTGCGTTAGCTGGTAGCGGGTAATGCGCAGGCACTGTCGAATTCGGGAATATCAATTCCTTACCTTTCTTATCGGTCAAGGTAATCATTGGCTTAAGCTCTTTACCCGCTGCCGGACGCTCGTTCGGATCAATAACCGAAATGCTAGTCAAACCCGTCAAATCATCTGTTTGCTGGCGGATACTTAGACCTTCTTCCATTCCAGAGAAGGCTACCTTACCTGCCACTTCAGATACGATCGGGTGCGTATGCGGATCCCAATTAGCAACCACATCACCAGCATCAACTTTATCTGCATCTTTAACCTTAATTACGGCACCATAAGGTAATTTATAGCGTTCGCGCTCACGACCGTTTTCATCGGCTACCGCAAGTTCACCAGAACGCGACACAGCGACAAGATAACCGTCTTTGTTCTCAACCGTCTTCAGATTAAGAAGTCGAACAACGCCCTCTTGTTTAACTTTAATGCTATCTACAGCAGAGGCACGAGATGCCGCACCACCAATGTGGAAGGTACGCATTGTTAGCTGTGTACCTGGCTCACCAATCGACTGAGCCGCGATAACACCCACAGCTTCACCCTGATTAACAACATGACCACGAGCCAAGTCACGACCATAACAGGCTGAACAGATACCGTGAGTCACTGTACAGGTGATAGGTGAACGAACCAATACTTCATCGATACCCATCTGCTCAATGGAAACAACCCACTGCTCATCAACCATGGTACCCTCAGGGACTACAACTTCTTTAGTACCGGGTTTTAACACATCTTTGGCAACAACACGACCAAGGATACGATCACCCAGACTTTCAATAATGTCACCACCCTCAATGACTGGGGCCATCAGCAAGCCATCTTCAGTTCCACAGTCTACTTCTGTGACCACAACATCTTGAGCCACATCAACCAATCGACGGGTTAGATAACCAGAGTTAGCGGTTTTAAGTGCTGTATCGGCAAGACCTTTACGAGCACCGTGAGTAGAAATAAAGTACTGAAGTACGCTTAGCCCCTCACGGAAGTTTGCCGTAATTGGCGTCTCAATAATCGAACCATCTGGACGCGCCATCAATCCACGCATACCTGCTAGCTGACGAATCTGAGCGGGTGAACCACGAGCGCCTGAATCGGCCATGATAAATACTGAGTTGAAGGAATCTTGCTGCTCTTCTTCACCATCGCGGTTTATAACAGATTCAGAGCTAATGCCTTCCATCATCGATTTCGCAACGCGGTCATTAGCCTGCGACCAAATATCGATTACCTTATTATATTTCTCACCCTGAGTTACCAGACCAGAGGCAAATTGGCTTTCAATTTCTCTAACCTGCTCTTCAGCAGCGCCAATAATTTGATCTTTGTTATCTGGGATAACAAAATCATTTACGCCAATTGACGCGCCTGACTTTGTAGACAGTTTAAAGCCGGTATACATAAGCTTATCAGCAAAGATTACCGTGTCTTTAAGACCTACATTACGGTAGCACTCATTGATAACCTGAGAGATGGCTTTTTTAACCATTGGCTTATTGACCATTGCAAACGGAAGGCCTGCAGGAACAACTTCCCAAAGCAACGCTCGACCGACTGTAGTATCAACAATCTTTTGTTCTTCGTTAAGCTCACCAGAAGCTTCATCAAGTAATTTTTCAATAATGCGAACTTTAACCCGCGCTTGAAGATCAACCTTGCCTGAGTAATAGGCGCGAGATACTTCGCGCACATCAGAGAAGACCATGCCTTCACCTAGAGCATTTACTCGGTCACGGGTCATATAATAAAGACCCAAAACAACATCCTGAGAAGGCACAATAATTGGATCACCTGATGCAGGTGATAGAATATTGTTGGTCGACATCATCAATGCACGCGATTCCATCTGAGCTTCAATGGTAAGAGGCACGTGGACCGCCATCTGGTCACCATCAAAGTCAGCGTTATACGCCGCACAAACTAAGGGATGAAGCTGGATAGCCTTACCTTCAATCAACACAGGCTCAAAGGCCTGAATACCCAGCCTGTGAAGTGTTGGTGCACGGTTAAGTAATACAGGATGCTCGCGGATCACTTCATCCAAGATATCCCAAACTACCGCTTCTTCGCGCTCAACCATCTTCTTAGAGGCTTTCACTGTAGTAGCTAAACCACGTAGCGCTAACTTGCTAAAGATAAATGGCTTGAACAATTCCAATGCCATACGCTTCGGTAGACCACATTGGTGCAAACGCAAGGTTGGCCCTACCACAATTACCGAACGACCAGAATAATCAACACGCTTTCCAAGAAGATTCTGACGGAAACGACCCTGCTTACCTTTAATCATATCGGCTAAAGATTTAAGCGGACGCTTGTTTGAACCAGTAATTGCTCGACCACGACGACCATTATCTAGCAACGCATCAACAGACTCTTGAAGCATACGCTTTTCGTTACGCACGATAATATCTGGCGCGCTTAGGTCTAGTAGGCGCTTCAAACGATTATTACGGTTAATTACTCGACGGTATAGATCGTTTAGATCAGACGTAGCAAAACGGCCACCATCTAGAGGAACTAATGGACGCAAATCTGGCGGAAGAACTGGAAGTACTTCCAATACCATCCACTCAGGCTTGTTACCCGATCCGTGGAAGGCTTCTAGTAATTTAAGGCGCTTTGAAAACTTCTTAATTTTAGTCTCAGACTTAGTGTTCGGAATTTCCTCACGAATATCTGAGATTTCATCATCAAGATTAACTTCTTTAAGAAGTGATTGGATAGCCTCTGCACCCATAGCTGCAGAAAACTCATCGCCAAACTCTTCTAAAGATTCAAAGTATTCTTCATCGGTAAGAAGTTGGCCCTTCTCCAATGTGGTAAGACCGGGATCGGTAACCACAAAGGATTCAAAATAAAGCACACGCTCTATTTCACGCAACGTCATATCAAGCATTAAGCCGATACGAGATGGCAGCGATTTTAAGAACCAGATATGCGCAACAGGACAGGCCAGCTCAATATGACCCATACGCTCACGACGTACCTTAGTGAGGGTAACTTCTACGCCACATTTTTCACAGACGATGCCGCGATGCTTCATGCGCTTGTACTTACCACAGAGACATTCGTAGTCTTTTATAGGGCCAAAAATCTTGGCACAGAAAAGACCTTCTCTTTCTGGCTTAAACGTTCGATAGTTAATCGTTTCGGGTTTCTTAACTTCACCAAATGACCATGAACGGATCATTTCAGGTGAAGCTAGACCAATTCGAATATTATCGAACTCTGTATTTTGCTCTTGCTGCTTGAGTAGATTGACTAAGTCTTTCAAGGCTTATCCTCCAGTGACTGAGTGAGCCGAGACTTCCATGAAGCCCCGGCGGTCAGTAAGCAATAATCTGCTTATTCGTTTTCTAGCTCGACATTAATGCCAAGTGAGCGGATTTCTTTAACCAATACATTGAATGATTCAGGCATGCCTGGCTCCATTCTATGATCACC
>JAQWMF010000098.1 GCA_029246925.1 Porticoccaceae bacterium
ATTTGCCGAAATGGAATCAATTATTGATTCATACAATGCTGATACAGTGGTTTTAGCGCGTTATATGCAAATTATACCGCCTCATATGTGTAGTAAATACAAAGGCCGTATGATTAACATTCATCACAGTTTCTTGCCATCGTTTATAGGCGCTAACCCCTATTCAAAAGCTTATGAGCGCGGTGTAAAGCTTGTTGGAGCCACCAGTCACTATGTCACTGAAGACTTAGATGAGGGGCCCATTATTGATCAGGACGTAGTTCGTGTTGGCCATAGTCATAGCGAGGCAGACTTGGTGCGTTTAGGTAGAGATGTGGAAACACTGGTACTGGCGAGAGCTTTGCGCAATCATCTTGAAAATAGAGTAATTGTTCACGGCCATAAAACCGTGGTCTTTGAGCAGTAACCAGAAATTTAAAAGTGCAGACTGGGAATCCCCAGCCTGCATAATTCAAATATTAGTATTCTGAATTAACTACCACAACATCCACATCAACTGCGGATATCACGCGTTCGGCAGTATTGCCTCGACGGGTTTTTGTCAGGCCGGTTTGACCAAGGGTACCAATAACCACAACATCGGCATCGATCTTTTTAGCGACCTTAGCAATTACCTCATCGGTGTAACCCTTAACAACATGAGTATTTTTTTGGTTTAGTCCAGTATGCTTGGCTAGTCTGCCGCGATCTGGATAAAGTAATGAGTCGATATAGGCGTTAACCACGTGGAAGTCAGCGCCGTAATTATCTGCCAAATTCATACCGCGCTCCAAGATATTTTTATTTAAAATTTCTTGGTTAATTCTGGATGCTTGAAAGTTAACCGCCGCCAAAACTACTTTGCGTTGAGGTTTTGCTTCATCGCGCACTAATACTACTGGGCAAGTAGCCTCTTTAAGTAGCTCCCATTTCGATTCGGCAAAAATAAATCGACTGCTCTTTAATGGTTTTCCGGCTCTAATCATAATGCGTGTAGCCCCAAAATGCTTAGCGGAGGCCATAATGGATCCTTGCCAGTCATTCGACCAGGAGATCTCAATACGATACTTTAGGCCTGCCTCTCTAAGAGGGCGGTGAATTTGCTGTTCAAACCAATCAGTATCACGATAAATGCTGGGATTCCTTGCATCCAGATTAACTGTATTGCTGTCTACTGCGACAAAAACACATATTTCAGGCGAGGGTGTCATCAGTTTTGAGGTAATTAGTGCGCGATCAAGGGCTACCTGTTTGTCCAGTGTAGGGTTTACAACAACAAATATCTTTTCTTGATGTGACATGATGTCTTTTCTAACCTCGCTGTAAAAAAGCGTTAACTATTTTATGGTATGCATTAAAATCATATTTCTTAGCAGAAATATTAACTGTGCGCATGTTACGAAAATTTGCACTACAAATGGTCATTTTTGGTTATGGTATTTTTTGATGACCTGTATACCAAATTAGTAATTACCCTGAGGTAAGAAAACACAGGGGTAATTGTTATGATCAAGGGTTACAGGTTTAATTTTAAAAATTGTAGTAACAGAACTATGGTAGAAACCGTATAATTGCGATCTAAAAGCACGCTTAAATGGCTTTAATTACACAATGATAACGATTGGATAAAGAATGACGATCAGAACACGAATTGCTCCATCGCCAACTGGAGACCCTCATGTTGGCACAGCCTATGTGGCACTATTTAATATGGTGTTTGCCCGCAGTCAGGGTGGTCAGTTTTTACTTCGCATAGAAGATACAGATCAGGCAAGGTCAACACCTGAGTCTGAGAAGGCGATTCTTGATGCATTATCATGGCTTGGTCTCGATTGGGACGAGGGTCCAGATGTTGGTGGTGATAAGGGCCCTTATCGGCAGAGTGAGCGCTCGGATATTTATCGTAAATATGCCGAAGAATTAATTGATAAAGGTTATGCCTTCCGTTGCTTTTGTACGCCGCAAAGGTTGGACGAATTACGCGCCACTCAGATGCAAGAAAAACAACCCCTCGGTTATGATGGGCACTGTGAAAATCTATCTGATGAAGAGATTGCCAAGCGCCTTGAGGCCAACGAGCCCTATGTGGTTAGAATGAAGGTCCCCAGAGAAGGGCAATGTCAATTTAATGATATGTTACGCGGCGAGATTAGTATCGATTGGGCGCAAGTCGATATGCAAATATTACTTAAAGCCGATGGCATGCCGACCTATCACTTAGCCAATGTGGTCGATGATCATTTAATGGAAATCAGTCATGTTATTCGTGGTGAAGAGTGGATTAACTCAGCACCCAAGCATATTTTGTTGTATCAATATTTTGGCTGGGAAACGCCAGTTTTTTGCCACTTGCCGCTACTGCGCAATGTCGACAAGAGTAAATTGTCGAAACGCAAAAATCCCACCAGTATTTTGTATTACCAACGTATGGGCTACCTGCCAGAGGCATTATTAAATTATCTCGGCCGTATGGGCTGGTCTATGCCTGATGAGCGGGAAAAATTTACGCTTGCAGAAATGCTTAATGAATTTGATATTCAAAGAGTTTCTCTTGGTGGGCCTGTATTTGATGTTGAAAAGCTTAGTTGGCTTAACGGTCTGTGGATCCGCGAAGAATTAACCGATGATCAGCTAGCTGATCGACTGCAACAATGGGCATTAAACCGCGATACCCTAATGGCATTTTTACCCTTCGCTAAACAGCGAATGGAAACTCTGTCAGATATTGCGCCACTGGGCAGTTATCTAGTGTCGGGAATATTGCCTATAACCGCAGAAGACTTGCAAAAATCTGGCTTTGAGCAGGATCAGTTAATCGAGGTATTGCAATTTTCTCTGTGGCGTTTAGAAGCTATTCAGCAGTGGCAGCGAGACAATATTTTTGAGGCCCTAAAGTCGATTGCCGATGCTTTAGATATAAAGCTAAAGCCATTTTTAGCTCCCCTGTTTATTGCCATTGCCGGTAGTAGTAGTTCTATATCAGTGATGGATTCTATGGCGCTATTGGGCGCTGATATGTCTCGAGCAAGGTTGCGTTATGCCATCGAGTTACTGGGTGGTGTGGGCAAGAAGAAGCTTAAGAAAATGGAAAAAGCCTATCAACAGCTAAGTTAGACCTCGAGTGTGATCATCAGGCTTGACTTGCTGTCACCTGATCCCTATCATTCGACCTCCAAATTTGGGGCTATAGCTCAGCTGGGAGAGCGCAACACTGGCAGTGTTGAGGTCAGCGGTTCGATCCCGCTTAGCTCCACCAATTCAAAATCCCCCGCATCCTACTTAATGCGGGGGTTTTTGGTTAAATACCCGTTAAATTTCAATTAGCACAATAGATAGCAGTAAAGGAGAATACCATTGATTAAACCTCATGGCTCAGAGAGTCTAGACCCACGTATTGTCAGTGCAGACAGAGCACAGCAGTTATTAGCAGAAGCAGAATCTCTGCCGAGTTTGCTGCTAAATTCAGCGGCAGCAGCCAATGCGGTGATGTTGGGGGCAGGTTATTTCAATCCTTTAAAAGGCTATATGAACCTAGCCGATGCACTCAGTGTTTCAACCAATTTACACACTGAAGATGGTTTATTTTGGCCAGTACCAGTATTAAATATGGTAGAAGATGCCTCCTCAATTGAAGGCGCTAGCAGAATTGCCCTGCGTGACCCTAATACCGAGGGTAACCCCATTATGGCAGTGATGGATATTGCCTCTATCGAATCGGTATCTGATCAACAAGTCGTTACTATGGCAGAAGCCATTTTTGGCACAACAGACCCTGAGCATCCAGGTGTTGCGACCTTCACAAACTTAGGTCGTAATGTGGTCTCTGGTGATATTGAAGTGCTAAACCTAAGCTACTTCCAAGCAGATTTTCCTGACACCTTCCGCACAGCGGTAGAGATACGTGAAGAGATTGCCGAGCGTGGCTGGAATAAGGTTGTGGCATTTCAAACCCGCAACCCAATGCACCGAGCTCACGAAGAGCTATGCCGCATGGCCATGGAACGCTTGGATGCTGATGGTGTGGTGATTCATATGTTACTCGGCAAGCTTAAGCCCGGCGATATCCCAGCCTCAGTAAGAGATAATTGTATTCGCAAGATGGTTGATCTGTACTTCCCTGAGAACTCAGTGATGGTGACCGGCTATGGCTTTGATATGCTGTATGCCGGCCCAAGAGAAGCGGTATTACACGCCGTATTCCGCCAAAATATGGGTGCAACCCATCTAATTGTTGGCCGTGACCACGCTGGTGTAGGCGACTATTACGGTGCCTTTGATGCACAGACGATCTTTGATGACAAAGTGCCAGAAGGCGCCCTTGAAATTGAGATCTTTAATGCCGATCACACCGCATTTTCAAAGAAACTTGAGCGAGTAGTGATGATGAATGAAGCGGAAGATCACACTAAAGATGACTTTATTTTGCTATCGGGCACCAAGGTGCGTCAGATGCTAGGCGAGGGCATTGCGCCACCACCTGAATTCTCTCGACCCGAGGTTGCTAAGATTCTTATGGACTATTATCAAATCCAGAACGACTAACAGGTCGAATAATCATTAATACCTAGGCAGGTAGTTTTAGCGAACTACCTGCTTTTTTGTTTTTAAATGGTGTTTCTCGGGTTTTCTATGCAATTTAAAGCATTTTCGGGTAATTTTAGTGGTTATAACCCTGTTTGAGAGTGCAATTTTACGGCGAAACCTGTAAGCTTCGCGCCCTGTGAAAGACCAACAAAACGCTACTCAACTTGCCAATACTGTCGAAGCTTGACAATAACTCTAAAGTAAAAAATTTATGACCTTCAAAGAACTAGGTTTATCCGCGCCAATTTTAAAAGCTGTAACCGCTCAGGGTTACACTGAACCATCACCTATTCAAGCCAAAGCAATTCCCGCTGTGCTCGAGGGTCATGACCTAATGGCAGCCGCTCAAACCGGTACCGGTAAAACTGCAGGCTTTACATTGCCTATTTTAGAGCGTTTAAGTGGTGGACGCCGAGCAGGAGCCAATCAAGCGCGGTGCTTAATACTGACACCAACGCGAGAATTAGCCGCTCAGGTCGGCGAAAGTGTAGCCACTTACTCCAAGCATCTTTCATTAACCTCAGCCGTGGTATTTGGTGGGGTTAAGATCAATCCGCAGATGATGAAGCTAAGAAAGGGTGTTGATATTCTAGTAGCAACGCCGGGTCGCCTAATGGATTTGCATAGTCAAAATGCAGTTAAGTTCGATCATTTGCAAGTATTAGTGCTAGATGAAGCAGACCGTATGCTGGATATGGGATTCATCCGCGATATTAAACGTATTATTGATCTATTACCTCGACGCCGGCAGAATTTGCTATTTTCAGCGACTTTTTCTGATGATATTCGTAACCTTGCAAGAGGCCTATTGCGCAAACCTATAGAGATTTCCGTAAGCCCTCGCAATACCACAGCGACCTCAGTCACTCAGCATATTCACCCAGTGGATAAGAAAAAGAAAGCCCAGTTACTGACGCGCTTAATTCACGATGGCAAGTGGGATCAGGCTTTGGTGTTTACCAAAACTAAACATGGTGCCAACAAGCTGACCAAGCATTTGGAATCGGAAGGCATTGTGGCTTCCGCTATTCATGGCAATAAAAGTCAGGGCGCGCGTACTAAAGCGTTGGCAGGATTTAAAGCCGGTGAAATTCGAATTTTAGTAGCAACAGATATTGCTGCTCGTGGTCTTGATATTGAGCAACTGCCTCAGGTGGTCAATTTTGATTTACCCAATGTATCAGAAGACTATGTGCATCGTATTGGACGCACCGGTCGTGCTGGTCAAACGGGTAAAGCAATCTCTTTGGTTAGCGCCGATGAAGTTGATCTGCTTTCTGATATTGAGCGTTTGATACAGCAGTTATTACCGCGAGAAGAAGTTGAAGGCTATGAGCCAAAGCATGCTCTTCCGGAGACAACCCTTAGAGCGCCGGTTAAGCCCAAACAGCCTAGAAAAGCCCTTAATCGTGAAACCGGTGCGGGTAACAATAGCAGGCGAGATAAAAAGTCGGGTGGCTCAGGTTATGGTCAGGGTCCCAAGCCCGGCACCAAACGCAAAAGTGGTGGTCGCAATCAGACTGAAAAGGCACAAGATGGTGCCAATAGAGATTCTGGTAAGCCATCAGGTTCTCAAAGAAAATCTCCTGCCAAAGGTAAGTCAGCCAGTGCCTCTGGTAAATCACCCTATGGTTCTGGTGGTGGCAACCGAAGTGGCGGTAGTAGCTTTGGTGGCAATCGTTCTGGATCAGATAGGCGTAGCAATAATTCAGGCCGCGGCGGCAATAGATAAGCATTTTCATCAAGCTTATGGTCAGCCAATGGGCTGAGTAGAAACCCCAATTTAGAGAAAATTAATTAATGTTTGAATTTCAATTAAGCAAAGTAGCAACCTTTAAAAATGACCTGCTTTCAGGCCTAACCGTTGCATTAGCCCTGGTTCCCGAGGCTGTAGCATTTGCCTTTGTGGCGGGCGTGGAACCTCTGGTTGGCCTTTATGCGGCGTTTATGGTGGGTCTAATTACTGCGGTGATTGGTGGTCGCCCCGGCATGATTAGTGGTGCCACAGGAGCACTGGCGGTTGTTATGGTTTCTTTAGTAGCTCAGCATGGCGTTGAATATCTGTTTATCACTGTTGTGCTTATGGGTATCCTGCAAATCGCTGCGGGAATATTTAAGTTAGGTAAATTTATTCGCATGGTTCCCCATCCAGTGATGCTAGGCTTTGTTAATGGTTTGGCGATTGTTATTTTCCTTGCTCAACTAGGCCAATTTGGTGAAGCAGGGCAGTCCGGCTGGCTTGATGGCACCTTTATGCAGGGCACTATTGTCGATGTAGCCTGGTTGCAGGGCAGTGCCATGAATATGTTGCTGGGATTGGTTTTTCTCACCATGTTGATTATTTACTTCTTGCCTAAAATCACTAAGGCAATTCCATCCTCACTGGCTGCCATCTTGGTGGTGACAGGCTTGGTGTTAGGTTTTGATCTAGATACTAAGGTAGTGGGTGATGTGGCTTCAATAAGCGGCGGGTTACCCTCTTTCCATATTCCAATGGTGCCATTTACCTTTGAAACGCTGATGATAATTTTGCCTTATGCCATTATTTTGGCGGCTATTGGATTGATTGAATCACTGTTGACCCTGCGTCTTATTGACGAAATTACCGAAACCCGTGGCCGTGGTAACAAAGAATGTATTGGTCAGGGTGTTGCTAATACAGTCACAGGTTTCTTTGGCGGTATGGGTGGTTGTGCCATGATTGGTCAAAGTATGATTAATGTGAACTCTGGTGGTCGTGGACGCCTATCGGGCATCAGCGCAGCATTATTTTTATTACTCTTTATATTGGTTGCTTCACCATTAATTGAGCAAATTCCATTAGCAGCACTTATTGGGGTTATGTTTATTGTGGTCATCGGTACCTTTGAATGGTCAAGCTTCAGAATTATCGGCAAGGTGCCAAAAACTGATGCGCTCATTTTAGTCTTGGTTTCTGGTGTAACCGTTGCCACAGATTTGGCGGTAGCGGTGGTTGTAGGGGTGATTGTGTCGGCCCTAGTTTTTGCATGGCAGCATGCCAAATATATTCGCATTGAAGCCAGAGAAGACCATAAGGGTTCAACGGTATATGCGGTAACTGGTCCATTATTCTTTGGTTCGGTCACCTCATTCCTAGAACGCTTTGATCCGAAACAGGACAACGATGATGTAGTGATTGATTTTGCTCGCTCAAGAGTAGCAGATCACTCAGGTTTGGAAGCTATAGATACCTTAGCTGAGCGCTATGTAAAAGCGGGAAAGAATCTGCATTTGGTTCACCTGAGTGAAGAATGTCGCAGACTGCTAACCAAAGCCGGCAATCTGGTTGAAGTCAACGTGATCGAAGATCCTAAATACTTTGTGGCTGACGACAGCCTAGCGTAATTGTTTATAAAAAATCTGCCATTTCTGCACTAGTGGCTACTTGAAATTTGGTTTTTTGCCCTTACCTAGATAACAGAGGCAAATAAATTGCCAAAGATTAGGTTATAACTAGGAGAGATGGCAGAAATGACAACTAAGTCAAAAAGCAAATCAGAAACCATGGGATTCCAAACTGAAGCAAAGCAACTGCTTCAGTTGATGATTCATTCCCTATACTCAAATAAAGAAATTTTCTTACGTGAATTAATTTCTAATGCGTCCGATGCAACCGATAAGTTGCGTGTTGAAGCCTTAGAAAACAGCGCGCTATACGAGAGTGATGGCGAGCTTAGAATCAGAATAGCGGTAAACGAAGAAGCTAAAACCATTGAGATTTCTGACAATGGTATTGGTATGTCTAAAGATGAGATTATTGCTAATCTCGGTACTATTGCCAAATCTGGCACCTCTGAATTTCTTAAAAACCTAACCGGCGATCAAAAGAAAGACTCCCAGCTAATTGGTCAGTTTGGTGTTGGTTTTTACTCTTCATTTATTGTGGCAAAACAGGTTGTCGTTGAAACTCGCCGTGCGGGCGCTGCAGCTAGCGAAGCCGTGCGCTGGACCTCTGAGGGTGAAGCTGATTTTCAGGTTGAGTCGATTGAAAAAGCGGATCGCGGAACAAGCATCACGCTTATCCTTAAAGATGATGAGCAAGAATTTGCCAACAACTGGCGTCTGCGCAGTATTATCAAAAAGTATTCAGACCATATTGCTATTCCAGTACAGATGGAAAAGATTCAGTCGCCCGCAGAAGAGGGTGAAGATGCCAAGACAGATCAGGCACCTGAGTGGGAAGCTATTAACGATGCAAAAGCGCTTTGGACAAAATCCAGAAGCGACGTTAGCGATGATGAATACAATGAGTTCTACCGCCATATATCTCACGATTTTGCCGAGCCATTAAGCTGGAGTCACAACCGCGTAGAGGGTAAGCACGAGTACACCAGCTTGCTGTATATACCGGGTATGGCGCCAATGGATCTCTATCAGCGTGAAGCAGCTCGCGGCCTAAAACTGTATATCAAGCGCACCTTTATTATGGACGACGCCGAGCAGTTCTTACCCATGTACCTGCGTTTTGTAAAAGGCGTATTGGACAGTGCCGATCTGCCGCTGAATGTCTCTCGTGAAATACTTCAGAGCACACCCATGGTGGATAGTATTCGCTCTGCATTAACCAAACGTATTTTGGATATGCTGGCTAAGATGGCTAAAAGTGAGCCAGAAAAATATGCGACGTTCTGGAATCAGTTTGGTGCAGTTCTTAAAGAAGGCCCTAGTGAGGATAATGGCAACCGAGAAAAAATTGCCAAGTTATTCCGCTTTGCTAGCTCGACAAACGATAGCGCCGATCCATCAACGAGCTTGACCGACTATATCGAGCGCATGAAAGATGGCCAAGATAAAATTTATTATGTGACTGGTGACAGTCATTCTGTAGTGGCTAACAGCCCCTACTTAGAAGTATTCCGCAAGCATGGCATTGAAGTGCTATTGATGTCTGATCGCATCGATGAGTGGATGATGGGTTATCTATCAGAATTTGACGGTAAATCATTCCAAGATGTGGCTCGAGGCGACCTCGATCTAAGCGCTATTATTGGCGAAGATGCCGATGCCGATAAAGACAGTAAATCCAAGGCCAAAAAGAAAGATCAAACCGCCGAAGATACATTGCTAGAACGTGTTAAAGGTCTATTGGAGGCCAAGGTGGAAGCCGTTAAAAGCACCAACCGACTGACTACGTCACCCGCCTGTTTAGTGGTAGGTCAAGACGATATGGGCGAGCAGATGCGCAAGATTATGCAGGCGGCAGGTCAGGCAGTGCCAGAGACCAAACCTATATTAGAGCTCAATATGGAGCATCCGTTGGTTGCTAAGTTGGCCGATGAAAAAGATGACGAAAATGCTGGGCGTTTAGCCTCAGTGTTATTTGATCAGGCCGCACTATCAGCCGGAAGACAGCTTGAGAATCCTGCGCAGTTTGTTCAGGAACTTAACAAGTTAATGTTCCAGTAAAATGAGTGATCACGACAAAAGCGCCCTAAACAGGGCGCTTTTTTAGTTTAAGATGGCTGACATCAATGTCTTCAGTACCTATAATGCCAATGCATAAGCCAAAGATTTAGTTGGAGCAGTTACGTTTGGAAAATACTAATAAGCTTAAAATAGCGGTACTAGGTGGTGGTAGTTTTGGTACTGCGATCGCCAATATGGTGGCAGAGAATAACTACGCAGTGACCCTGTGGATGCGCAGTGAAACTGCTCGTCAGCATATTATAGACACTGGAGAAAATTCAAATTATCTCCCCGGTTATCAGCTCAACAAATCACTCAATCTGACCACTGATCTCAGTGAAGCCCTAGATCAGGTAGATGTGGTGTTTTTTGCTGTGCCCAGTAGTTCTTTCAGGCAGTTAGCGCGCAAAACAAAAGATCTTTTATCCCCAGATACTCTTCTAATAAGTACAGCCAAAGGCATCGAAGCTGAAAGCTTTATGTTGCCAAGTCAAATACTTGAGGAAGAAATTCCTCAGTGCGAAGTAGGGGTTATTAGCGGCCCTAATTTGGCCGCAGAAATTGCTCAGTTTCAGATAACAGCGACAGTCATTGCCAGCGAATCCGATGCCCTTTGTGCCAGAGTCCAAGAACTATTAGCCTCAAGCTATTTTCGGGTCTATGCCAACCATGATCGCTACGGCGTAGAGTTGGCTGGTGCATTAAAAAATATTTATGCTATTGTGGCTGGTATTGCCGAATCCATGAATGCAGGGCAAAATACTAAAAGTGTGGTGCTTACAAGAAGTCTGGCTGAAATGAGTCGCTTCGCCGCTCAGTTAGGCGCTAACCCTCTAACCTTTTTAGGGCTTAGTGGTGTGGGTGATTTGTATGTGACCTGTACATCGCCCCTGAGTCGTAACTTTCGTATTGGCACCGCATTAGGTCGTGGCGAATCTCTTGAACAGGCTATAATAAGTGTGGGTCAGGTTGCCGAGGGTGTTAACACCACCAAATTGGTAAAACAAAAATCGGAAGAACTGGGTATTTATATGCCATTGGCTTCCAGTCTATACTCTACTATGTTCGAGGGTCTCTCGATCGTGGAATCATTAAAGGCCATGATGTTGGCTGAACAAAATACAGATGTTGAATTTACGGTGAAAGCAAATGACTAATGGAAACATGTCTCTAACAAATGTAAATACATGGATTAGACTCGCCTATATGGTGCTATTTGCACTGTTGGTTATGGCCGCTCGCTTATTGGTAAGTCTTGTGGTTATTGTCCAATTTGCGCTTGTTTTAATCTTCGGGAAAGATAACGAAAATCTCCGTAACCTTGGGCAGGGTCTAGGAAAGTGGGTCTACCAAGCTATTATGTTTCTAACCTTTAATAGCGACGATAAGCCATTTCCGTTTGATGAATGGCCAGCCTTAGATCCATCCGAAGGTTATTCAGTTTCTGCAACTGAAGAGGTTGAAGATATTGAGTTTGTCGATGCCGAGACAGATATAGATGTTAGTGATGAAGATATCCCATCATTTACAGCAGGTGACCGACCCACTGATAAGGACGCCAGTTAATCGCAAGCATTAGGTCGGTTGGTCATGGAACTGATACTGCTACGTCATGGTGAGGCTGAGTTTGGCTTGCCCGATAATGCTAGGCGGCTGACTAGTGCCGGTCAAAAGCAAGTGATTAAAATGGCTAACAGCTATGGCCAAAATATGGCCGGTACTGAATTAGTCCTAACCAGTCCACTGCACAGAGCTTTGCAGACAACAGAGCTTTTTATGTCCAATACCGATCTGAACTGTAATCTTCAGATTGTTGATTTTCTTCTACCAGATTCAAGCGTTGAAGCCGTTGAGCGTCAACTTCAGGCCTTTGATGATAAAAAAATATTAATGGTGGGGCATCTGCCATTGTTAGATAATTGGATAGATTATTTAACCGGCGGCTACCGTGCAACAATGGCAACCGCCAGCTTAGCATCGTTAACCATGGATTATGCGTATAAAGGTTTAGCGCGTTTAAATTGGATACATCATGTCGATTGAGTTTATAAAAGAACGTTTCTTTGAATCTAGCGGCGTGCGATTGGTCGCTAAAGAGTGGGGCGACCCCTCAGGCGTGCCTGTTATTGCGCTTCATGGTTGGTTAGATAACGCCAATAGCTTCGACCAGATGTTACCTCACCTAAATGGTATGCATGTTATTGCTGTAGATATGGCAGGGCATAGTCAAAGTGGCGATCGCTCTGAAGACTCTGGTTATGATATCTGGCAGGATATTGCCGATGTTCTAGCCGTATCAGAGCAAATGGGCTGGGATCGTTTTGCCTTGTTAGGGCATTCACGCGGCGCCATTGTATCGGCATTGGTTGCCGGCACATTTCCAGAGATAGTCAGCCAATGTCTGCTTATTGATAGCTACTTTCCTATCCCAAACAAACCGGCCAATGTAGCCTCTCAGCTGGCTAAAGCAATCACAGACCGAAAGCGTTTCCAAACAATTAAACCCTCAGCTTTTAATTCATTTGATGACGCAGTAAAAGCCAGAGTCAACGGCTTTGTTCCTCTTCAAAAAGAAGCCGCAACTATTTTGGCCCAGCGCGGTGTTGTTGAAATAGATGGCAAGTTTTCTTGGCGCAATGACCAGCGTTTAAAAGCTACCTCGATGGTGACCTTTACCAAAGAGCAATGCGAAAGTTTCTTTGCTTCAATCAAATGCCCAATTATGTTGATTCAAGCCCAAAGTGGCTTGTTACAAGGGTCAATTCAGCCGCAACTGAAGGAATGGGTGCCGCATATTGAGGTAGTCTCCATGGCCGGCTCTCATCACCTACACCTAGAAAATCAAGCGTTGCAGGTAGCGCAAAAGGCGCAACAATTTTTTCTGCTATAGTTAGTAGTGATTTAGCTCTATAAAAAAGGCGAAATTCTTATGAATTTATCTAATATAACTATGGCTGAAATAACGCATTTCTTGGGTTGGTGTACGCTAATTAATCTAGTGATTCTTGCTGTAACCACTGTGGCTATTGTGTGCTTTAAGTCAGCGATGAACAGCTTTTATTCTCGATTACTCAAGCTAGAAGCCAATCAAGTGAGCGACCTTTTTTTCCGGTTTTTAGTTCACTATGAGGTAGCCGTATTGGTGCTTAATATTGTGCCCTATACGGCGTTGAAGATAATCAGCTAACTTTTTTGTTAGCTTATTGATCGCTGAGCAACGTTAAAAACTCAGTTCTAGTGGCTTGATCAGAGCGGAATGTACCCAGCATAGCCGATGTTTTCATTGAAGAGTTTTGCTTTTCAACGCCGCGCATCATCATGCACATATGCTTAGCTTCAACAATAACCCCAACCCCGTGCGCTTTAGTGGCCTCCTGAATAGTCGAGGCAATTTGTTGAGCCAATGTCTCTTGGATTTGTAAGCGGCGAGCAAACATATCCACGATGCGTGCTATCTTAGATAAACCGATAACCTGTCCGCTGGGGATATAGGCCACATGACATTTACCAATAAAAGGTAAAAGGTGGTGTTCACACAGAGAAAAAAGCTCAATATCCTTAACAATCACCATTTCCTCAGAATCAGAAGGGAAGAGTGCATCATTAATCACTTCCTTAAGATCCATGTGGTAGCCGCTAGTGAGATACTCAAAGGCCTTGGCTGCGCGATTGGGCGTATCCAAAAGACCAGGACGTGAAACATCTTCGCCAGTGCTTTTAATGATTTTAAGATATTGTTTTTTCATTGTTTAACCTTATTTTATTGGGTATTGCAGCTACATTTTCCAATAAACTAAAGACCATTGCTAGTTTGGCGGGTAAAATACTCCAAATAATTTTAGAACAAGAGGAATAAACTTGTCAGCTAACACCGAAACTATTGGCGATATGCTTGAGTATGGGCAAAAGCAGTTTGAACAGAGCGACCTATATTTCGGTCATGGCACCGACAATGCATGGGATGAAGCAGTTTATTTGCTGTCTTCTGTATTGGATCTACCACCGAATGCCGATCGCTCACTATTAGATAATTCAGTCTCAATAGACGATCAGAAAAAAATAAAAGCCCTCTATCAGCGACGTATTAATGAGCGTGTTCCTGCGCCCTATATTACCAAGAAGGCATGGTTTTGTTCCTTGCCGTTTTATGTGGACGAAAGAGTCATTGTGCCTCGCTCACCGATTGCCGAGCTCATCTACAACCAATTTCAGCCCTGGTGCCCAGAGTCGCCCAATAAAATTCTTGATTTATGTACTGGAAGCGGCTGTATAGGCATTGCCTGCGCCTATGCCTTCGAAAAGGCACAGGTTGTATTAAGTGATATATCTGCAGACGCCCTCGAGGTCACCGCAATCAATATAGTGACACACGATTTACATAGTCGTGTAACGGCTATTGAGTCTGACCTATTCTCTGCGTTTGACGGCAGTGATCACAATAGTTTTGACCTTATCGTAAGTAATCCTCCCTATGTTGATGCCGATGATTTGGCAAAAATGCCCGACGAATATGCCCATGAGCCCGACCTAGCATTAGCCTCTGGCGATGATGGCCTAGACTTTACTCGGCGGCTATTGCGCGAGGCAGCCAATTATCTAAGCGAACAGGGCCTGTTGATTGTTGAAGTAGGTAATTCCTCAGTAGCCCTTGAAAAAGCATTTCCACAGGTGCCCTTTACTTGGCTCGAATTTACCGAAGGAGATGGCGGTGTATTTGTCCTAACCCGTACACAATTACGTCAGTATGCCGAATGTTTCGGGCTATCTTCAGACGAATCATAGTCAGGCTATGCACAAGCGCGGCTAATTTGCGTATAATCTTCAAATTACTAAATTTAACATGCTGAGAATCTTATGGCAGGCAACACCATTGGAAAATTATTTACCGTCACTAGCTTTGGCGAAAGCCATGGGCCAGCGATTGGCTGTATTGTAGATGGCTGTCCTCCAGGGCTTGAAATTAGTCCTGCTGATCTTCAGCCAGATCTCGATCGTCGCAAACCCGGACAGTCAAGATACACCACCCAGCGTAAAGAGGATGATGAAGTTCAAATTCTCTCTGGTATCTTTGAAGGTAAAACAACCGGTACTGCCATTGGTATGATCATTAACAACAAAGATCAAAAATCCAAAGATTACGGCACTATAAAAGATCTATTTAGACCCTCCCACGCCGACTACACCTACCATCAAAAGTATGGTGAGCGCGATTATCGTGGCGGTGGTCGTAGCTCAGCCCGTGAAACCGCGATGCGTGTGGCCGCTGGTGGTATAGCTAAAAAATATCTCAGAGAAAAACTGGGGATCGATATATTCGGTTATGTCTCCCAGTTAGGCCCTGTAGTGCCAGAAAACTTTGATCGCGATGTGATCGAAACCAACCCGTTTTTCTTCCCCGATGCCAGCAAGATTTCAGATCTAGAAACCTATATGCAGGCGCTGGGCAAAGAAGGAAATTCTGTGGGTGCCAAAGTGACTGTAGAAGCGCGCAATATGCCCGTAGGCCTAGGTGAACCAGTCTTTGATCGTCTTGATGCAGAGATTGCCCACGGACTAATGGGTATTAATGCAGTAAAAGGTGTAGAAATTGGCGCAGGTTTTGATGTGGTGGCGCAAAAAGGCACCGAGCACCGCGATGAAATATCACCCGAGGGCTTTCTCTCCAATAATTCAGGCGGTGTACTAGGGGGTATTTCCTCAGGTCAGGATATAGTCGCTCATCTGGCGTTAAAACCGACTTCTAGCCTGCGTATTCCAGGTAAATCAATCGATACCTCTGGTCAGTCAGCTGAAGTGGTCACTAAAGGCCGTCACGACCCCTGTGTCGGTATTAGAGCAGTGCCGATAGCCGAGGCAATGTTGGCCATTACACTAATGGATCATTACCTGCGTCATCGCGCGCAGAATATGGATGTGGATTCAGGTCTAGACCCAATCTAGGCCTGTTTGGCGCCTAACTTACAGCGAATATATTCGCTATGACGTATATGCAGTAGATCGGCTACACGACGAATAATATTCTCCTCGTGCTTATCCAACTCGCCATCAGCATAGGCAACCCGCCACATAGACGTTAGTAATTGAAGCTTGCCATCTACATCATAGTTATCGTTGATCTGCTTAGTAAACTGATAAAGCGAGGTCGCATCATCAACCTCTGCCTTAGATAGGCTGATCAGTTCATCGACCTGATCTTTAGAAAGCTCAAGAATAGAGCAAAGGGTAGCGCTAATAGATTGCAACTCTTGGTCATCCATATGACCATCAATCACCATCACCTCAATCAATAAGGCCGCCGTAGCCAAATGCTCCTCAGCGACCTTTTCTTGATCCGACTGTTGCTCTTTTTTAGCAAACAGCTGTTTGATCTTACTCAGCATTAAGCGATATCTCTAAGCCAAGTTTCCAATTTATTCTGATCGGCAACAAAGCCACGAATACCCTCAGCTAACTTTTCAGTCGCCATCGCATCTTCGTTCATTTCAAATCTAAACTTGCTTTCATTACCCTGAGTGTAACTAATGCGCTTGCCGGTATTATTCGGATCCAGCTTGCGAGCTAGGGTGCCATAGTCTTCACCCAGCGCCGATAGTAACTGCGGGCTAATAGTTAGACGGTCACAGCCCGCCAACTCAGTGATTTCTTCAATATTTCTAAAGCTCGCGCCCATCACAATGGTTTTATAGCCGGTTTGCTTGTAGTAATTATAAATGCGAGTAACCGACTGAACACCCGGATCATCCACGGGCGCATAATCGCTAAGACCGGTATTGGCCTTGTACCAATCCAAAATACGACCCACAAAAGGCGAGATCAAAAAGGCACCCGCATCAGCCGCCGCGGCCGCCTGTGAAAAGCTAAACAACAGCGTAAGGTTACAATTAATACCTTCTTTTTCGAGCTGCTCAGCCGCACGAATACCTTCCCACGTCGACGCCATTTTGATCAGTACACGGCTCTTATCAATGCCCGCCTGTTCGTAGAGCGCAATTAAACGACGCGCCTTAGCAATCGATGCCTTAGTGTCATAAGACAAATGAGCATCCACCTCAGTGGAAACTCGACCCGGAATAGTCTCAAGAATTTTCTCACCAAAACCCACTGCTAATTTATCCATGCAATCATCAAGCTGCTCTTTAGAAGACAGCTTGCCAGTAACTGATTTGATCACATCCTCAACAAGGCCACGGTAAGCCGGCATCTGCGCCGCCTTCAGCAAAAGAGAAGGGTTGGTGGTTGCATCTTCTGGTTCATACTGGGCAATCGCATCAAAGTCGCCCGTATCTGCAACCACAGTGGTTATTTCTTTTAGTTGGTCTAGTTTGCTTTTGTTAGTCATAAATCAGTCTGTCCTGTGGTTTTCGCTAAAGCATCAATTAATACATCAATCGTTGCATTAGGTTTATGGGCATTTTCGCTAATATGTCGCCTAAATTGTCGGGCGCCCGGCATACCATGAAAAAGCCCTAAAATATGTCGCGTCATAGATTGGAGTCTAATATTCTGAGAGAGTTCATTATCCACATATTGGATAAACTCTTCAGCAATTATTTTTCGATTTCGTATAGTTTTTTTACCGCCATAAATCTGCTGATCAACCTCAGCTAATAAATAGGGGTTAGTGTAGGCTTCCCGGCCAATCATCACCCCATCAATCTGCGTCAAATGCTGTTTAGATTGCGCCAAATCAGTGATGCCACCATTAATAATAATCTCAAGGTCTGGGAAATCCTG
>JAQWMF010000099.1 GCA_029246925.1 Porticoccaceae bacterium
ATGTATCTGGCGGCAGTTGGCTCAGGCCCAATTATACTGGCGCTGGGCTCTACTGCTCTGATATTTTTTGCGGCTTCGGCCTATGTTTTAACCACCAGAAAGAACCTCAATTTTATGACCGGCTTTCTGATGACTGGCATCTTGGTGGCCTTTGCTGCCGGAATTGCTAATGTTTTCTTACAAATTCCTGCACTAGCAATTACTGTTAGCTCTGTTTTCGCTTTTCTTTCTACCGGTCTTATTATGTGGCAAACCAGTGCCATTATTCATGGCGGGGAAAGAAACTATATTTCTGCAACCGTGACGCTATTTGTGATGATCTACAATCTTTTTGTTAGTCTTTTACACATTTTTGGCGTTATGAGTGACGACTAATAAAAACTTTAGCCTTAGCGCAAAGCCCTGCATACTGTAGGGCTTTTTATTGTTTAAGCGATAAATGGTTCAAAACCAATGACTAAACAAACCGATTACCTTAATGACTTACCTGATTGGTCAAAAGACTTAGCGATCAAGTTAGGTCTTGAGGACGGTTTTGCACTGACAAAAGAACACTTAGAGATATTAATTGTTGCGCGTAATTTTTATGCAGATTACGGCTTTTCTCCATCAATGAGGCCCCTGTGTAAGATGGTTACTGCCAGCTTAGGCATGGATAAGGGTAGCAGCCTGTATTTAAATAAATTATTCCCTGGCAGCCCTGCTAAAATAGCCGCAAAATTAGCAGGTTTACCCAAGCCAAAGAACTGTCTATAAATGAACTTAATCGATTACAACCTTAAAGATTTACCCGACCATCAAACCTTGGTTTCTAAAGACCAATACGCTGATTTATTGGCACAAATTAACCACTGGAAAATTGTTCAAAACGATGGTGTAGATCGACTTTTTTGTATCTATAAATGTGATGATTTTGTTTCAGCCATGGGCCTAGCTCAGGCTATATCAGAACTTGCAGAACAGGTGGATCATCACCCTGCTCTATTGATTGAATGGGGTAAGGTTTCAGTGAGCTGGTGGTCGCATAACCTAAAGGGCCTTCATATCAATGACTTTATTATGGCTGCAAATACTCAACAACTGTATACCAATCAATGAATCAAGATAATCTACAGAGCTCAACAGGCTACGAACAACAGCTGAGTGACAAGGTGAGTCACTATAAATGCCTTATGGCTGATGCTGGTATTACCCTGCCAGAAATAGACATACATGATTCAGAGCCCTATGGCTTTCGTATGCGGGCTGAATTTCGCGTATGGCACGAACAGGGTCAGGCGCATTATGCGATGAATAAACCGGGTGAAAAGCGCCCCTATATGATCCAAGACTTCCCTATTGGCTCAATGCTAATCAATCAATTAATGCCAAAAATAATGGCGGCAGTTAATGCCAGTGATACCCTAAGTCGTAAACTGTTTAGTATGGAGTATTTAACCACCACCACTAATGAAGCACTGATTACGCTTATTTATCATCGCCCCTTAGATGAGCAATGGCAAAAAACAGCTCATGAATTACAAACACAATTTAAGGTAAAAGTGATCGGTAGAAGCCGTAAGCAAAAAGTGGTTTTAACCGATGATTTTGTCACGGAAAAACTGGTGGTTAATAACAGGGAATACAGTTATCAGCAGGTAGAAGCGAGCTTTACCCAACCCAATGCTCAGGTAAACCAGAAAATGCTGACATGGGCCAGTAACTGCCTATCTGGCAGTAGTGCAGATTTGGTTGAGCTCTATTGTGGTAATGGCAATTTTACCGCTGTTTTGGCCCAGCATTTTGATAAGGTGTTAGCGACTGAAATATCAAAGGTTTCGGTTAATTCTGCAACCGCCAATTTTGCCGCCAACAATGTTGATAATGTCACTATAGCAAGACTTTCAAGCGAAGAATTTACTCAGGCGTTAAATAGAGAAAGAGCCTTTAGACGACTGGCGGATGTCGATCTAGATAGCTTTAACTTTTCTACTATTTTTGTCGATCCACCGCGAGCGGGCTTGGATTCAGGCACTGAAAAATTAGTCACTGAAATGGATCATATTCTTTACATTTCCTGCAACCCTCAAACCCTTGCGGAAAACTTAAAGCAAATCACCAAGACCCATAGAGTAGTAAAAGTTGCACTATTCGACCAATTCCCATGGACTCATCATATTGAATCAGGGGTTTACCTAGAAAGAATTTAACGGTTATTAGCCAGTTTACGGGCGGCTAGATCTATAGCCTCAGAATGCTTCTGCTCTATAGATAAACGCTCTTTGTCTAATCGAGATTTATCCGCTGAAGAAAGCGCTTTCCAATCATCTAAAATTGGCAAATAAGAGGTTTCCATTGCCAGTGAGTGAAAAGTTTGTAGGGGGTTGGCCTGATAATCTGAGGGCTTAAACTGCTGAGCTAAAAACCCAATACGCATAGCAGCTTCTGTCGGCGTTAGATCATTTTGTAATAATGCTTGAGCTATGACTCTGATAGATTGCTGTGCATCTAATTGAGATTTAGATGCTGGCTCATAGTGCAAAGGCTGTGATCTTCGCTTTGCTTTGCTGCTTAACTTAAAAGCAAGAATACAGGCGTAGATAGAAAGGATAAGGGTAATCACGCCACCTACCGAAAGCATTAATTGGAAACTAGACACAGCAGACCCTTAGCATTGAATAGGTTAATTACGCATCACTGGGGGATAATAGTTTATCCGCCAGTGCTTTCTTGGTTTTAGCCCCCAATGTTTTTAACTCCTCACTGCGTTTAACTAGGTTGCCCCGCCCTGTCGATAGGCGCTTAAAGGCGGTTTCATAGGCATCTTTACTCTTATCAATATGCTTGCCAATATCTTCTAAGGCTTCTACATGAAGTACAAAAAGGTCATACAGCGCACCGGCTTTTTCAGCTATCTGTTGGGCATTGATATTTTGATCGGCATAACGCCAAAGATTTTTTATGGTCCTTAAGGTCACCATCAGTGTGCTTGGGCTTACTAAAATAATACCCCTATCATAGGCTTCGCGCATAATATCTGGGTCATTATCCAAAGCCAGCATAAACGCTGATTCGACAGGGATAAAAATTAAAACAAAGTCTAGGCTATTAACATTTTCCAGTTTTTCGTAATTTTTAACGCTCAGGCCTTTAATATGAGTGCGTAATGAATTGAGATGCTGATTAAGGCTTTGATGACGCATTTCAGCCTCTTCAGCATGGAAATAGCGCTCGTAATCAATCAGGCTAACCTTTGCATCAATAATGATATCCCTCCCCTCTGGCAGATGGATAATCACATCGGGATTGCGTCGTTTGCCGTCTTCATCTTTTAGGGCAACCTGAGTTTCATATTCTCGCCCCTTAGATAAGCCAGAATCTTCAAGTAATTTTTCAAGAACAAACTCACCCCAATTACCCTGCTGCTTATTATCTCCTTTAAGTGCATTGGCAAGACTGACAGCATCTGCTGATATTTGCATGGTTTGCTTTTGCAGTTCACCAATTTGGCCCGCTAAACGGTTACGATCGGCATTCTCTTTATCATAAGCTGTGGATACCTGCTTGCGAAAATCCCCAAGATCTCGCCTTAATGGACTCAGTGAGGTTTCCAATGCCTGTTTGCTCTGCTCGGAAAACTTAGTTTGTTTATCCTCAAAGATTCGATTGGCGAGATTTTCAAATTCTTGACTGAGGCTGAGCTTTGCATCCTGAACAAGCTTAAGCTGAGTTTCGAAGTTTGATTGTTGGCTGGATAGTTTTTCTTCAAGTACAAGCTT
>JAQWMF010000100.1 GCA_029246925.1 Porticoccaceae bacterium
CCTTTTTCTATAAGCTCTGGATAGGCTTCGCCCATTACTTCACCGAGGGGCGCCACTAAATTATGGAAAAATACACCTTTTGCACCGAGCTTATGGCCATGGCGTAAAGCACGACGAATAATGCGGCGCAACACATAGCCGCGACCTTCATTTGATGGCTGAACACCATCAGCAACCAAAAAGGCACAGGATCTTATATGATCAGCTAAAACTTTTAGCGATGCATTTTCAGTGTCTTTACATTGAGTAATTTCAATGGCGGCAGCGATTAGGTGCTTAAATAGATCAATATCATAATTATTGTGCACACCCTGCATTACTGCTGCTACGCGCTCTAAACCCATGCCTGTATCAATTGAGGGCTTTGGCAGAGCTGTCATCTCGCCCGAGCTGTCACGCTCATATTGCATAAATACGAGGTTCCAAATTTCAATATAACGATCGAGATCATCGTTTTCACTACCTGGAGGACCACCGGGTATATGTTCGCCGTGATCCCAGAAAATTTCGGTGCTTGGGCCGCAGGGTCCTGTATCACCCATTTGCCAAAAATTATCTTCGTCTAATCGAGATAAACGCGCAGGATCAACGCCAATTTCATTCACCCAGATGTCGGCAGCTTCATCGTCACTAATATGAACAGTGACCCATAGACGCTCTTTCGGTAACTTTAGTTCTACTGTTAAGAATTCCCAGGCAAACTTAATGGCATCTTGTTTGAAGTAATCGCCAAAACTGAAATTACCCAACATTTCAAAAAAGGTATGGTGGCGAGCTGTATAGCCTACATTCTCTAAATCATTGTGCTTTCCGCCCGCTCTAACACAGCGCTGCGAAGAAACAGCACGCGAGTAATCACGCTTTTCTGCACCTAAAAACACATCCTTAAATTGCACCATACCTGCATTGGTAAAAAGCAATGTAGGGTCATTACCTGGCACCAAGCTACTGCTAGGCACTTTGCTATGCTGCTTGGAAGCAAAGTAGTTTAGGAATGCATCTCTAATTTCAGCACTTTTCATAATTATTTCCGATGTCTCGACTTAGTATTTATTGAATTTATAAA
The DNA here is from genome assembly GCA_029246925.1 of Porticoccaceae bacterium. GTDB lineage: Bacteria > Pseudomonadota > Gammaproteobacteria > Pseudomonadales > Porticoccaceae > HTCC2207. Next base: position 1,067 of record JAQWMF010000100.1, read on the forward strand.
CTGTCTTCTGAGAATGTGTCTTGGGTGCCCTTATTGGCCAATACATGGAGATGAAGGTGAAAGACTGATTGACCCGCACGCTCTCCATTATTGACAACAAGACGAAATGCATCACTAACACCAGCCATTCGGGCAACTTCTCCAGCCACCCACATAAGATGACCCAAAAGTACTCGGTCGCTTTGTTTTGCATCTGCCAATTTAGCAATTGGAAGACGAGGGATAACTAACATATGCACTGGTGCCTGTGGCGATATATCGTTGATAACAATACATTGATCGTCTTCATACAACATATCTGCCGGAATTTCCCTGTTAATAATTCGGGTAAAGAGGCTCTCTTCACTCATCTTGACGTCCCATTAAATAATAGTTTTGTCGCACTTTATATCAACGTTTAATCGTTATTAGATCTTAGCTTTTCTTGGGATTTAAGGCGCGAGCTTCCCCTTCAAGCATGACTGGAATGCCATCTCGAATAGGATAAGCAAGCCCGCTGGCACGACAAATTAACTCATTAGTTTGTGAGTCATATTCGAGAGGAGCCTTGCTTACAGGGCATACCAAGATACTAAGTAATTTTTTATCCACGCTAGTAATCCATAAAAAAACGCCGCTAGTGTACGCAAAATGACAGGAAACTGCTATTCCAAGATTATATTGAAGCTTTAATCTACCGCAGGCAGAGTTTCTAGCACAAGTTGAGGATCAATTCGTTGGCCTAACCAATTCATACGCCAATCCAAATGAGGACCTGTAGCCCTACCTGATGCACCAATTTTAGCTATTACCATTCCAAGAGGAACTCTCTGGCCCTGCTGAACTAATATTTCACTTAGATGCAGAAAGGTTGAGCTTAAACCATGGCCATGATCGAGAATTAATGTGCCTCCAGAATAAAACATATCATCATGAACCAAAGTAATGATACCGGCCGCAGGTGCCTTCACTGGCGCACCAGTAGGTGCAGCATAATCAACACCATAGTGCGGGCTTTTAGGCACAGCATTATAAAATCTCTGACTTCCGTAAACCCCAGTGATGGGACCCTTTGCCGGCTGAATAAAGCCTGCCGTAAAATCATCCTGATCGCTTATTAAATCTCTAGCCTTTCTTACTAACGCTGTATCCTGCTGAATACGTGTTGAATCCTCTTTCGACGGCGTTACTGTTTTCTGGGGCACACCCTCAATTTTTTGAATAGCATACTCTCTTGCCGCAACTTTCAAAACGATATTATTGGCGACCGATTTATCGTAAATAGTAATTTCTACAGTAGAGGGCTCATTGCGACCAAACCCCAGTAGAAATTGTCTTTTATTATTTAATGTTAAAAACTTTCCCTTGTAGCTAACTGTTTCACCCTCAGCCAGATGACCCAAAACCAATCCACCCTGTTGAAAAGAACCAATAAATTTAGGGGTTTCGGATGCAGTTATATTAACGGTAAAGATAAAGCCAAATAGAGCTATTAGTAACCGCAGACTTTTGTGATAAAACAACATATATCGCAGATCCATTGAGATTTAAAACCAATTAAGAGGTTATCGCAATGCGATCAAAAAGGGAAAAGTTATTGTGGCTGATATTATTGGAGTTGAGCCCTAATCATTGAGCGCATAGTTAATTTGATCAAAACTAAAACCTCTGTATTGAAGAAACCTCATTCGTTTAGCTTTTTCTTTAGCATCAATATGATGATCAGTACCAAATTTTTGGTGCGCAGTGTTTTTGGCTAATTCGAACCAGTCAACCTCTGCTTCATCAAGTAATTGTTCAATTAGAGTAGTATCAGCACCCCGGCTTTTTAGGTCCAACCTTATTCTAGTTCTACCCTGACCTCTAGCGACACGAGACCGTATAAAGGCTTCGATAAATCGATGATCTGACTGCAGATCTTCTGCGGCTAATTGGTCTAGAACATCTAGAATTAGTGGTGAATTATCAAATTTCTTTTCAAGCTTTACTGCCAACTGACAGCGAAGGAATTCTCGACCCGCCAACATACCCATGGCAGATATGCGTATTTTACTGGACTTTATTTCTTGTTGATTTTCTTCCATCAATAAACACACTCAGCAGTATTATGATTAGAAAAAATTAGGTTATTCGTTGTACATAATTTGGTCAATAGTGGGCAGGTAAACTGCCCACCTTATAAACTTGAACCTATGCCTCTTGAGCCTTATCTTTTTGCGGTGATAGATGGCTCAACTCTTTTTCACGAATCTGCGCTTCTATCTCAGCTGCAATTTCTGGGTTCTCAGTCAAATATATACCGACATTTGCCTTACCCTGACCAATTTTACTCCCTTTATAAGCGTACCAAGCACCAGACTTATCAATCAGCCCATGCTTTACCCCTAGATCTACTAGTTCGCCGTTACGGTTAATTCCTTTGCCGTAAAGAATTTGGAATTCGGTTTGTTTAAATGGCGGTGACACTTTATTTTTCACGACCTTAACCCGTGTTTCATTACCGACAACTTCATCGCCGTCTTTAACCGCACCAATTCGACGTATATCCAATCGAACCGAAGAGTAAAACTTCAGAGCATTACCACCCGTTGTGGTTTCAGGATTGCCAAACATCACACCAATCTTCATTCTGATCTGGTTAATAAAGATGACTAGGCAATTGGCTGTTTTAATATTACTGGTCAGTTTACGAAGTGCCTGCGACATAAGACGTGCTTGCAGACCGACGTGATGATCCCCCATTTCACCCTCAATTTCTGCGCGGGGTGTTAGAGCAGCAACCGAATCGATTACTAGAACATCACAGGCTCCAGATCTAACCAACATATCTGTTACTTCAAGAGCCTGCTCACCCGTATCTGGCTGTGAAACAATTAGATCATCTACTTTTACGCCTAACTTTTCAGCATATACTGGATCTAATGCATGCTCAGCATCGATAAAGGCACAGGTACCTCCGGCTTTTTGTGCCTCTGCAATCACTTGTAGAGTTAAGGTTGTTTTACCTGAGGATTCTGGTCCATAAATCTCAACAACACGACCCTTGGGTAGCCCGCCAATGCCTAGTGCAATATCTAAACCTAAGGAGCCAGTCGATATGGATGGTATAGCCTCACGCTCATCTTCACCCATGCGCATAACAGTGCCTTTACCAAACTGTCTTTCAATTTGACTCAGAGCCGCTTCGAGTGCCTTTTCTTTGTTCGCATCCATTATCTTTTCCTCATTAACTGTTGTTCGACTGATTTTGGTTCGTTTTTTCAAACCAGCATTTTACTGTATGTGTGTACAGTATATTATCAGTTTAGTTGATGCAAGAGTTCTTGCAAAGAAATTTTAATTACCTGCTCTCTGACTGCCTGTCGATCGCCCTGCAGTTGATATTTTTTGACTCTGGTTAATTTAGGGGTAATCCAGCAAATCCATACAGTCCCAACAGGCTTTTCTGGCGTACCCCCATCTGGACCGGCTATACCACTTACAGATATAGCGCAGTCCGCGCCTGAGGACTGCAACGCCCCCGTAGCCATCTGCTCAACAACCTGTTCGCTAACCGCACCATCAGTCGCTAAAGATTCTTTAGTCACCTTGAGTAGCCGCTCTTTTGCCTTGTTGGCATAGGTTATATAGCCATACTCAAACCATTGGGAACTTCCAGCAATTGCTGTAATAGCCTCAGCGATACCACCACCGGTACAGGATTCCGCAGTGGTTAATTTTGCATTAATACACCGCAATCGTTGACCAACCTGTTTGGCAATTAAATTTATTGATGGGTTGTTGGCAAATTCTGACAAAAAACTCTCCTTGGTTGCTCTATAGTTTACCTAAACTTTTAGTCAATGGTTTAGCCACAGAGTAATTACCAAAGAAAATAATCTGTTTAATAGATTTTGGATAGTCTTAGACCTACTGTCTGTACTAAACTCCCCTGATAGCCAAACGTTTTTATCAATAGCCTAAGAATTTTAGCCAATGAGCAACAAATCAGACAGCCAAACCCATACGCCAATGATGCAACAGTACTTCAGTATCAAAGCTGAACACCCGAATGATCTGGTATTTTATCGCATGGGTGATTTTTATGAATTGTTTTTTGACGATGCAAAAAAAGCGAGTCAGCTATTGGATGTTACTTTGACAGCTCGCGGCAAAACTAATGGCAACCCAATTCCCATGTGTGGCGTACCCTTTCACGCAGCTGAAAACTATTTCGCGAAACTGGTTAAACAGGGTGTTTCGGTCGCTATTTGTGAACAAATTGGTGACCCCGCTACCAGTAAAGGACCTGTGGAGCGTGCAGTTGTTAGAGTACTAACCCCGGGCACACTAAGTGATGAAGCCTTACTGGATGACCGATCTGACAATCTTTTAGCGGCCCTTCATCTATCCGAGGGGCAGTACGGCATTGCCACTTTGGATATGAGTAGCGGTCGCTTTCAGCTACTGCAAGCGACTCATGAAGAGGAGCTCCATAGCGAACTACAAAGACTCAACCCAGTAGAAATCCTTATCTCAGAAGAATTTCCGAC
>JAQWMF010000101.1 GCA_029246925.1 Porticoccaceae bacterium
TCTACCAATTCCGCCACTCTCGCAAAAAACTAATACATCACGTCAACTTAACTATCGGGCTTTCTGTGCCCATTATTTTGGTCTACGTGAAAAAGGCGGCAATTCTGCCACAGCAACTTATATTCGGCAACCAAATAGTTCAGTTTTAAACAAAGTTTTTAGCTAAATCTTAAAAAAACCAATGTTTTAGTCTTTAGGCACCAAAAACATGGGGAGTGCGCTCTTAACAATTTCTTCAGCTCGCGTGTCATCAACATAAACGCCATCGATAAATAATTTGGCAATACCATGTAATGTACCCCAAATAATCTGCGCGGTACGAAGAGGGTTATCCCCTAAAACCAAGCCAATAGATTGCCAATACGCCATCATTTCTACCTGATGCTGAAAGGTACCGTGGGCAATAGTTTGTAATTCTTCCGTACACTGAGCCTGTTTCCAAATACAGCGGCCAAACATCAATTCATATTCTTCCGGATGATGGGTGGCAAAAACCATGTAATTAACAAGGTATTGTTCGAACTTTTGTCGTTCTGTTTGGTTTTGCTGTTCACTTTGCTTAAGTAATTGTTGCCACTGCCTGAATCCGTCTGAAGCAATAGCGCAGAGCAAATCATTTTTATCATCGAAATAATGATAGGCCGCAGTTCTAGAAACACTCACTTTATCGGCAAGTTTTCGAAGGGACAGAGATTCTATGCCATCCGCGGCAATCATCTGCTTAGCTGCAGCTAATAGGGTTTGCCTAAGATTGCCATGATGATACTTAGCAGAGGGCTTGCTGGTTGAGGTGGATGCTTTCATAAAACCAATATATCAATCAATCTTGACACTGTCAAAATGCTGGCGTAATCTCCTAATATTAGGGCAGCGTATATTTAACCAAATAAGAGGCGCAACTCATGGAAAATAGCAACTACCCCCATCTTTTAGCACCCTTAGATTTAGGCTTTACGCAACTTAAAAACAGAGTGCTAATGGGATCTATGCATACTGGCCTTGAAGAAGCTAAAAATGGCCACCACCGCATGGCGGCCTTTTTTGCCGAACGCGCTAAAGGCGGCGTTGGACTGATTGTTACTGGCGGTATTGGTCCCAACTCAGAGGGAGGCACTCATTCGGCCACCAAAAATCTGCAGTGCCAGCAGGATATTGATGATCACAGAGTGATTACCGATGCTGTACATCAACAGGATGGTAAAATCTGTTTACAAATACTGCATACGGGTCGCTATGCCTTTTCGCCCCATCTTGTAGCCCCCTCTGCCATTCAGGCGCCCATAAATCCCTTTAAGCCCAAAGCACTTACTGAAGAAGAAATTTATAAACAAATTGATGACTATGTAGCCACCGCAGTACGCGCGCAACAAGCAGGCTATGACGGTGTTGAAATCATGGGATCTGAGGGCTACTTCCTGAATCAATTTATTGCCACTAGAACCAACCAGCGAAGTGACCAATGGGGCGGAAGCTATGACAATAGAATTCGCTTACCTATTGAAGTAGTTCGACAGATCAGGGAAGCCGTTGGCGAAAATTTTATACTTATTTTTCGACTATCAATGCTCGATTTAGTGGAGGGCGGAAGTAGTGCTGAAGAAGTTATTCAGCTAGGTAAAGCCGTCGAAAAAGCCGGCACCACCATTATTAGCACGGGTATTGGCTGGCATGAAGCCACAATACCAACCATTGCCACCAAGGTGCCCAGAGCGGCATTTACATGGGTAACCGCTAAATTTAGAGAAGAGTTCTCGGTGCCTGTTGTTACCTCCAACCGCATCAACACCCCCGAAATAGCCGAACAGGTTCTAGCCAATGGTGATGCAGATATAGTCTCCATGGCGCGCCCATTTTTGGCTGATGCTGATTTCGTTATCAAAGCTAAAGAAGGTCGAGCTGATGAAATTAATACCTGCATTGCCTGCAATCAAGCCTGTCTTGACCATGTTTTTCAGGGACAGATTACTAGCTGCCTAGTCAATCCGCGTGCCTGCCATGAAACTGAATTTAAAATTGCACCAACCCAGCTGGTAAAAACTATAGCCGTTGTAGGCGCAGGGCCTGCTGGCCTTGCCGCGGCAACGACAGCTGCCTCAAGAGGTCATAAAGTGGCACTCTTTGATTCAGCTTCTGACATTGGCGGGCAATTTAATATCGCCAAACAGATACCCGGAAAAGAAGAATTTTATGAAACTCTTAGGTATTTTAAAAAACAAATTGAGATACACAATATCTGCCTAAACCTAGAAACACGGGTGAGCGCAGAAAAGCTAAATAACAGTAGCTTTGATGAGGTCATTGTAGCCACTGGAATTACACCAAGAATGCCCGCGATTGACGGCATAGATCATCCCAGTGTCCTCAGCTATATAGATGTTATTTTAAATAAAAAACCACTCGGAAAACGTGTAGCCATTATTGGCGCTGGCGGTATCGGTTTTGATACAGCTGAATATATTACCCATAGTGGCGAATCCCCCTCCCTAGATATTAATGAATTTATGAATGAATGGGGCATTGATATGTCTCTGAAAGCTCGTGGCGGCATTGATGGCTACAAAGCAACAATTAAATCCTCACCGCGAGAGGTCTATTTACTGCAACGCAAAACCTCCAAAATTGGTTCTGGACTTGGCAAAACCACGGGATGGATTCATCGAGCAGGTCTAGTAAAAAAGAATGTAAAAATGATCAATGGTTGCCATTACGAGCGGATAGATAACCAAGGCCTGCATATAACTGTAGGTGATAAACCCGAAGTGTTAACCGTAGACAATATTATTATCTGCGCAGGCCAAGACCCATTAACCGAAATTACTAATGGATTAAAAATACCCTTTCATCTTATTGGCGGTGCTGATAGCGCCAAAGAATTAGACGCCAAAACAGCGATTGCTCAGGGTACAAAAGTTGCTGCTAGTATATAAAGCGCTTGCAACAACGACAGAATAATTTCATCATTGCTAGCTTAGGTTCTTATTTTATATCATTAGGACGCAAGCTTATCTCAAGGAGCAGTAAATCAGTGTCTAACTCTTTCACCCAGCTTGAATTCCGCAACGCTTTGGGTAGCTTTGCAACTGGGGTAACTATTATTACCGCCCTAGGAAAAAGCGGACAAAGAATTGGCATGACAGCCAATAGCTTTAATTCCGTATCCCTAACCCCACCATTGATACTTTGGAGTATTGGCAAAAATACTAACTGTTTTGACGATTTTATGTCTGCAAAAGCCTTTGCCGTGCATATTCTAGCCGCTGGCCAACAGGATCTATCTGATCGCTTTGCTACAACCGGCGTTGATCGCTTTGCTGATATTGAATGCACTGAGGGTTTATCTAGCATACCTATACTTCCTCACTATAGCGCCTGTTTTCAGTGCAAAATGGCACATCAGTATGAAGGCGGGGATCATATAATTATGACCGGTGAAGTGACCGAATTTACTGATAATGGACTTCAACCACTGCTATTTTATCGTGGAAAATACCACAACCTTTAACCATTATGAGCTTACCTAAGGCAGTAAAAATTGTTGAAGTTGGCCCCCGAGATGGCCTGCAAAATGAATCTGCATCCCTAGATGTAGCGACCAAAGTTGAGCTAGTTCATGGCTTAGCCGATGCAGGACTGCAAACCATTGAAGCTGGTAGCTTTGTCAGCCCTAAATGGGTGCCACAGATGGCAGGTAGTGATGAGGTTTTTAAACAGCTAGCCCCTGGTCAAGCCACCTATACTGCCCTCACCCCCAATATGCGCGGGCTAGATCGCGCGATTGAATGCAACGTAAAAGAAATCGCTGTGTTTGCCGCAGCTAGTGAAGCATTTAGTCAAAAAAACATCAATTGCACGATTGATGAAAGCCTAGAAAAATTTAAAGCCGTTACGCAAAAAGCGATGGCGCATAATATTGCCGTTCGCGGCTATATTTCCTGTGTTGCAGGTTGCCCTTATCAGGGCGGTGTCGACAATAAAAAAATCAACGAAATTGCTCAGTCACTTCTGGATATGGGCTGCTATGAAATATCTCTCGGGGATACCATTGGCGTAGCAAAACCCGATGATATTGAAGCACTACTTTCAGACATTCTTATGGATATAACGGCTTCAAAACTGGCCGTTCATTTGCATGATACCTACGGCCAAGCCATAGCAAATATCAAACAATCATTAAATATGGGCATAACCACTATTGATAGCTCAGTAGCGGGTTTAGGTGGTTGCCCCTATGCCAAAGGCGCCTCTGGTAACGTAGCTACAGAACATGTTATCCATCTGCTGAATGAACTAGGGATAGAACACAATATTAACTTAAATAAATTAATTGAAGTAAGCCAGTTTATTAGCCATAGACTGGGTCGAACTCCCCTTGCAGATAAGGGCTCCAAACTTAACGTAAAATAGTTATAATGCTTGCATTCTAATCGCCATGAGTGCCACCCTTTGACCCTATTTAGACCCTGCATAGACCTTCATCAAGGCAAAGTAAAACAAATTGTTGGTGGCAGTCTCAATCAATCTGGCGCAGAAACTAATTTTGTTAGCCCGCATGACGCTAGCCACTACGCCGAACTCTACAAACAACATAGTCTCAGTGGCGGTCATGTGATTTCTCTGGGGCCAAACAATAAACAGCAAGCGCTTGACGCCCTCTCTGCTTACCCTCATAAATTACAGTACGGCGGTGGAGTAACGCCAGAAAATGCCAACGAATTTATACAGGCGGGTGCCTCTCACGTTATTGTAACCTCCTATCTTTTTGAACAGGGTCAATTCTCTTGGTCACGCCTAGAAAAAATAAAAACCGCTGTAGGGACTGAACGATTAGTCCTAGATTTAAGCTGCAGAAAAACTGATCAAGGCTGGATGATTGCCACTGACCGATGGCAGACTGTTACAGATACTGCCATCAATCAACAGACTATCTCTCAACTTGAACAACACTGTGCTGAATTTCTGGTACATGCGGCAGATGTTGAAGGTCTTCAAGCAGGAATAGATCAAGACCTGGTTCAACTCTTAGGTGAAATATGCAGCCTACCCTGCACCTATGCCGGTGGTGTACAATCAGCTGAGGATTTACAGCAAGTACAAATGCTTTCCAATGGTAAAGTAGATCTCACTATTGGCAGTGCACTAGATATATTTGGCGGCTCAGGGGTAACCCTTGAAGAATGTCTTAGCTGGAATAACCAAAACCAATAAAAATCTTAAAGGTTAACTCCTATGCAGCGTATTTCCCTTTCAGATAACCTTTCAGTTTCTCAAATTATCTATGGTATGTGGCGACTTACTGATGACCCAGACCATTCAACAGTCCATCTGCAACATAAAATTGAAGCCTGCTTAGATCAGGGTATAACCACCTTTGACCAAGCGGATATCTATGGTGGATACAGTTCAGAAGCTGAACTGGGGAATACCTTAAAACAGGCACCTAGTTTACGAGACAGCATGGAGATAATTACCAAGTGCGGCATCGTGGCCCCCATTGGTCTCCACAGCGATAAAAACGTAAAACACTACGATACCTCTGCACAGTATATAAATCAGGCGGTAGAAAGATCCCTTAAAGAAATGGCAATAGAGCAAATTGATCTTCTCCTATTGCACAGACCCGATCCATTAATGGATGCACAGGAAACTGGCAACGCTTTAGATGCCTTAATTGCCAGTGGAAAAGTTAAGGCTATTGGCGTTTCAAACTTTCGCCCCTGGGATATTGAGTTACTTCAGTCAAGTACTAAAAACAAACTAGTGACCAACCAAATTGAAATCAGCCTTACCCAAAACAGCGCATTGACCAATGGTGATCTGTCATATATGCAACAGCATCAGATCTTACCTATGGCGTGGTCACCACTGGGCGGTGGCGATCTATTTAAAAACCCTGAATCACCGCTCAACATAAAACTGAACACCCTAGCCACAAGCCATGGCGTCAACCCCGCCGCAATCGCCACCGCATGGCTACTAAGGCATCCAGCACAGATACTGCCAATCATGGGTAGTAACGATATATACAGAATTAAACAGTTTTCTGAGGCATCTAAAGTAACGCTTGAGCGGGAAGCTTGGTTTGAATTACTTCAGGCTGCATCCGGCCATGAAGTAGCCTAAGCGAAGAAAAAATCAGTTTAACGCACTAGCTGTGCTGACTGCTTAGACCGCAACTGTTATCGCTTTATAAGCAAGCAGCGCCAATCCAATATAGGTACCAAGCATTCCTGTAATTCTTAAAAAGGGGCTATGGTCAAAAAAAGCAAAGCAAATCGCATGAGCCAAACGGCCATAGGCAAAAATTACTGTCGCTACGGCTAAATAAACAGCAGAGGTAGAACTCTCAATTTCTAAAGCTAACAGAAGGATCGAAAAAATAGGGACATATTCAGAAAAATTTCCGTGTGCACGGACATTTCGATTCAGTTTATCCTCCGAAACAGCCTTATCCATTCTAAAGAAAATCTTCATCACTGGACTGCCCCGCATATAGCCTATACGCAAAGCAAGAAAGATGTAAAAAAAGGTAAAAACACCCAGAAAAATTGGCAACACCGTCAACGACATATTATTTATCCTTAATTATTTTTTTAACCTTAGGGGCAGTGAGTTATCGACTCGACAGTCTCAGCTCTATTGCGACCATTCTCACCGGGGAAATCAATAAACATCGCCTCAAGCATTTCATCAAATACCTCAACCATCACCGAGCACTTGCCTGTACTTATAGTTCTGCCTTCAAAAATCTTTTTAGCCTGATCCTGATTTAATGAATCCGCTGTAACAATATCCAATGCAAGAGTATGCCTATAGTTTGTTTTAGCTTCCGCAGAGGCACCTACAACACCAAAACTGGGTGAAAGATAATTCCTACGAATATACACCGCCTTGCCAGCCTCGTTATAAGCCATATCGGAGAATGAATTAATTCGCCGCCCCGTTTGTCCGTAAATTGGGGTATAGACCACCGATTGCTTACCATCATCAACCGCATAGAGTAACAGCGCCGCGTAATCCGCAGAACCAATATCCACCGCAAGACTAAAACCCTCGGTCAATAGCTTGGCTTGGACTTTTTGCTTATAGGCATCAAATTCGAG
>JAQWMF010000102.1 GCA_029246925.1 Porticoccaceae bacterium
CTTTAGCTGTTCGGCATCAGTGATTTTATTTTTAATAATAAATGCACTCATCAGGCCGCGAGCACGTTTGGCAAAGAAGCTAATAATTTTATATTTATCGCCTTTTTGGTCCATAAATACTGGCGTGATAATGTCTGCGAGAAGGTTTTTCGGCTGAACAGATTTAAAATACTCATTAGAGGCCAGATTAATCAGTACCGATTTGGGTGAGGCAGAGAGCAATTCATTGAGCTGGTTGGTAATAATTTCGCCCCAAAATTGATACAGGTTTGCGCCGCGCTGATTGGCAAATTTAGTACCCATTTCCAGCCTATAGGGTTGCATTAAATCAAGCGGACGCAATAGCCCATAGAGACCAGAAAGAATGCGCAAATTATGCTGTGCCCAATTGAGTTCTTTAGCACTCATATTGTCAGCGTCTAAGCCCTGATAAACATCGCCCTTAAAAGCCAGTATGGCCTGCTTGGCATTGTCTGTGGAAAAAGGTGTTTGCCAAGATTGAAAGCGCTCATAATTAAGCGCGCCCAGTTTGTCGCTGAGCCCCATCAATGAACAGATATCCTGAGGAGATAGATTTTTTAACGCCTTTGACAACAACTCGGAATGCTCCAAAAGCTGTGGTTGGCTATGATGTTGAATCTGTGCCGGCTGGCTATAGTCCAATTTTTTGGCGGGAGAAATAATGGTCAGCATCATAACGACAATTGCCCTGTTTTAAGTGCATAGAATGTTCAATGTTTATTTTACTGTAAAAATATATTTTTGGCCCTATCTAAAAGACAGTCCCATTTTAAGCCCATCGCAGAATAAATTTACAATGAATTTATTCTGTCTTCAGCAGATGATAAATAATCAGGTAGAATAGGCCGATGATCGTACTCTCAAAAATTGCACAGCGAATAAACCAGTTTACACATAGGGTTGGGCAGGTTATTTCATGGCTAACACTATTGCTGGTATTTCTGGTTATGACGGTGGTGATATCCAGATATTTATTAGGTATAGGATCTATAGCCATTCAAGAGTCGGTTAGCTACGTGCACGCGATTATTTTTATGCTGGGCTTGGCCTTTACTTTGCAGCGTGGCGGACACGTGCGGGTGGATATTTTTTACCGAGAGTTTTCAGTACATCGCAAGGCATTGGTGGATTTGATTGGGGCCATGTTATTCCTTTTGCCCTTTTGCGGTTTAATTCTGTTCGGTAGCTGGGACTATGTTATGGCCAGTTGGTCCATTAAAGAAACCTCATCCGAAACTGGCGGCATAGCAGCCGTTTACCTGCTTAAAACCCTAATGATTATTATGCCTATTACCCTTGCATTGCAGGGTATAGCGCACATTATAGAGAGCATTCTGGTGCTTAATAACGCGCACGGAAAGTCATCTTCAAAGGGAGAGTCCTAATGGTCGAGTGGATTCCCTTTATTATGTTTTTAACCGTTTGTTTGGTGCTGATGGCAGGCTATCCAGTGGCATTTTCGCTGGCAGGTACTGCATTATTGTTTGCGCTAATGGGTATGGGCTCCGGTCATTTTGATCCGGCCTTTTTACAGGCATTACCTAATCGCTTATTTGGCATTATGCAAAATGGCACATTGATAGCCGTGCCGCTGTTTGTACTAATGGGCATAATGCTTGAAAAATCTCGCTTAGCAGAGGATCTGCTCGGTAGTATGGCGGCTTTATTTGGCAGATTTCGCAGTGGCCTCGGTATATCTGTCGTTTTAGTAGGCGCTTTGTTGGCGGCCAGTACGGGCATTGTTGGCGCTACAGTGGTCACTATGGGTTTAATGTCATTGCCGACTATGTTGAATAGAGGGTACTCGTCTTCGCAGGCTACAGGAATTATTGCCGCCACTGGCACTTTGGGACAAATTATTCCGCCATCGATTGCTCTAGTTCTGCTGGGTGATACGCTATCCAGTGCCTATCAGCAGGCGCAGCTAAATATGGGGATTTTCACGCCAAAAACCGTCTCAATTGGTGACCTTTTTGTCGGAGCGATTGTTCCAGGATTAATCTTAGTTATTTTTTACATCAGCTATGTGGTGTTATTTGCACGTCCCAAGTTAGATATTCAGGTAGCCTCTCAGGCCAATCATGGCGATGCACAGCTTGTTAGCGTTTTACGCAACCTACTTCCGCCAATTTGCTTGATTATTGCTGTATTAGGGTCAATTCTCGCGGGAGCGGCTACCCCCACCGAAGCGGCTGGCGTGGGGGCATTTGGCGCAATATTATTAGCGGCCCTGAAAGGGCGTTTAAATTTATCACGGTTGCGCGAGGTGGCTCAGGGCACGGCGCAGGTAACATCAATGGTGTTTTTAATTTTGATTGGTGCGGCGGTGTTTTCGCTAGTTTTTCGCGGGTTTGGGGGCGAGGAAGTGGTTGAACAATTTTTTGCCAGCCTGCCAGGTGGCGTCATATCTGCAACAATTTTAGTGATGCTAGTTATCTTTTTACTGGGCTTTATTTTAGATTTTATTGAAATTACCTTTGTTGTTGTGCCGATTATCGGGCCAGTTCTTTTGGCGATGGGGCTGGATCCAATATGGTTAGGCGTGATGATTGCTATTAATTTACAGACATCATTTTTGACCCCACCTTTTGGCTTTGCATTGTTCTACTTACGAGGCGTGGCACCGGATTCGGTAGAAACATCCGCAATGTATCGCGGTGTTGTTCCGTTTATTTTTATGCAGATAGTGCTGATGATACTTCTGGCCATTTGGCCACAGATTGCAACATGGCTTCCAAGTATAGTTTACGGCCGCTAATTAATGGGGATCTTTATAATTCTATTGCATCAAAAATCTGGCTCCGAATATCCTTAGTCTCATTAGCCATATGATGATATGCCTCATTAATAAGGTTTAACCGCATATTCGGCAACTTTTCTTTAAATACCCTAAGATTATATTTCCAATCTAGAGTTGTATCCTCGGTGCCCTGAATAATATTGACAGGAAAATCATTGCCATTGAAGGTTTCAAATTGTTGCACCCATTTATCGGCGGCCTCAAACCATGGTATAGGCATTGTCTTTGGCTGAAAAATATCTTTCTCGCGAATAAATGTTAAAAATTCTGAATCATGGGAGCTGTTGCCAAAGTGCCGTTTCAGCGATTTTCTAAAGAGCTTTATAAATGGCAATATGTGTCGATTAAGCCACCACCCTTTAGGGTGAAGAAGGGGGGCTAGCAGGTTTAGGGATTTGAATGGGTAATCTTCTTTAGCCTGATGGTCTAGAAGGTGCTTGAGCAGAATAGCGCCGCCTGTACTTTGCCCTAGACCATGGAATGGGGCGGTAAACTGTTTTTGGCAGAGATCAAGAATCGCTTGTAGCGCTAAGGTGTAGTCTGCAAAATTACCAATAAAAGCCTGCTCTCCGTCCGATAACCCAAGCCCGGGCAAGTCAAAACAGACCACGGTTAAATTCTGGCGTATTAGATGCTCGATTAAGTGGCGATATAAGCCCAAATTATCCAAGTAACCGTGAACGATAATCGCAGTTCCCTCTGCTTTAGGGGGCTGCCAAGCGGCGCTAAAAATTGATTGCTGGCTAACCTCTATTTTTCCGCAGTAGAAGCTCAGTTCAGCGCTAGGTTGTGGCAATTTATACAGTGATAGGTATGAATCTAACCAGTCAATGCGTGATGATCGGTCAGTGATTTTGCCAAACACAGGAAGACTTTCTTTGATCTGCGGCACAGAATTAAGGTCTAGCTTGGGCATGCTTTTCCCTGTTTGGCGGTCATTGATTATATTCTTTTATTAAGACTTATAATCTCACAGCCACGGTCAAAAGCAAGACTTTAGGGCTTGGTCATAACAAACAGTGGGTAATCTTGGTGCCTATGCCGGCAATAAAATCACTCAGTAGATAGAGAAATATTGTATACGCCTGCTTCTCTAGCCTGATCAGAAATCATGACAAAGACTTCAGTTTTTGCTTTGGGGTGAGAATTAATCACCACCTTAGCTTCAGGTTTTTCTGCGTGCAAGCGTTCCACATTGGCACGTACAGAGCGGATATCAACGCGACGACCTTCAAGCATAATCTCATTGCTTTCAGAAACGTGGAAAACAATATTGGTATTCTGTGAGTCGGGCGGTGGTTGGTCTGTGGTTGGCGGACGATCGACATTAAGGCCAGTTTCATTGACGAAAGAGGCAGTTACAATAAAGAAAATTAGCATAATAAACACCACATCCAACATGGGTGTTAGATCAATTTGAGAATCATCTTCTCCTTTGCGTCTTTTTCCTAAAGCCATGTTTATTCAAGCCTCTATCAGTCGGTCTTTTACACTGCTGAGGATTCTACTGTAATTTAAGAAAATTACTAGTGATTCCTTTATGATAGACGCTGAGTTTCTATGCTACTCTTGCCATTCCAATAACAACAGTATGTCTTCAGTGATAAGTTATACGTATGCCTGAGTTGCCAGAAGTTGAAACCACTCTCAGGGGCATAGCGCCCTTCGTAGAGCATCAAAAAATCGTTGATTTAACGGTTAGGCAACCACGCTTGCGATGGCCAGTAACCGAGAATATTCAGGATATTGTGCGCGGGCAAAATATTCGGCAATTAACCCGTCGCGCAAAATACATCTTACTTGGGCTGGATAAAGGGTCGATACTTATTCACCTCGGCATGAGTGGCAGCCTACGTATTGTTGAGCCATCGGAAGATTGGCGCAAGCACGACCACATTGAAATGCAGCTCAATAACAATCAAGCGCTGCGCTACCATGATCCTAGGCGGTTTGGCTGTTGGCTTTGGTCACATACCGAGCACGCCCAGCTGAGTCATCTTGGGCCAGAGCCCCTATCTAACGAATTCGATGGCGATCGCTTATATAGCGCCTCTCGCTCTCGAAAAATGGCGGTTAAGCCATTTATCATGACCAATTCTGTCGTGGTTGGGGTTGGGAATATTTACGCGACAGAAGCTCTTTTTCGCAGTGGCATTCGACCAGATCGAGCGGCCTGCAAGATATCTAAAAAGCGCTATGATGTGCTGGCAAAAAATATTAAGGGTGTTTTAGCGGCGGCAATTCATCAGGGCGGAACAACATTGAGAGATTTTGTAAATAGCGATGGTCAGCCGGGCTACTTTCAGCAGTCACTCGATGCCTATGGGCGCGCGGGGAAGCCCTGTAAGCTTTGTAAGACAAGCCTGAAAGAGCTAAGATTGGGGCAGCGAAGCTCGGTATTTTGCCCTAAATGCCAAACCTAGATTTTTTGTAGTCTATCGGCTAAGGCCTCAGCCACATTGGATGGTACAAACTGTGATACATCACCCTTTAGAGAGCAAATCTCTCTGACCAAAGAAGAAGAGATATAGGAAAATTTTTCTGAAGGTGTTAAGAAGATGCTTTCAATTTCTGGCGATAGCGCTCGGTTCATATTGGCTAGCTGAAATTCATATTCAAAGTCAGATACAGCGCGCAGGCCCCGCATAATTGCGTCAGCATTAAATTCCTTCACAAAATTCACTAGCAGACTGTCGAAGCCATGAATTTCAACATTGGGGACGTGCTTTAAGCAGTCAGTTGCCAAGTGAATCCGCTCTTCTATGCTGAAAAGAGGACTTTTCTGGCGACTGCTGGCGATGCCAATGACTACCTTTCCAAATAGTCTTGATGCCCGCTCAACAAGGTCGATATGACCATTTGTGATTGGGTCAAAGGTCCCCGGATAAACTATAGTTTTCATAGGCTTGGCGCTCTACTAGCTAAAATTAGGATCAGCATCTTACTTAATTACATCGCTTTGCTCAACGTATGTAAAAAGGCAAAATCGAACGTTGCCAGCGGTTTTATCTTTTAACAATTGCCAGCTTGAGGGCATGCATTGAGCCTCAGTAAGAGGTAGTTCACAGTAAATCAGGGCATTGGAGGCCAGCCGATTACCCTCAGTTAACAGCTGGGCTATCTGTTTATGCATCCCCTGATTGAATGGCGGGTCTAGAAATACTACATCATATTTCTCGCCAGAATGCATGTCACGTAAAAACTGTCTGGTATCTATCGGAATAATATTCAGTCCATCTGCACTAAGCTTAGTTTTATTAGTCGTTAATTGTGAAATGGCAGTGCGGTTGTTCTCCAATGCAGTGCAGTATCTAGCGCCTCTAGAAAGCGCCTCAAAGCAAAGAGCCCCAGAGCCAGCAAATAGATCGAGACATCGGGCGCCCTCAATCTGCGGCGCTAGCCAGTTAAACAAAGTCTCTCTAATTCGACTGCCAGTTGGGCGCAATCCATCGGCTGCTTCGAACTTTAGCTGTCGGCTTCGCCATTTACCGCCAATAATTCGCACAGTCTCTGATGGTAGTGTAGATATTTTTCTTGCCAATGGAAAGCTGCTCCCAGTGTAATAATTAAGCCCATTTTTATGGGCTAGCCGTCAGGGATAGGATACACTAGAAACCATCAACTCTGTAAACCAACCTTTTTTGTAACTGGAGTTTTTTTATTTAATGCAGCAGTCAGAGAAAAAATCTTTTTTTGATCGGTTTAAGCGAAATAATTCTGAAGCAGAGGGCAACAAGCACTCTGAATTGGCGACTGAGAAGGATTCTGCCAATAAAACAACAACCCAGAATTTTATGGGGCGGATGCGCAAGGCGCTCGCGCGCACTAGCAGCGGTTTTGGGGGTCTGTTTCTCGGTAAAAAAGTTATTGATACAGAAATTTTAGAAGAGTTAGAAACCCTGCTTCTGGTTGCGGATGTAGGCATTGAAGTTACAGATTCCATCATTAAAGAGCTGACCGAGCAGGTGAATCGAAAACAGCTTCAAGATGGAGCAGCCCTTCATTCGGCGCTTAAAACATTATTGCACGCCAAGTTACAGCCATGTGAAATGCCTTTGTTACCAGAGTCAGAAAATGCACCCTATGTCATATTGGTTGTTGGGGTAAATGGTGTAGGTAAAACAACCACAATTGGAAAAATAGCCAATCGCCTAAAGCAACAGGGCAAATCAGTGTTGCTCGGTGCAGGGGATACTTTTAGAGCGGCGGCCGTGGAGCAGCTTCAAGTCTGGGGTGAGCGCAATCAGGTGCCAGTCGTAGCCCAGCATACGGGTGCCGATAGCGCGTCAGTTATATTTGATGCAGTTCAGGCGGCTAAGAGTCGCGGCATTGATGTGGTAATAGCAGATACGGCGGGGAGGTTGCATAACAAAAGCAACTTGATGGAAGAATTGGAAAAGGTAAAACGTGTAGCGGGTAAGCTAGATAGCGAAGCTCCTCACGAAGTTTTGCTAGTATTGGATGCAGGTACGGGACAAAATGCAGTCGTTCAAATGACACAGTTTAA
Source organism: Porticoccaceae bacterium (assembly GCA_029246925.1). GTDB lineage: Bacteria > Pseudomonadota > Gammaproteobacteria > Pseudomonadales > Porticoccaceae > HTCC2207. The sequence continues at coordinate 7,329 of JAQWMF010000102.1, forward strand.
TCAATCGGTTGGCGTTTCTGGTATAGCCTTAACCAAGCTAGATGGCACCGCAAAAGGCGGGGTTATTTTTGCGCTTGCCGAACAGTTCGCAATACCTATTCGATATATAGGCGTAGGTGAGGGCCAAGACGATCTGCAATCCTTTGTCGCCAGTGATTTTATTGAGGCGCTAATGGGGTCTGAGCATGGTGACTAAGCGATGATTCATTTTGATAATCTGAGCAAGCGCTACCCAGGGGGGTTTGAGGCGCTAAAGGGTATCAATTTGCATGTAGATGCTGGAGAACTGGCTTTCTTAACTGGGCATTCTGGCGCGGGAAAAAGCAGCTTGCTAAAGCTTTTAATGTTACTTGAGCGCCCTAGCTCGGGGGCGCTATTGATTAACGGAAAAAATATTAACCGCCTAGCGGACAACAAAATTCCTAGTTACCGCCGTCAGTTGGGGGTTGTTTTCCAAGATCATCAGTTATTAATGGATCGCAGTGTTTTCGATAACGTAGCCTTGCCGCTTCAAGTAGCGGGGCAGCCGCGGAAAGAAATCGGGCGCCGCGTTCGGGCTGCACTCGATGGGGTAGGCCTGCTGTCCAAAGAAAAGCACAGTCCAATGATGCTTTCTGGGGGGGAGCAACAGCGAGTAGGTATTGCAAGAGCAGTGGTGCATAAGCCAAGAATACTGCTAGCCGATGAGCCAACGGGTAATTTAGATCCTGCGCTATCGGCTGAAATTATGGCGCTATTTAGGCGTTTTCAAGATGTCGGCGTTACAGTATTAATTGCAAGCCATGATATTGATCTTATCAATCGAATGAATTGCAGAATTATTCGTCTTGAGCAGGGGATGGTGGCTGACGATGGAGGCGCTTATGGCCCCGTCAGTTAAAAGTAAGTTGCGCCGTGGCGCCGTGGGGTCAAGGATTGGTTTTTTCGGTCGATTAAGAGCCGCTGCGGGCCATCACTCCCATACTTTTCAAGATAGTCTGTTAAGGCTGTGCAAAGAGCCGCTGCAAACGCTAATGACCACTACAGCAATTGCTATTGCGCTGTCTCTTCCGGCGACGCTGTTTGTAACAGTGGACAACGCACGTCAATTTGAAAGTAGTTTTGAGTCCTTCTCTCAGATCACTGCTTACGTAGAAAATGATGCGAGCGCAAGACAGATAGCGAATATTGAAAATCAGCTAGAAGCAATGACAGAAGTGGCCTCGGTGGTTTATATCTCACCTGATCAAGCCTTGCAGGAATTTATACAGGGCTCTGGTTTTGGCTCGGCACTTGAGCACTTAGCGGCCAATCCATTGCCCCCAGTATTTATTATCGAGCCTAAAGAGAAGTCGCCAGCAGAGGCAGGTCAAGCGCAACAGTTAGTGTCTAAAATAAATAAGGTTGCTCAGATTGAGGATGCGCAAATTGATATGCTATGGCTTCAGCGCCTGCGAAGTTTGACCCAAATGGGGCAAAAGATTGTGCTGGCTTTGGGTGCTGCGCTTGGTTTGGGCGTGTTAGTGATTATAGGCAATAGTATTCGGCTGGCGATTCACAACCGCCGAGAAGAAATTATCGTAGTGAAGCTGGTTGGTGGCACCGATGCTTATGTAAGAAGGCCCTTTTTGTATTCAGGCCTACTAATGGGCCTGCTGGGCGCCTTAGGCGCTTCATTTATACTCGTGATTGGCTTCTGGTGGCTCGGCGGTTCAGTGGTCCAGATAAGCGAGCTTTATAATAGCCAGTATCGACTGCAGGGCCCCGGTTTCCAAGGCTGTCTAACACTGGTTGCTATAGGTTCTGGTCTTGGATTGTCAGGATCTTGGCTGGCGGTGGGCAGGCATTTAAAAGATATAAAACCAAGGTAAAAATATAGTCGCAATAGTTAAGCGTTAGTTTCGGATGTACTTGAATTTTGCTTAATTAGGTACTATTAATAAAATATTGCTATAATGGGCGGCTGAGACAAGAGAAATTTTAGTATGAGCAACTCCCTTCAAACAATGGATTGGATGAGTCCTGGCGCTAACCTGAATGCTTACATTCAGGGCGCTGCCTCTGTGCCTATTCTAACCTTGGATGAAGAGCGCTTCCTTGGTGAAGCCCTTTATTATCAAGATGATCTTGATGCCGCGCGACGACTCGTTATGGCGCATCTACGTTTTGTAGTGCACATTGCCCGTTCCTACAACGGCTATGGCTTGCCGTTGGGTGATTTGATTCAGGAGGGCAACGTTGGGTTAATGAAGGCGGTTAAGCGTTTTAATCCAGAGAAAGGGGCGCGGTTGGTTTCCTTTGCTGTTCATTGGATCAAAGCCGAAATACATGAATTTATTCTTCGTAACTGGCGAATTGTTAAGGTTGCTACCACTAAGTCCCAGCGCAAACTATTCTTCAATCTGCGCAGTGCTAAAAAGCAGTTGCAATGGCTTTCTGCCGATGAAGCGCAAGCGGTTGCCGATGATTTGGGTGTAGACGTCAAAGATGTGATGGAAATGGAGATGCGTCTTTCAGCGCATGATGCCTGTTTTGACGCGCCAGATGACGACGACGATGACAACAAAACTGCTTATGCGCCAGCGCTGTACCTTGAAGATAAGAGCGCAGATCCAGCTGAGCAGGTGGAAAGCCAAGATTATGAAGCGGATAATAACGCGCGACTTGGTCAAGCAGTCGAAGCGTTAGATCAGCGTAGCCAAGATATTCTTCAGCGTCGTTGGCTAGATGATCAAAAGGCGACGCTGCATCAGCTAGCTGATGAATACGGTGTTTCAGCGGAAAGAATTCGGCAGCTTGAAAAAAATGCGATGACAAAAGTTCGTGCTGCAATGGAAGCCTAATCTATAGAGAGAATTTGCAAACCGCACAGTCCAGATTTAACCGTGCGGTTTTTTTACGCCTATGAATAAACTATTTTGGATAAAAGTTACAGCATTTAGCGGACTGCTATCGGTTGTGCTTGGCGCATTTGCAGCGCACGTGCTAGATGGATTGTTAACTATTCAGCGCATGGAAGCTTTTCATACTGCTGTGCAGTATCAATGCTTTCACACCCTCGCATTATTTTGCCTCATTTGTGTCGATGACAGTCTATTGGTGGCCCGCTGGAAAAAATATGCTGCAGGCTGTTTTCTGCTAGGTATTATCCTTTTTTGCGGCTCTCTGTATCTACTAATAGCAACGAATATTTCAAAACTAGCCATGATCACACCGCTGGGTGGATTGTCATTTGTTGCGGGTTGGATCATGCTACTACTTGCAGCAACAAGAGAAAAATAGATGGAAATTAAGCCAGAATACCGCGATAAAACAATACGCAGCTTTGTAGTGAGGGCCGGCCGAATGACAAAGGCCCAGCGCAGTGCCTTTGAATCAGGCTGGGAATCGTATGGACTGCGTTTAGCCGATGGCATGATCGATATGAAGGCTTTATTTGGCCGGGGCAACCCCAAAGTGGTTGAAATAGGATTTGGTATGGGTGGCTCTCTGCTAGAAATGACAGAAGCCCAGCCGGAAACAGATTTTATTGGTATAGAGGTTCACCCTCCAGGCGTTGGAAGTTTAATTAATGCGGCTCAAGAAAAACAGATGAACAATTTAAAAGTTTATCTAGCGGATGCAACCGATGTGCTTAACGAATGTTTTCCAGATGCAAGCCTGGATAGAGTGCAAATATATTTTCCAGATCCATGGCACAAAAAGAAGCATAATAAACGACGTATTATTCAGCCAAAATTCTTGCAATTAATTCGCGAGAAGTTGCGATTGGGCGGCGTCTTACATATGGCGACCGATTGGCAGCCCTATGCGGAGCAAATGCTAGAATTGATCACTGAAGCCGATGGGTTTAAAAATATGGCCGAAGACTATGTGCCGCGACCAGATTTTAGGCCGCTAACAAAATTTGAAAGACGTGGCGAAAGGCTGGGTCATGGAGTTTGGGATCTTATGGCAGAAAGAACGTTATAATAAGTTAGTAAATGATTTTCGTTAAGCAAGGCGAACTATTTAATATTTGTATAGTCTTAGAAATAGCCTAAACTAGTAGATGAGAATTTTAATTTTAATTATTAGGAATAAAAGATGAAAAAAATTAGCCTGATTTCAATGATCGCCTTGGGCATTACTGCCTGTGGTCATGAGGAAACAACTGAGACAGAGGTAGCTGTTATTGATACGCAAGATCAAAAAGTCAGCTACCTAATGGGTATAGAAAACGGAAAAGGCATTGGTTCCACCGGTATTAATCTAGACCTTGCGGCTTATCAGCAGGGTTTTGCAGATGGTGTTGCCAAGTTAGAGTCAAAGCTTGATGACGAGGAGGCCAGCAAGGTGATCCAAGAATTCCAAAAGCAGATGATGGCTAAACGCGATGAAATGCAAAAGGCTGAACAGGAATCAGCGCAGCTTGAGTCAGCGGCAAATTTAGACGAAGGTAAAGCTTTTCTTGCGGCTAACGGCGCAAAAGAAGGGATTGTTACCACAGAATCTGGTCTTCAATATAAGGTGATCACTGCAGGAACTGGCGAGAAGCCAAGTGTAGAGAGCACTGTTGAAGTGCATTATGCGGGAAGTCTTTTAGACGGCACAGAGTTTGATAGTTCTATTAAGCGTGGCAATCCGGTTAAATTTGGTGTGACGCAGGTAATTCCTGGTTGGACTGAGGCTCTTCAGTTAATGCCTGAGGGTTCAAAGTGGGAACTATATATACCCGCCGATTTAGGTTATGGCGCTGGCGGTCAGGGGCCTATTGGGCCTAATGCAGTCTTGATTTTTGAGGTTGAATTGCTATCAGCTAATGTGAGCAAAGCTGAAAAGGGCTAATTTAACGCTTCGACGGCTAAAAGCCCCATTTTAACGGGGCTTTTTTATGCGATATTTAGTTAGCAGGCTTCTTTTGGATTAATACCTGTTGATAATGAGCACTGTGCAGGATATTGACCATACTGTCTTCAATTTCGAATCTCTGAGCCAGATTTTCTCCTAGATTCGACAGGTCATTCGCTAGTGATGTTAGGTCATCTGTGGCCAAATACTTGTCATTGAAGTCTAAGAGAAGGTCGGTCAGCGAATATATTGCAGGTAGAAGTTTTTTCCCCGAGGCTAGGGCTTCGGCGTCGTTAAATAGATGACCTTCGTTGATTAACTGCTCAAATATTTCAAAGTGACCCTCTGAAATATAATCGACTAACTGTTGGCAAAAGGTTTGCAATAGCAAGCCTTGATTGGGGTCTTGGTGATGGAAATCCTTGACGTTGCTTAGCTCGCAAAAGGTTACAAGAAGCATCCGGCGAGCTTCTAGCCAGTGTTTAATGCGTTCATGCACCCATGGCCAAAATTCATTTGGCTTTAAATTTTCGTCTTCCATAATAGTTTCCATTGTCCATTATTTTCAATAATAGCTTACTCTTTTTATTATTAGAAAGGAAAATGTTTATTTATTAGTCAATAACGAAAGTAGTTAAGGGAAAGACGGTTACTAGGCTAAAGGCTGATTAGGCTTTTCGAGTGATCTGGATAATCCCTATAGCTGCATATCCGATAAAGGCGACTAAAACCCAGCCAGGCATGCTAATTCCCAACAATTGCCACTGTACTTCAGCGCAATTTCCATCGCCTTTAAGGAGGTGAGATATTGCTTCTGATAAAGAGAAGACGTCAAATAGATAATCAACCGGTATACCGCAGGCAGGCACTTTGTCGTCAGGTAGGCTTTGAAGCCAAAGCTGCTTAATAGAAAAATAACCGCCAACTACAGCTAGCATAGTGGAAAGGCTAGCATAGGCTCTTTGGCCGTACGTCGAGGGGTTATGGAGAGCTGCTAGGGTACAGACTAGTGTAATTGCGATCACAAAAACCCGCTGAGTAATACATAAATAGCAGGGTTCTAACTGCAGGTGATGCTGAAAGTAAAACACGGCGATAAGAATGAGTAACATCCCAGAAAGTGCTTGTAGGCCGTTTAGTACTCTATGGTTGGATGGCAGCATTTCTGTCTCCTAAAATTTCACTTGGTCATTGTAATACATCATTTGGCATAGGGGCTAATCAGCTTGTGATGACCGCCAATAATCGGATAAAAATTTATCAAAGGACTTAGAGTCACTATTTTCTTTGATGGCTTGTTGGCTGTGAGATGTTTCGGCTAACGCTCCATAGGTTTGGGCTATTGCATTGTCGAGATCGCCAGCAAGGAAAAGGTGTCTTTGCTCCTGAGCCTTGCGCATTGCCATACCGTAATAGGTCTCACTATTTTCCTGCATCTCGTTAAGCATGGATGCTGAGGGGGTCATGTTTGAATCATCTATTGCCGATTGCATTTTTTTTAGCCCCTGTAGATAAAGTTGAGTACTATTTTGATGAGCATGGTCTAATTGTTCAGCCACTGGCTGCATTTGGGCTAGCAGTTCGGCGCCCCAGTCTCTGAGCTTAACATCCGTTTGATTGCGACGAAGCATAAGCGCGTAATCTCGCCCCTGATATACAGTACGCAGCATATTTTCTGATAAGTCTAAAGATTCAGCGCTACTGGTTTTCGGGCTTTCAGACAGCAGGCAAAATAGAAGAAAAGTATCTAAGAAGCGCATGGTTTGAGCATCAATGCCGCAAGCGATCAGAGGATTTACATCTAGGCAGCGAACCTCAATATATTCAACGCCTCGGTGCTCTAATGCCTGAAGAGGCGTTTCATTTGACGCTGCAGTGCGCTTGGGTCGAATAGCGCTGTAAAATTCATTCTCAATTTGTAAAAGATGCGTATTGAGCTGCTGATAATTGCCCTGTTCATCTTTAAGCCCAATGTCATCATAGGCTTGATAGGGTTTAGCCAGTGCGCCACGAAGAGATATTACATACTGCTCTAGGCTGTTATAGGAGATATCCACAGCGCTCTGTACCTGACTTTGATAGCCTAGGTCGCCCATTCGCAATGAGGTCGCATAAGGCTGATATAGACTGTGACTATCTTGCCCCACGGGGCTTAAGCGATGGTCGCGATTAGCGACAAAGCTTCTACAGACCGCCGGTGCCGAGCCTAAAAGATAAAGCAGCAACCAGGCATAGCGGCGAAAATTACGGATTAAGTGAAAGTATCCTTCAGATTTAAAGTCCCGTAATACTTGAGTATTTTGTTGTTGCTTTTGTAGCTCGAGCCAAAGTTCATCTGGCACAGAAAAATTATAGTGAATACCCGCAATAGTTTGCATCGCTCGGCCGTATCTGTGGCCTAGACCTAATCGATAAACCTGTTTCATTTGCCCTATATTAGAAGACCCATACTTAGCTACTGGAATTTCATCATCAGGGCCTAGCTGGCAGGGCATGCTACTTACCCATAGAAGCTCTTCGCCTATTTGTCGATAGCTGAATCGATGGATATCATCAAGCTCTTTAAGCACCTTTTCAATCGAGCAAGATGGCGCAGTAATAAACTCTAAAAGTGCCTCAGAATAATCTGTGGTTATTGATGGATGAGTAAGCGCTGAGCCCAGAGTTTTTGGGTGCGCGGTATTTGCAATATGTCCGTTAGGTGAAACCCGAAGGCTTTCTTTCTCAATGCCCCTAACAATACCGCGTAAAAGTGCAATTTTTTGAGGGTTATCAAATAGTGCCAAACGATCATTTAAAGACAGCATAATATCTCAATTAGGCAGCATTAGAGGAGGATTCAGGAACAATAACACGACCTTTGCTATCAATTTCGCAGGAGGTTACCTTGGCTCTAAGGCTAATATCCTTCGCATTTAGCTCTATTAACTTATTGAGAGCAATATCTTGGTGTTCTGATTGAAATAGCGGGGTATTTTTGATGTCAGAAGTCCACATTAAATCTTTGCCAAGGCAGCGATCATCGGACAGTTGTAAGATATATCTAACCATGTAATAGCCGTGATAGAAGCGTTGAATTAACGGGTAGTTTAACCCATACGCTGTAATGAAAAAAAGGTAATTATTGCTTTATCGTTAACTCAAATATTGAGCCTAAAGCGCTCAATGATGACTATTTTCAGATTGCTTTAGATTTGCCCAGTGCTTCAATCCCCTCATAAAAACGGGCTCAAGATAAAAAATAATTCCCATAAAGGCGAGATTTAAAAGCGCTAGAAGTAAAAAGAATTGCGGTATGCTCCATCCTAGTTGGCTTAAAAAAAGCATGCCCAATAGACTGCCAGACACCATGAATAAAGCATTAAAAATATTGTTTACGGATAACACTCTAGCTCGGGTTGCGCCATTGGTATTGCGTTGGATCATGGCGTAAATTGGCACAATAAATAAACCACCAAATAGGCCGATAAAAAGTAAATCAATCAGTACTCTTAGGCCTGAGGCCATGGTTATAAATTCCAAGGGCAAAATGATTTCTCCAGCCGTATTGATGGCCGCATAGGAGGTTGAGGAAAAAAATAAATCTATTGCGAACAGGCTAAGGCCTAAGGTACCAACGGGGACTAAGCCTGGTTCAACTCGTCCTCGTGATAGCCAGTTACAACATAGAGAACCTATGGCAACACCAATAATAAATGAGCCTAATAAAATTGAAATAAGTTTTGGGTCGCCACCTAAAATAGCCACTGAAAAATTCGGTACCTGCGTTAAAAAACAGGCCCCATAAAGCCAAAACCAAGAGCTGGAAAAAATACAGTAGAGAACCGTTTTATTTTGTTTGGCGAGCCTGTAATTAAAAACAGTTTCTCGAATTTGATTAAATGATACCTGATGGTCAGTGGTTGCTTTTTCGGGGGGAGCATTGGGAATCTGGCAGCTGCTAAGCCAGCCGACAATGGCTACCAAAATAATCAGTGCCCCCAACTGCATTGGCCCCTGCGGGCCAGTGACCAGCCAGCCGCCAATCAAAGTGCCTAGTAAGATAGACACAAAAGTGCCCATTCCCACCTGAGCATTGGCCGCCAGCAATTCGTTATCCTCAACATGTTGAGGAATAATGGCATATTTTATTGGGCCAAAGAACGCAGATTGAACGCCCAGTAAAAATAGTATTGCCAGCATAAGATTTATATTAGCCTGCCATAGAGAAAAACAGCCGAGGAGCATCAGGATTATCTCTGCAAATTTAATGCGTCGAATTAAGTAAGCTTTATCGAAGTGATCGGCAAGACGGCCCGCCATGGTTGAAAATAAGAAGAAGGGCAATATAAATAGGCCTGCCGCAAGGTTGGTAATGAAATTTGTAGTGTTATCAGAAGATGCAACGGCGGTACTAACCACGATAACCATCAAGGCATTTTTAAAAAGGTTGTCGTTTAGCGCCCCAAGAAATTGGGTAATAAAAAACGGCAAAAACCGACGCTTAGAAAATAGATAGAACTGACCTTTGTTGTTATTCACTTGCGGCCCCTGAGACAATAATATCTGAATCCAGATAACTTAATCTTCTAGTCGGCGCTATGCAAGCTTAAAAACAATTTTTCAAAATTAGGGGGCGGGGAATGCCGTTGAGGTTACCTGTTATGGTTGTTTAGCCTCAGAGATGCCCAATTCACGCCAAAGCTTATCAATTCGTTGTTTAACCTCAGAATCCATCTCTATGGGGGCTCCCCATTCGCGGTTAGTTTCGCCGGGCATTTTATTGGTTGCATCCAGTCCCATCTTTGAGCCTAGGCCAGATACTGGAGAGGCAAAATCGAGGTAGTCTATCGGTGTATTATCGATCATTACCGTATCTCTGGCAGGGTCCATTCGGGTAGTAATCGCCCAGATCACATCCTCCCAATTGCGAATATTAATATCTTCATCGGTAACTATAATAAATTTGGTGTACATAAATTGGCGCAAAAATGACCAGACGCCCATCATTACGCGCTTGGCGTGTCCCGGAAATTGTTTTTTTATACTTACCACTGCCATTCTGTATGAACAGCCCTCGGCGGGAAGGTAGAAATCGGTAATTTCAGGAAACTGCTTCTGCAAAATTGGCACAAACACTTCGTTGAGGGCCACGCCTAAAATGGCGGGCTCATCTGGCGGGCGACCCGTATAGGTGCTGTGATAAATAGGGTCTTTGCGATGGGTTATTCGCTCAACGGTTAATACTGGAAAGCGTTCAACCTCGTTGTAATAGCCGGTGTGATCGCCAAATGGACCCTCATCAGCTTCTTCCCCTGGCTGTAGGTAGCCCTCAAGAATAATTTCAGCGGTAGCTGGTACTTGTAAGTCGCTGCCGATGCATTTAGCAACAGAGGTTTTTTCGCCGCGCAAAAGACCGGCAAAAGCGTATTCAGACAGGCTATCTGGAACTGGAGTCACTGCGCCAAGGGTGGTCGCTGGATCTGCGCCAAGCGCAATGGCCACAGGATAGGGTTTGCCCGGATTCTTTATTTGCCAGTCGCGATAGTCTAAGGCTCCGCCGCGGTGGGCTAGCCAGCGCATAATAAGCTTATTTTTAGCCAGCTTTTGCATGCGATAGATGCCTAGATTTTGGCGCTCCTTGTCAGGCCCGCGAGTAATCACTAATGGCCATGTGATTAATGGTGCGGCATCCCCAGGCCAGCAAGTTTGAATAGGTATCTGGCTTAAATCTACTTGGTCTCCCTCAAGAACAACTTCTTGGCAAGGCGCTTTTTTTACAGATTTAACAGGCATATTAAGTACCTGTTTAAAGTCATGACGCTTATCCCAAAGGTCGCGAAGGTTTTTGGGTGGTTCGGGTTGCTTTAAAAAAGCCAATAACTCACCTACATCGCGCAAAGCCGCGACTGATTCTTGGCCCATGCCCATGGCGACTCTTTTTGGCGTGCCAAATAGGTTGCATAGAACAGGCATTGAATAGCCCTTGGGGTTTTCAAATAGTAGAGCAGGGCCCTTAGCGCGTAATGTCCGATCGCTGATTTCGGTCATTTCAAGGTTGGGATCTACTTCTTGTGAGATACGGATCAGCTCACCCTGCTGTTCAAGGAATGAGATAAAACTGCGTAAATCAGAATGTTTCATGGGGCGGGCTCAAATATTGTCAGTACATCGGTAACTGTGCGACAACTATTTACGTTTCATCGCACCAAAAAATTCACCGTTGCTTTTGAAACTTTTTAATTTTTCTATCATAAATTCGATAGCGGTTAGATCTTCCATATCATGAAGAAGTTTGCGCAAAATCCAAACGCGTTGAAGTTCTGTTTCGTCCATTAGTAAGTCTTCACGACGAGTTCCAGAGCGACGAATGTTAATAGCAGGGTAAACACGTTTTTCAGCGATCTTACGGTCAAGGATTAGCTCCAAGTTACCTGTGCCCTTAAATTCTTCGTAAATAACTTCATCCATTTTTGAGCCGGTATCAACCAAAGCGGTGGCAATAATGCTGAGGCTGCCACCGTTTTCAATGTTACGTGCAGCACCAAAGAAGCGCTTGGGTTTTTCCAATGCGTGGGCATCAACACCACCGGTTAGAACCTTACCTGACGATGGGATCACCGTGTTATAAGCTCTGGCTAGACGAGTAATCGAGTCAAGCAAGATAACCACATCTTTTTTATGCTCTACGAGGCGCTTAGCTTTTTCAATGACCATTTCAGCAACCTGAACATGGCGATTGGGTGGCTCATCAAAGGTGGAAGCAATCACTTCGCCGCGAACGGTGCGCTGCATTTCGGTTACTTCTTCAGGGCGCTCATCAATAAGCAGAACAATGATGTAGCACTCAGGATTATTGCGAATAATGGACTGCGCAATATTCTGCATCATAATTGTTTTGCCCGCTTTAGGCGGAGCAACAATCAATCCTCGCTGACCTTTACCTATAGGCGACACCAGATCAATGACGCGGCCAGTGAGATCCTCTGTGGAGCCGTTACCGGCTTCAAGCAGCAGTGGTTCATCTGGGAAAAGAGGTGTTAGGTTTTCGAACAAAATTTTATTGCGTGCATTTTCTGGCGCGTCAAAATTAATTTCATCGACTTTAAGCATGGCAAAATAACGCTCGCCATCTTTAGGCGGGCGTATTTTTCCGGCGATACGGTCACCGGTGCGCAGGTTAAAGCGCCTAATCTGGCTTGGAGAGACATAGATATCATCTGGCCCAGCTAGATAAGAAGCACCTGCAGAGCGCAAAAATCCAAAGCCATCGGGTAAAATTTCTAATACACCATCACCGTAAATATCTTCTCCGCTTTTAGCGTGACGCTTTAGTAGGGCAAAGATAATATCTTGTTTGCGGGATCGCGCTAGATTGTCCAGCCCCATTGAGGCAGTCATTTCTAGAAGTTCGTCAATTGGTTTTTGCTTTAATTCTGATAGATTCATAGGATGTTCTTAGGGTATATGTAGTTCGGAGAAATTATTGTCTTGACCATAGCCAAGGGTTGGTTTTGTTTGAGTGTAGTCTACTGTCGCAGTTAGCACTTGTTTTTTTAGCGTGCCAATTAGGTCATCGAATAGGGACGTATGTAAGACTAAAGGGTTGTGGCTATAAACGCAAGCTGAATTTTGCGGCCCCATTGGGGCCGCAAGAAGCTTAAATAAGGCTATCTACAAACGCTGTTAATTGTCCTTTGGAAAGGGCGCCTACTTTAGTGGCCTCAACAGCACCATTTTTAAATACCAAAAGAGTAGGAATTCCACGTACATTAAATTTAGCAGCGCTCTCGGGGCTACTATCTACATCAACTTTACACACTTTAATTTTGCCTGCGTATTCAATGGCTAGCTCATCAAGTATAGGTGCAATCATTTTGCATGGGCCGCACCAAGGTGCCCAAAAATCAACCAGCGTTGGCAATTCGGATTGAAGTACGTCAGCGTCAAAGCTGGCATCGGTTACATGGACAATTGAGTCACTCATTGGGAATTTCTCCAAAAAAACAGGTTTTAATCATTTTTGTTTAGACGGCTATAATATCATCAGGCCAATCCTGCACCAATTAATACTTTCTATTTTACGCTATTAATTTGTAACAGATTATTCAAATGTTGCGACTGTTTCTTTGCCGATAACCGACGTGGGGTCTATGTGAATAATAATTTCAGATCCGGGGTAAGTTTCTAAAAGCTTAATTTCTATTTCGTCAGAAACATTGTGAGCCTGTAAAAGCGTTAGATCGTCCTCTATTTCAAGATGAAACTGAATAAACGTCATGGTGCCTGAATGTCGTGTCCTCAAGTCGTGCATCCCCTGTGCTTGGGGGTGAGATAAAGCAATTCCTTTAATATCTGCTCTTACCTCGTCAGTAAGCTCTCGATCCATTAATTGATCTAAAGAAATGCTCGCAATACTCCAAGCGCTGTAAAGAATATAGCAGGCAATTATTCCGCCAATAATGGGGTCAAACAGATTCAAGCCTATAGTCGAGAGCCACAGAGCAAGAATTACAGCGGCATTCATAAGAATATCAGACTTATAGTGCAGGGCATCGGCACGAATGGCGACAGACTGGGTTTTTCTAATCACATAATGCTGAAAACTCACTAAAATAAGCGTCACAACAATTGAAACAACCATTACCGCAATGCCGGCAATTGGATGTTTGATTTCTGTAGGATTGAAAAATGTCTGACCAGCTTCGAGCAACAGGAATAATGAGGATCCAGAGATAAACAGGGATTGGCTTAATCCAGCAAGAGCCTCAGCTTTACCATGACCAAATCTGTGCTCCTTATCTGCCGGCGTCAGCGCGTGCCTGACCGCTATTAAATTAATAATTGAGGCGAATGCATCTATTACAGAATCTACCAGAGTGGCTAAAAGACTAACGGAGTCGGAGCGACCCCAAGCAATTAGTTTTACAGCAATCAAAAACACCGCAACACTAACAGAGGCGTAAGTAGCCCTCCGCAATAAGCGAGCTGTCTCAGCAGGAACTGAATTGTGTGAGCTTTTGATATCCAAGATAAAAATAATTTTTTATTAACTTCAGACAATTATAGCAAAAAAAGAATGTCCTCAGAAGTGAGAAATTAAGAAAAGCGCTGCAGTATAGTGTCGAGAAAACGCATACCCAGATCAGTGGTGCAATACTTGGAGGATTGAGGTTTCAAAAATCCCTCCTGCTGAAGTCGATCAATCTTAGGTCGAATCTGATCAATTAACAGGCCTGTCCGGGTTGTCAATAAATCTTCGGTCACACCAGAGGTAAGGCGCAGTCCATTCATCATGAATTCCAGTGCAAGTTGATCTTCAGCAATGGGCGTATTGGCGGCAAGCGCTGTAACTTCATGGTTGAGGTAATGGTTGGGTTGCCGTGTTTTCGCGGTGCGAATAATCTTGTTCTGGTCAGGCAGGGTTATCTTGCCATGGGCGCCTGCTCCAATGCCTATATAGTCACCAAACTGCCAATAGTTGATATTGTGGTTGCAGTGCTCAGCATTGCGGGCGAAAGCGGAGATTTCGTACTGTTCAAAGCCTGCATCAGCCAGTGTTTTCTGCCCTAGATCCTGTATGTCCGCAAGCTGATCCTCAACCGGCAAAATAGGGGGTTTAGAGTAAAAGGCCGTATTGGGCTCGATGGTCAGTTGATACCAAGATATATGGGTTGTACCTGTGTTAATGGCAGTTTCTAAGTCGGTTATTGCCTGTGCTCGTGTTTGATTGGGCAGTCCGTGCATGAGGTCGACATTAAGGCGGTCAAAGCCTGAATTTTGCGCCATTTCAATTGCGCGACGGGCATTATTCCCATCATGGATGCGGCCTAGAGCGCTTAGGTGATCATTATTAAAGCTTTGCACGCCCAAGGAAAGGCGGTTGACCCCCGCTGATTTAAAGTCGGCAAATTTTTGCTGCTCGGCTGTGCCTGGATTGGCTTCTAGGGTGATTTCTATGTCATCTTCAAAGCCAATCAATGTTTCAGCGCGCTGAATAATCTGTTCTATTGCGCGGGCTGAAAAAAGACTGGGGGTACCGCCGCCAAAGAAGATAGAGCGAAGCTTTCTATTTTGCGCCCAAGGCAGATCATTTTTAAGATCTTTGATAAGTTTATCTAAGTACGCATTTTCCGGTATTTTATTCGCACTTTCGTGGGAGTTAAAGTCACAATAGGGGCATTTTCTAACACACCATGGAATATGAACATACAGAGATAAGGGGGGTAGCTCCAACATTAGAGAGTTTTGTGCTTTAGTTTTTCGAGCAACTGATTAATGGCTTTACCGCGATGGCTAATGGTGTTTTTAACCGATTTTTCTAGTTCTGCAGCATGGCAATCTGTATCCGCAGGCTTAAAGACTGGGTCATAACCAAACCCTTCGGTGCCTTTTTCTTCGAAGGTGATTTCACCTTCCCAGGTGCCTTGGCAAATAATGGGCGTGGGGTCAGTAGCATGGGCCATAATCGCAATCACTGTTTGATATCTGGCGTAGCGCCTATTGGCCGGCACCCCTTGCATTTCAGACATCAATTTATCGAGATTACTTTGATCGGTTGCGCCTTTACCAGAAAAGCGCGCTGAATAAATACCCGGCGCACCCTTTAAATAATCAACTTCAAGGCCAGAGTCATCTGCAATAGCGGGAAGGCCAGATTTTTCGGCGGCATGCCGCGCTTTTAATATAGCATTCTCGACAAAGGTAAGACCGGTTTCCTCGGCATCTTCAATGCCGAGATCCTGCTGAGGAATTATATTAATTCCCAGCCCGCCTAACATATCTTGTAGTTCTCTAATTTTGCCTTTATTGGCGCTAGCTAGCACCCAATCTTTTATGTCTGTCACGATGGAAGTCTCATCAGGTTATGGTCAGTTGTGATACATTTTTTTTTGAAATTTAAAGCTATAGGGGCCTTGATTGCTCTGACTGTCCACGGTGATTTTGAACGTTAAAAAATCTTCGTTCTCAAATTCAAAAGGCGCTAAGTAATAAGTACTGTTTTGTTCTTTAATTGGAATAAATTCAAGTTGCTGTGACTGCTGAAAAATATTCAATACCTGACCAGAAATTTTAGCCGGCTCACCCTGCCCCAGTGTTTTAACGACGGCAATATTGACCAAACCCTTATCTTTTCCGCGGACGAAATCGTAGGCAGCGGCCACTTCAGGCGCTATAAAGGAACTATCAAAAGCACTGTAGAAAATTTTAGTGTCGCCATGCTGTTTATAATGACTTTGCTTCACAGGCTCTGATATTGCCATTGAGGCTAAAAGCATAGATAGCACTATAAGGTACTTCATTGGAGGCTCTCCCAGATTAGGTATTTTGGTTAGCGGCTTAAATGATATACCGCTGTTTCAGTAAATAGGTTTGGCCAAACTGATTTAAGCAATCTATCAGGAAAGCCATGAGTCAAAAATTGGCGGTGAAGAATATTTATAGTCCTTTCTTTACACAAAGCTTCAAAATCCGCATAGGTAAAAAAGTGAATATTGGGGGTGTCATACCACTGGTAAGCTAACTGCTTAGTCACCGGCATTCTTCCGCGAAGGCTTAGATAAGCTCTGGTGCGCCAATTGCCAAAATTAGGAAATGTGACAATACCTTTGCCGCCAATGCGCAAAATCTCATCTAAAACCAAATGAGGATAACGAAGCGCTTGCAGCGTATGGGTCATCAAAACAGTATCAAAACTCTGGTCGGCAAAATTTTTCAAACCTTTGTTAAGGTCATGCTCAATAACATTCACGCCTTTCTCAAGGCAGCTACCAATGGATTTAGGGTCAATTTCTAGCCCATAGCCTAGAACCTTGCGTTGATCTCTCAAGCTAGCCAATAAGGTGCCATCACCGCAGCCTACATCTAAAACGCGCGATCCCGGCTCAATCCATTGCTCAATAAAGTCAATATTATGGTTCATTGGGCGCCCTCAAGTTGATCGGCCAGCCTACTTAAATAGCCGCCAAGCGCCTCTTGATAGCGTTGATTAGGCAACAAAAAGGCGTCATGCCCATGATCTGAGTCAATAGCGATATAGGATACATCTTTGCCTGCGGCTATTAATGCATCCGTGAGTTCTCTGGATCTAGCAGGTGAAAAGCGCCAGTCACTGCTAAAAGAAACAACCAAGAACTTACATTTAGCATGTTTAAATGCTGCAACAGGATCATGGTTATACTCTCTTGCAAGATCGAAATAATCGAGCATTTTAGTGATAAGAATATATGAGTTAGCATCAAAAAAATCAGAAAATTTATCGCCCTGATAATTTAAATAACTTTCAATTTGAAATTCAACCGGCTCCGTTTTGCCTTGTAGCAGGTCGCCTGCTTTTAAGTCGCGGCCAAATTTTTGCCCCATTAATTCATCGGACAAATAGGTAACATGACCAATCATGCGAGCTAGCGCTAGGCCGCGATGGGGAATTTTATTTTCCTGTAAGTAGTTGCCATCGCAAAAATCAGCATCAGATTTTATTGCCTTTCGAGCAATTTCATTAAACGCTATATTTTGGGCGGTTAGCTTCATGGAAGAGGCGATAACCACGGCATGTTGCAACTTATCCGGGTGCTCTAGGGACCAACGCATAGCCTGCATGCCGCCAAGACTGCCACCTACTACCGCGGCCCAGCAGTCAATATTGAGGTGCGCCATTAAAAGTCGCTGAGACTCTACCCAATCTCTTGCTCTTAAAGGGGGAAAGTTCGCGCCGAAGGGTTTGCCTGTGTCAGGATTGTCTGAGGCGGGTCCAGTGCTACCAAAGCAACTGCCGATATTGTTGACACAAACAATAAAAAAGCGATTGCTGTCGATAGGCTTTCCCGGGCCAATATATTGATCCCACCAGCCGGGCTTGGGATCATCTTTATAAAACCCAGCCGCATGGTGATTTCCGCTAAGCGCATGGCAGATAAGAATCGCATTGCTACACTCTTTGTTTAGCTTGCCGTAGGTCTCATACACCAGCGTATGGCTTGGCAAAACAACACCACAGGCTAGCTTGAGCGGCTGCTCTATCAGTACCTTTTGGGGTTTAACCCAGCCTACTGATTCGCTGAGATCTTTTTGTGTATCCGATGTTTCTAATGACATAGGCAAATTTATTTAAATGTTGGCTTACAAGTCTAAGAGTGCCTAGACGTTTAAGCAATAGTATAGGTTCAAAGTATTGTTTATATACATTAAATACCCGTAAAGTTATGGCGTTTAGTCGCTGATTTTTACTACTATACCTGATATGGTCGAGCGATTTGACTTAAATTGAATTGATGAGTGAGAAGGCAATATGGAATATCGATCACTGGGTAAAACAGGTTTGCGGGTGCCATTAATTGGCTTAGGGACCATGACATGGGGAGAGCAAAACAACCTTCAGCAGGCCTGTGAGCAAATGGATTACGCCCTTTCTAGAGGCGTCAATTTGTTTGATGTAGCGGAAATGTACCCAGTGCCGCCTCGCGCTAAAACAGTTGGCGCAACAGAGCGCTGCGTGGGTGAGTGGCTTGCGCAAACAGGCAAGCGTGCGGATATAATTTTGGCGACTAAGGTAACCGGTCGTGCAGATCAAAAAAATTCAGCACTTACACATATTCGAGATGGCGCGCGCCTGAGCAGAGACCATATACGCCGAGCTATAGAGGGCTCGCTAGAGCGAATGCAAACAGACTATATTGATCTTTATCAGGTGCACTGGCCAGAGCGTGCCACCAACTATTTTGGCGCTCGAGGCTATCGCCATAACCCAGATGGCGATGGTATAGCTATAGAAGAAACCCTGAGAGCACTATCTGAGTTAGTCGATGAGGGGCTAGTCAAGCAGATTGGAATTTCCAATGAAACGCCTTGGGGCACTATGGAATACCTGCGTCTTGCCGCCGATCATGGACTGCCTACAGTAGCCAGTATTCAAAATGTGTATAATTTATTAAATCGCCAATTTGAAACTGGTCTTGCCGAGATGTCCATAAGGGAAAATGTTGGATTGCTGGCTTATTCGCCTATGGCGTTTGGCGTCTTGAGCGGAAAATATTTAGCGGGGCAAAAACCCTCTGGTGCAAGACTTACGCTGTTTGACCGCTTTACTCGCTATGATAGCCCCCAGTCCCTAGCGGCTACCGAAGCCTATGCACAGATTGCCAGCCAACAGGGTATAAGTCTTGCTCAAATGTCATTGGCGTTTGTATGTCAGCAGCCATTTGTTGCCAGCTGTCTTATCGGAGCGACAACTATGCAACAATTAAAAGAAAATATTGATGCCGTCGAGTTAACTTTGAGCGATGAAGTGATGGCAGAGATAGAGGCTGTTCATAATTGTTATCCAGATCCAGCCCCCTGATTAGAACCAATATCGGCTGCTACATGAGTAGCGGCCGAATTTGCATAGCAATGATAGGAAGGATTTGCGCGCGAATGATCATCAGTGTAAAAATCGCAACCATAGGTGATATATCAATCATGCCAAGAGGCGGAATAAACCGTCTAAAAATATTGGTGTAGGGCAAAATCACCTGACCAACTAGGCGTGCAGCGGGATGGGGTGGCGTGCCGATCCAGCTGAAAATAACTAAGATAAATACGCCGTAAAAATAAATTGTTATCAATGTGCGCAATAGTTCGAACGCTGCCAGTGCTAAAAACGCAAAAATCCCCACCGAAAGCAATCCATTTGCCGCCGCTATCAGGATAAAAAAGCTCCACTTAACCAAAATGGCAGCCGTCAATACGGCCAGATTAAAGCGCCCCATAGTTGGCATTAATCTTTGTAGTGGTGCAACAATCGGCGTGCAGATCTTAAGTATGCCCTGAGAAACGGGGTTATAAAAATCAGCCTGTGTTAGTTGAAGTAAAAACCGAATCAAAAGCAGGGTGGCAATGATGTCTGTGGCATACTTTAAAATAAAAATTACTGTTTCATTCATAGTCAAAAACTCAATTAGGTCGTTGAGGGCTTAGACAGCCAGTGTGGGCGATATTAACCTGCAAAATCATCAGACATTTCTTTGGCACGGTCTAATGCGCCAGTCATTGCTACACGAAAAACATTCTCCAGATCTTGAGATTGGAACGATTCGATTGCCGCTTGAGTTGTTCCCCCTGGTGATGTTACTTGCTGGCGAAGCTCTTCTGGGGTCTTATCAGACGCTAGAGCTAAACGTGCAGCGCCCAAGGCCGTATGCAGGGTTAGCTGAGAGGATGTTTGGTTATCAAGACCTAACTCTTGAGCCACTTTTAGCATAGCTTCATAGATTAAGAAAAAGTAGGCAGGGCCACTTCCGGACACCGCAGTCACAGCATCTATTTGCGACTCCTGATCAACCCAGCAGGCATAGCCTACAGCTGTAAATATATTTTCAATGATTGATTGTTGGTCTGCACTAAGTGATTGACTGGCAAACAGGCCGGTGGCGCCAGACTGTACCATAGCCGGCGTATTGGGCATGGCGCGGACTATTTTTAATGTTTGACCCAGCCAGTTTTGCAGTGCACTTACTGGAATGCCTGCAGCAATTGAAACCACAATAGGCCCATGGCCTAGAGCGGTAGCAAGGGGTGATGCGACCGCCCCCAAAATTTGTGGCTTAACGGCCAACACCACAATATCTGCTTGAGAAACAGCGGCTATATTGTCTTTGGTCGTTAATATTCCATGAGTCGATGCAATTCGCTGGCGTGAGGCCTCATTAGGCTCGCTGACCATAATGTCATGGCTGGAAAATCCATTGGCTAGCATGCCGCCAATAAGACATGACGCCATATTGCCGCCGCCGATAAAGACTATTTTACTCATGGTATTTTAAATTCCTCATAATGTGGCTTTGCCAGTTCTTGGCCCAAAAATATCTGTACCCACGCGCAAGATGGTGGCCCCTTCAAGGACAGCTGCTTCGATATCTCCAGACATTCCCATTGAGAGAGTATCTAGTTTTTGAGAATTGTCCAGTTGTCGATTAATTTCTTCTTTCAGCAAGCGCAGGTCGCGAAATGGTCGACGCTGGCTATCTATATCATGGCGCGCCATAGGGATTGCCATAAGTCCGCGTAAGCACAGGTTCGGCAGTTCGCTGATCGACTGGGCTAAATCCCAGGCTTGATCAGGCATAAGACCTGACTTGCTTGGCTCATTATCAATGTTAATCTGCAGGCAGATATTTAATGGGCCTAAGCTTTCAGGTCTTTGATCATTTAAGCGCTTGGCAATTTTTAATCTATCTACAGTATGAACCCAGCTAAAATTTTCAGCCACCTGTTTGGTTTTATTAGATTGAAGCGGGCCAATAAAGTGCCACTCGGCGGAGATTGATGCCAAGCTCTTTATTTTATTGAGCGCTTCCTGCAAATAGTTTTCACCAAATGCACTTAGACCCTTAGAAAAAGCGAGTTGAATGTCTTCTTCACTACGGGTTTTGCTTACAGCTAAAAGCTGCAAAGTCTGTGGATCGCGCGCTGCTTTAGCTGCGGAATGTTCAATTCGCGCCATCACTGCAGAAATATTTTTTTCAATGATTTCCATAGGGTTTAAGTCTACATTGGTATGGAAAAATACGATATTAATTTGCCTGCATTTTATTATGCTATATTAAATATATTGTTATCGTGGTCGTAACGGTATCACATGGAGTATTTTGACGACCTTATAGGCGATCAGCAATAACTTTGTAACAATTGTCATATACTAATAATTCAAAGGATTGGAAATTATTATGGAAATCTCAAATTTACTCGAAATAACTCTTGAAGCAGGGGCCTCAGATCTGCATCTCTCCACAGGCTTGCCGCCCATTTTGCGAATTGATGGCGAAATGCAAGCAACATCACTGCCACCCCTTGAGCAGCCACAAATTAAGCGCCTAGTCTATGGGCTTATGAGCGATAGGCAGGTTGGATTATTTGAAAAAAATTCTGAAATAGATCTTGCTTGGGAATTATCTAGGCGCGCTCGTTTTAGAGTTAATATTTTTAAACAGCACCGCGGTATAACGGCAGTATTTCGGGCTATCCCTCTTGCTATACCCACTTTGGCGGAGCTCGGCTTAGGTGGAATTTATCAAAAAATAACAGGAAAACCCCGTGGTTTGGTTCTGATTACTGGAGCATCTGGTTCTGGTAAATCGACCACATTGGCGGCAATGATTAAGCATATTAATGATTCTAGTCGCAAACATATCGTCACTCTTGAAGATCCGATTGAGTATGTTCATTCAAGCAGTAAAAGCGTAGTTAATCAGCGCCAAATAGGTCGAGATGCCAGTAGTTTTGATCGCGCCTTACGATCTGCGATGCGTGAGGATCCAGATGTGATTATGGTTGGCGAAATGCGCGATCTAGAAACGGTCAGAATGGCCCTTGCGGCCGCTGAGACAGGGCATTTAGTTCTGGCAACACTGCATACGGCTGGTGCTGCCGCTTCGATAAACCGCATTATTGATATGTTTCCCTCTGAAGAAAGGCAGTTAGTGCGCACTATGCTTGCAGAATCATTACAGGCAGTGGCATCCCAAACGCTGCTAAGGCGCAAAAGTGGTGGTCGTGTTGTCGCTAGTGAGATAATGGTGACAACGTCCGCTATCAAAAACTTGATCCGCAGTGATCGTGTGGCTGAAATTCATTCTGCGCTTCAAACCGGAGCGGCATCGGGAATGACGACCATGGATCAAAGTCTTAGCAGGTTGGTGGGCAAAGGTCTTGTAAGTCGCGATCTGACATCGTCAAAAGTGACATCTCGCTGGGCGAGCTAGGGCTTTTGGCCTAGGCTTGGCTGATCTAGCCAGCTTTGTAAAATAAGGGCGGCGGCAAGATGATCGATTTTAGTTAAATCAACTTTGCCGCCTTCTCTGCTAGAGCCTGCCTCTCTCAATGATGACTTAGCGTCTTGGCTGGTTAGGCGCTCGTCAACCATTAGCACGTCTAAATTGAAGCGACCGTGTAATCTGCGAGCAAATTTTCTAGCTAGGCGGCTCAGTTCGCTCTCGCTACCGTCCATATTAAGAGGCAATCCCACCAAGAGTAAGCCGGGTTTCCATTCATTGAGTAATGAATGCACCTGATCCCAGTTGGGAACGCCATCAGATGCTTTTAAGATACCTACGCCCTCGGCACTTGATGTCAGAGTTTGGCCATGCGCCACGCCAATCTGTCGCAGCCCATAATCAAAGGCCATCAGGGTTTGGTGTTTTTTAGAATCAGGCATGTCCGGAGTCTGGGGCTAGGGCGTCTAAATTTAAGCCGATGGATAAGGCGGCGGCATGCGCTCGTTGGGCGCAGTCGGTATTAAAAATAATGGCTGAATCAGCGGGGATGGTAAGCCAGCTATTTTCTTGTAATTCTTTCTCTAGCTGTCCGCCCTCCCAGCTAGAGTAGCCCAACGTGATAAGCGAATCTTTTGGGCCGCTTCCTAGGGCGATATCGCCGAGAATATCTTTTGATGTAGATAAACTAACATCCCCGCCAATATGAATAGTGGATTCCCACTTTTTCTCGCTGGTGTTATGCAAAATAAATCCGCGATCCTGTTGCATGGGGCCGCCATCAAAAATCAAGTCATTTCCTCGGTCACTTTTTTGTTCAAGGTCAAGTCGGTCAAAAACAGCTTTTGCGGGTATATCTAATTGTTGGTTAATAATAAGCCCCATTGCGCCCTCTGTATTGTGTTCGCAAATGTAGACTACGCTGCCAGAAAAGTTTTCATCATGCAGTCCGGGCATTGCCACAAGGAAATGATTTTTAAGGCTGTTAATGATTTTTTTCAAAGATGATCCCATGGTTAACAATATGAGGCCTGTTCCCAAGAAAAACAAGCTAAAGTCAATTGTTTGGTGGCTTGACTAGTTAAGGCGGCGATCAATAGCTGCAATTAATTTATCGCCAATCTCGGTATTTTGCGCGTTATCAATTTCTTGCACGCAGGTCGGGCTAGTCACATTAATTTCGGTGAGATAATCACCAATAATATCTAGCCCAGCAAATAATAGGCCGCGCTCAACCAATACGGGGGCCACCTGTTCAGCGATCCACTGATCCCTGTCCGATAACGGCCTTACTTCACCCTGACCGCCGGCAGCCAGATTGCCGCGAAAATCGTTGGCAGATGGAATCCTCGCTAGACAAAAGGGAATTACCTCGCCATCCACAATTAGAACACGCTTGTCGCCATCAGAAATTTCTGGCAAATACTTCTGCGCCATAATGGTTTCATTGCCGTACTGGGTAAGATTTTCCAAGATAACATTAAGATTTTGATCACCGGATTTTACTCGAAAAATTGAGGTTCCGCCCATACCGTCAAGGGGCTTATAGACTACTTCTTGATGCTCCTGTAAAAAAGCTTTTAGGCGCTTTAGGCTTCGACTCACCATCAAGGGCGGAGTGCACTGGGAAAACTCTGTAGCAAATACCTTTTCATTGCAGTCGCGAAGACTCTGTGGTTTGTTAACAACCAAGGTGCCACGTTTTTCAGCCGCTTCTAGGATATAAGTGGAGTAAATATATTCACTATCAAACGGCGGATCTTTGCGCATTAACACAGCGTTTAGCTCATTTAAGGGTACTGCGCTTCGATTATCAAGCTCATACCAGCAGTCAGGGTTATCAAATACTCGCAGCGGGCGCACCTCGGCAAAAGGCGCGCCATTTTCCAAAAATAAGTCCTTTTGCTCCATATAGAAAAGCTTAAAGCCTTGATTTTGTGCCGCAAGCAAAATGCTAAGGGTAGTATCTTTATAGAAGTTGATAGACTGAATAGGATCCATTACGACCCCTAAAGATTTTTCCATAATCCAAAAACCCGCCAAATTAAATAGTAAGGTTTATTGTGACATAGTTAGATAGCATAATTATAGCGTTGGGTCCTATTATTGAAGCACGACTGAGCCTATCTACTTAAATTTACCCTCAAATCATTTGCACCTAAAACCATTCTCTAGCATTATTACGTCTTCCGTTTAAATGGGTGTTTTATGACAGATTATCTAATTGCTCCATCTATATTAGCAGCCGACTTTGCTCGCTTGGGCGAAGAGGTAGAAACCGTGCTAGATTCAGGTGCCGATATCGTGCATTTTGATGTAATGGATAACCATTATGTACCCAACCTAACGATTGGCCCTATGGTGTGTAAAGCGCTTAGAGACCATGGTGTCACGGCGCCAATTGATGTGCATCTAATGGTACAGCCGGTGGATGATCTAATTCGCATGTTTGCCGATGCGGGTGCTAGCTATATTACCTTTCATCCCGAGGCCTCTCAGCATGTTGATCGATCCCTGCAGTTAGTTCGAGATTTGGGCTGTAAAGCAGGTCTTGTTCTAAATCCAGCTACAGGGTTGGATGTAACGGACTGGGTGCTCGACAGGTTAGATATGCTATTACTGATGTCAGTTAATCCAGGTTTTGGCGGACAGAAATTTATACCCTCAACGCTGGACAAACTAAAGCAGGCGAGAAAAATTATTGATGATAGCGGCTTTGATATTCGGCTTGAAGTTGATGGTGGGGTTGGCGTTGGCAACATACAAGAGATTGCTGCTGCTGGTGCGGATACCTTTGTGGCGGGCTCGGCTATCTTTAGTCAGCCTAACTACAAAGAAGTGATTGATCAGATGCGAGCTGAGCTGAGCTCGATAGGTTAATTTACGGACAGCAGAATATTGGCTACAATAAGGGTCAATGAAGAGGGTTGGATTTTGAAGCAAAGTGTTTTTGCAAAGCAGGCGACATGCCGCCAGCGGTGGCGATGGTACCTATAGTATCGTCGGGGACGGTTGGTGCCCCATAAATAATCCGCTTACAGTGCTAGGAATTCCAAATGACCCCTGAAAAATTCGCCGAACTCGCAGGCCAAAACTTTAACCGTATCCCGGTGACTCGTAAAGTTTTAGCTGATTTTGAAACGCCATTGAGCGTTTATCTCAAGTTAGCTCATGGCCCTAACTCCTACCTTTTTGAATCTATGCAGGGCGGAGAAAAGTGGGGTCGCTACTCACTGATTGGTCTACAAACGTCCACAGTACTCAGAGTTTATGGCCAGCGTTTAGAAATTATTCGAGACGGTAAGCCCATGGTTAATCGACAGACCGATGATCCAATGGCCGAAGTTGAGCGCTTTCGCCAGCTTTTTAGTATGCCCGACTTGCCTGATTTGCCGAGATTTACCGGTGGGCTAGTGGGCTACTTTGGTTATGATACGGTGCGCTATGTCGAGCCGAGGCTAGCCAAGTCTGAGCCTAAAGATGAGCTAGGCACCCCAGATATATTACTGATGGCATCTGATGAAGTGGCCATTTTTGATAATCTATCAGGCACACTAATGCTAGTGGTTCATGTGGATGCTGAGCAAGCGGGTGGGCTTGAGCAGGCAAATGCTCGCTTAGATGAGATACAGCAAAAGCTGGCTATGCCTACCCCGCAGTTGCCCGAAGTAAAAGGGTCTAAAGATGAGCTCTCGGAAGATGCTTTTAAGTCCAGCTTTGGGCGTGAAGCATTTCTTGAGTCAGTGAATAAGATCAAAGACTATATTATGGCCGGCGATGCGATGCAGGTAGTTCCATCGCAGCGCCTATCTGCGCCATTTACAGCCTCCCCTTTAAACCTCTATCGGTCACTGCGGCGCCTTAATCCTTCGCCCTATATGTTTTTTTTAAACTTGGATGATTTTCATATTGTGGGCTCATCGCCTGAGGTTCTTGCTCGATTGGAAGATGGTCAGGTAACGGTTAGGCCAATCGCGGGCACTCGGCGTCGAGGCAAAACTGCAGAAGAAGATTTAGCCTTAGAGCAAGATATGCTCGACGATCCTAAAGAAATAGCTGAGCATCTAATGCTGATTGATTTAGGGCGTAACGATGTGGGCCGTATCAGCAAGTCCGGATCCGTCGAAGTAACCGAAAAAATGGTCGTTGAGCGCTACTCTCATGTGATGCATATTACGTCCAATGTTGTTGGTGATGTAACTGACAATATGGGGCCGATTGAAGTGTTGAAAGCGACTCTTCCCGCCGGCACCCTCAGTGGCGCGCCCAAAATTCGCGCGATGGAAATTATTGATGAGTTTGAACCTGTAAAGCGCGGCATCTATGGTGGTGCAGTTGGCTATATCGGCTGGAATGGCAATATGGATACTGCGATTGCTATTCGTACAGCGGTCATTAAAGACGGCATGTTACATGTCCAAGCTGGGGCCGGGGTTGTTGCCGATTCGAAGCCCGAGCTGGAATGGAAAGAAACAATGAATAAAGCGCGTGCGGTCATGCGTGCTGCAGCCATGGTGAGTGCTGAGGTGAAAAAATGATTTTAATGGTGGATAACTACGATTCGTTCACCTATAACGTGGTGCAGTACTTAGCTGAGCTCAGTGCAGATGTTCAGGTTCACCGCAATGACCAGATAACCATTGCTGAAATTGAGCAGCTTGCACCGGAGAAAATTGTTATTTCTCCCGGTCCCTGTACGCCCAATGAAGCTGGTATATCGGTTGAAGCAATCAAGCATTTTGCTGGAAAAGTTCCTATTCTAGGCATCTGTTTGGGGCATCAGAGTATAGGGCAGGCGTTTGGTGGTGAAATAGTTCGAGCCAAGCAGGTAATGCATGGTAAAACCTCGATGATTTACCATAATAATAGCGGTGTATTTGCAGGTTTGACCAATCCGTATGAAGCCACTCGATATCACTCATTGGTGATAAATCAGGACACACTTCCAGACTGTTTAGAGGTCACTGCGTGGACCCAAAGTGATGATGGATCCTTAGACGAAATTATGGGTGTGAGGCATAAGGCGTTGGCAGTGGAGGGGGTGCAGTTTCATCCAGAATCTATTCTTACACAGCATGGTCATGACCTGCTAAATAACTTTTTAAAGGGTTAACTTGTGGATATTACTCAAGCATTAGACAGCGTGGTAAATAACAAGAATTTAGAATCTGCAGCCATGCGCGATGTGATGCGGCAGATTATGACGGGTAAAGCAACTACTGCACAGATTGGCGCATTTCTTGTTGCCTTGCGCATGAAAGGCGAAACCATTGATGAGATTGCTGGCGCAGTTGAAGTAATGCGCGAGCTGGTTACTGGCGTTGAGGTATCTGGTGATTATTTGGTTGATATCGTAGGAACGGGCGGCGATGAATCCAATCTATTTAATGTATCCACAGCCTCCAGTTTTGTGGTTGCGGCTTCGGGTGGTCGAGTTGCTAAGCATGGCAACCGTTCAGTAAGCAGCAGTAGTGGAGCAGCGGATTTACTTGAAGCCGCTGGCGTTAACCTTAGCCTCAGTCCAGAGCAAGTGTCTCGCTGTGTTGACGAGTTGGGGGTAGGGTTTATGTTTGCACCAGCCCATCACAGCGCAATGAAGCATGCCATAGGGCCTCGGCGAGAGCTGGGTCTGCGAACTATTTTTAATATCTTAGGGCCAATGACTAATCCTGCAGGTGTGGATCAGCAATTGATTGGAGTTTATGATCGATCTCTTTGCCGTCCCATGGCAGAAGTGTTGGGGCGACTGGGAGCCAAGCATATTATGGTGGTCAATTCTGCAGATGGTTTAGATGAAATTAGTATTGCAGATGAAACCTTTGTGGCTGAGTTCCGAAATGGCGAGATCACTGAATATACTATTAAGCCTGAAGCATTTTTTAATGTTCGTCAGAGCCTAGAAGGGCTATCAGTCAGTGATGCACAACAATCCTTCGAAATTATTTCCGACGCCTTGGGTAAGCAGCAGGGAGAAAGTGCTGAAAAAGCAGCAGATCTGATTGCCATAAATGCTGGTGCTGCACTCTATGTTGCGGGCTGTGCGACTGATATGAAACAGGGGGTAGCAATGGCGCAAGATGCCATTGTATCGGGATTGGCTAGAACTAAAATTAGTGATTTTGCCGCCTTTACCAGAGCTCAGGCTGACAGCTAAGTCTTTTTTAAAGAGAACATTATGAGTAATGAAACACCTACGGTATTAAAGAAAATATTGGCCAGAAAGGCGCAAGAAATTGCAGACAGAAAGGCTGTAGTCAGTATTGATCAGCTAAAATCACAGATCGAAAACGTCTCTGCGCCGCGCGGTTTTGCGAAGGCTTTACAGGCAAAAATATCAGCCGGTGAGTCAGCGGTTATTGCCGAGATAAAAAAGGCTTCGCCGAGCAAAGGCGTTATTCGAGAGCAGTTTGATCCGATTGAAATTGCCAAAAGCTATGAGCGTGGCGGTGCGGCTTGTTTGTCAGTGCTTACCGATGTGGATTTTTTTCAGGGTGCTGATCAATATCTTAAAGATGCGCGAGCGTCCTGCAATCTTCCCGTTATTCGCAAAGATTTTATAATAGACGAATATCAGTTGTATGAATCAAGAGCGCTCGGGGCAGATTGTGTGCTGTTAATCGTATCAGCGCTACAGCCAGAGGCGCTTTACAGCTTGCATGCCGCTGCGCTTTCTTTAGGCTTGGATGTTTTGATTGAGGTGCATGACCAGCGAGAGTTAGAGATTGCGCTTGCTGTAGATAATCCCATGGTGGGTATCAACAATAGAAACCTTCATACCTTCGAGGTTTCATTGGACAATACTTTTCAGTTGCTAGATCAAATTCCCCGTGACCGAATGGTGATTACAGAGAGCGGCATCCACAGTGGCGATGATGTTCAGCTTATGAGAGACAACAATGTGCATGCCTTTCTAGTGGGCGAGGCTCTTATGCGCTGCGAGGACCCAGGGCAGCAACTCAAACATCTTTTCAGTTAAAGTATTGTTGGTGCTAGCGGCATCAGTGATAGCTGATTCTGGCTGGTTTTTAGTACCACGATGGTTTTTCCATAAAGTGAAATTAGTTGTTTCGCTTTCAAATCTTTCAGTATTCTGCCTGCCATTTCTCTGGAGCAGCCAGCCAATCTAGCAATTTCTTGGCGAGTAATATGAATTTGCGTGCCGTTTGTTTTTTTCAGGGCATCTGGCTCATTACATAGATCAAGAAGAGCGCGTACTACGCGACCGCTGACATCAAGAAAGGCTAAATCACAGGCCTTGCGCGATGTATGGGCAAGGCGCAATGAGATTTGTCGAGCGATGGCAAACATAAGCTCAGGGCATTTAGTGCTCAGTGAATGAAACTTCAGATAACTAATTTCGCCCAATTCACATTTGGTTTTTGCCCTGATGCACGCGCTGCGACGACGCTGTTCAAATAGCCCCATCTCACCGAAAAAATCTCCAGTATTAAGATAGGATAGGGTTATTTCTTTACCCTCACTATCCTCTCCCACAACGGCTACAGATCCTTTCAGTATATAAAATAGCGAGGTGCTGAAATCACCAGAATGAATAATAATACTTTTAGGTTTATACGTTCGTCTTCGACAATGCGTAAGAAGATCACCTAAATTTTTCAAGGGGTCAAAGGCTCGATTATTGGTCAATTTATATCTCCTAGTCTTGTGTTTTGGAAATATTAGATGTTTGATTTCCCATAATATGAAGGGACATTTCAATACTAGTAAACAATACTGCTACTTGCGTGCCTTCACTGGTAAAATAAAAAATTAAATGTATCGGTTGGTTAGAGGTTATTAAAATGAAAGCAGTAGTAAAGTGGGTAGATGGCGTTATGTTTTTAGGGGAGTCAGGTAGCGGGCACTCAGTGGTTATGGATGGTGCGCCAGAGCAGGGTGGTAGAAATATGGGTGTGCGCCCAATGGAAATGCTTCTTTTAGGCCTTGGGGGCTGTGCTTCCTACGATGTTATTGCGATGCTAAAGAAAGGCCGCCAACAAATAGTAGATTGCCGAGCTGAGGTTGAGGCCGAGCGGGCAGATGCTGTCCCTGCAGTATTTAGCAAGATACATATTAAGTTTATTATTACTGGCAGTGACCTAAAAGAGAAACAAGTAAAACGTGCCGTCGACCTATCGGCAGAAAAATACTGCTCTGCTTCAATTATGCTTGGAGCGGCTGGGGTTGCTATGAGCCATAGCTACGAAATTCAGTAAGTCGATACAAAATTTAGACAAAAAAAAGGGAGCCAAAGGTTGGCTCCCTATAAATTCTTTGGACAAATCGCAAAGAGGGGTTTGGGGAAGAAAGCTGCTAAGGGGTAGCTATCTTTCTAAGGCGCGCACTCTAATGTTCGGGCTAACATTAATCCAATGCATTTTATGCATAATTGTCATTACATTTTGTTATGACCCTATGCTAAGCAAAAAAAAGGACCCTGTGAGGGTCCTAAAAAAATCCTAAAGCAAGGATATAAGAGGGGTTTGTTACCGTTCGCATTCATCAGGCATCTTGATGCTTAACGTTTAAACTGCCTTTAGTTTGTCGCTGTTGGTTTAGCGCTAAAACTTATAAATCGTTCAAGCCGATTAGTCATGGCTTTATGGTTGATACTATATGGTGCTTCATGCCATAATTCTAATGCATTGTTTGCATTAACATTATGCGTTTTGGTAATAACCATAGGAGCGGTGATGAATCTCCAAAGACTATCTCGGCTAGACTTAAATTTATTGGTGTCTTTGCAGGCGCTATTGGAAGAGAAAAGCGTCACTAAAGCCGCTGGGCGACTATTTATAACTCAGCCGGCCATGAGTCGAGTTTTGCAACGCCTGCGAGACCAGCTAGAAGACCCGCTGTTTACAAGAACCGGCAATGAGCTAGTTCCCACCCCAAGAGCCAGAGCGCTGCAAATGCGATTGCCAGGCTTGCTTGATACAGTGTTAGAGATGGTTAGCGAGGGAGAGTTTGATCCTGCAACCTATGTGGGTGAAATCAATATTGCAGTTCCGGAATTTGTGGCTATCTCATTGGTTTCTGAATTAACTCGCGTAATTACTGAGCATGCGCCTAATGTAATCCTATCCATTTCCAGCGAAACCGACTCTGTAGAAGGCGAATTGGCAGAGGGAGTGTTGGACTTTGCCATTGATGTTGAGCGCGGAGTGACTGAGGATATTTCCTCCAAAAGGTTAGCTATTTTTACCCCCTCAATATGGATGAGGGAGGGGCACCCCCTAGCCAACAATTCTGAAGTTACCCTTGATGAAATATTAGAGTATCCCTTTGTGCAGTATTACTTACTTATTTCAAAACGGGTGAGTGCGCGAACTGATGCTCGATTTGATAAGGCACTGCGGGATCTGGGAAGAAAGCGAAAAAAAGCGCTAGTTACCAATCAGTTAATGACGGCAATGGAAACGGTTTGTGGTACAGATTGCCTAATGGTAGCCGCTAAATATGGCATGGCTTTAGATCGTGAAATGTACAGAATTGTGCGTAAACGTTATCCCGCGGGATTGCCCCATGTGGGTACAATTCCAATGGCCCTATTGCAGCACAATAGAACCGCAAGTTCGCCGATTCATAGTTGGGTAGCTAATCAGATCGTTAATTTGATTAATGGATGGCAGCAAAATCTTGATGCCGATCGCGAAAGTATTTCAAGTAAGTAAGAGTAATACTAGATTCTATAGCTACTTTTGGTCATAGCTGAAGACACTAGCGTCATCAATGCCTTGATCGGTTTTGGGAATCTGTGACCGCCAGCGGAAAGTGCAGATTCGGCATGATGAGCCTCATCAACTAGCATTTGCTCAATGATCGAGCGACTTTTATTATCTTCGAGGGGAAGCGCCTCGAGGTGGCTTTCAAGATGGCTGCAAACTTGATTTTCAGTGGCGGCAACAAAGCCTAAACTCAGCTTATCGCTTATTAGCCCAGCACCTGCTCCGAGTGTAAATGACATGGCATACCATGCAGGATTAAGAACACTGGTGTTTCCGCCTAGCTCATTAATACGTTCTTCACACCAAGCCAAATGATCAATTTCTTCCTCAGCAGCTTGCTTCATTTTGTCGCCGACTTCAGGTAGCTTAGCGGTTAGCGCCTGCCCCTGATAGAGTGCTTGCGCGCATATTTCACCCGCGTGGTTAACGCGCATTAATCCAATAGTATGTTGACGCTCCTGTTCAGTTAACTCAGGTTCATCAAGTGTTTTAGCGGGGGACACGCGCTGAGGGGTAGGTGCGTTGCCAAAGGAGGTGCGCAAACCAGAGTCAATTTGATCCAGTAATTTATCGAGCAGTGAAAGCTGTCTTTGTCCCATTAATATTACACCTAAACATTTAATCTGTAGTTGTTATGGCTATTTTCCTTAATAGTATAACCGGCAACATAGCGATAGCAAAAAAACCCATCGCAAGAAATTCTGCAACCAGAATGTAAATTGGCCATGGGCCAAAATAATCTAGCATCGACGGGTTGATAGGTTTTGCCATTAAATAAAAATAATTAGCATCTAATAAATAATTGATCGGCATTAGTGCCAATACGTAAATATTAAGCCAGACAAATGCGCTTAGCATGCTTTTTGCCGTTGGATAAAGTTCGAAGCAAACAAGATAATGGATCACCAAAAGAACTAATCCGACATGGGTTATCCAATATTTAAAGAAGCCATAACTTGGAAATCCGGTATATAGATCGGGGGTAATCACGGCCTGCAAGGTGCCCACCATCACCAAAAAATACACGACTACAAAAAATTTAAAGTTTGGTCGCCAAAATAGCCATGGAGCCAAAATAGCAAAAAGATTGCACGTCGATAAGGGTAGATCTTCTGCTAGGGTAAATCGACCCAGCGCTATTTCAAAAACGGTATAAACCACAATATTTAGGGCAAGAAAGATGGCTATAAATCGGCCAATCATTAGATTCTGCTGATGGCTAAGTTTTTTATTCGCAATAAAAATAAGTGTCAGAAACCCAAGTGCGATTAGCAGTACTACAGAATGACTAGCGCCATAGGCACTGAAAGAGATATCGTTCTGAAAAAAAGCCAAATCAGACATACATACCTATCGCGCTGCGATTCCTTTTAGTTTTTTTGCGCTCTAAGGATTGCGCGCCATGCGATATCCTCGCGGAAAAACATTCCTTCCCAGCTAATTGACGAGGCTAGTTGATAGGCCTGTTGCTGGGCATCTAATACAGTGCCCCCCAAAGCTGTAGCACAAAGTACTCGGCCGCCGTTGGTGCAGATATTCGATTCAATCTGCTGGGTGCCAGCATGAAACACTTTTTCTGAGACCGATACCTCTGAACTGTCTGCGTTTAATTCAGGCA
Source organism: Porticoccaceae bacterium (assembly GCA_029246925.1). Classification (GTDB taxonomy): domain Bacteria; phylum Pseudomonadota; class Gammaproteobacteria; order Pseudomonadales; family Porticoccaceae; genus HTCC2207. Next base: position 41,210 of record JAQWMF010000102.1, read on the forward strand.
AGCCAGAAATAACCTCCCCTTTATTATAGGCGCTAGGGTAACCGCCGGCGGCCAAAACAATACCAACGGCTGGACGGCTATCCCAAGTCGTTTGCTGTGTGTCGAGTTGACCATCCAATGCTGCAAGACAATGATCGACTAGGTCAGACTGCATGCGCAACATAATGGGCTGTGTTTCTGGGTCGCCAAAGCGGCAGTTATATTCAATCACCTTGGGCGTTCCGTCAGCCATAATCATCAAGCCAGCGTATAAAAACCCAGTGTAACTATTTCCCTCATCGGCCATCCCTTTAACTGTAGGATAAATCACCTCATCCATAATGCGTTGATAGATAGCATCGTCTACCACAGGTGCTGGAGAGTAAGCCCCCATACCGCCAGTATTGGGTCCAGTATCTCCCGCGCCAACGCGCTTGTGATCTTGGCTGGTTGCCATTGGCAGGACATTAACGCCATCTGCCATCACAATAAAGCTAGCCTCCTCACCATCAAGAAACTCTTCGATAACCACACGGTGGCCGGCCTCGCCAAATGCATTGCCTGCCAGCATATCGCGAACAGCCTCTTCAGCCTCTTGGAGGTCCATAGCAACAATAACGCCCTTGCCTGCAGCTAATCCATCGGCTTTAACTACGATGGGAGCGCCTACTTGCTTCAGATAAGCTAGCGCTGGGTCTACCTCAGTAAATGTCTCGTATTCAGCCGTTGGTATTTGGTGGCGAGCCAAGAAATCTTTAGTAAAAGATTTAGATCCTTCGAGTTGTGCAGCGCCGGAGGAGGGGCCAAAAATAGGTAGCTGTCGCTCATTAAAATAATCGACAACCCCATCAACCAGCGGTTGTTCAGGGCCAACGATAGTAAGACCAACCGAATTTTTCTGAGCAAATTCAGCTAAGGCATTAAAGTTGTCAGCGCCAATGGCAACATTCTCAAGGCCAGGCTCGATGGCTGTGCCGGCATTACCCGGAGCAACGAATACGGTGCCTACATTTGAAGATTGTGATGCTTTCCATGCCAATGCATGTTCGCGGCCGCCTGAGCCAATAACTAATATATTCATTTAAAGAAGCTTTAATGTTAGGTTGATTTTAAGCACGGAATTGTAGCAGAGTAAGCTGCGATTGCGATATAAAACCATGATTAATCCAATCCTAAAACAGGCAACGTAGCATTGGGTGATTATTTATTAATAAGGCAAGTGTCTATGAGGTCGAAAACAGATTCAGCATCTCCAGTCATAGTATGGTTTCGACAGGATTTACGCCTAGCCGATAACCCTGCGTTAATTAAGGCCTGTGAAGCGGGTGAAATTATTCCAGTGTATATCTTGGATGATCATTCTGCTGGCTCTTGGTCCATGGGTGGTGCCAGTCGCTGGTTTCTTCATGGTGCGTTAAAGGCTTTAGACGATTCATTGCAGGGTAAGCTGAATATTTTTAAAGCTGATCCTCTAGAATGTTTCACTCATTTAGCAGATGTATTTAAAGCCAAGTCGGTTTATTGGAATCGCTGTTATGAGCCTTGGCGGCTAAATCGGGATACTCAGCTTAAAAGTGATTTAAAAGGCCTAGGGCTAGAGGTTAAAAGTTTTAATGGCTCGCTACTTTGGGAGCCCTGGGAAATACTAAAAAAAGATCAAACGCCGTACAGGGTGTTTACCGCCTATTACCAGCGAGGCTGCCTTGGTTATTTGCCGCCAAGAAGACCATTAGCGGCCCCAGAAAGCATTGACCTTCTCGATAAAAGTGAATGTTCACTTACAATAGAAAACCTTATTTTACTACCTGATATAAAGTGGGATAGTACAATGAAGGAAATATGGGATATTGATGAGCACAGGGCAGACAGCCTTCTAGATAATTTTCTAAATCAGGGGATTGCCGACTATCGAGAGGGTAGAAATTTCCCAAGTAAAGCCCATGTTTCACGCCTCTCCCCCTACCTGCATTTTGGGCTGATATCACCCAATACTGCGTGGTACAGAGCCAAGGAACAGGGTCCTATATCCGCCGATGAAGAAAATATTGGGGTATTTTTAAGTGAACTTGGATGGCGCGAATTTTCATACTATTTGCTCTATCACTTTCCACAGCTTCCAGACACAAACTTACAGACAAAATTTGATCGCTTTGGCTGGGCTAGCAATAGCGGCGAGGCATTAACTGCATGGCAAAGAGGTCAAACTGGCTATCCATTAATCGATGCCGGTATGCGCGAGCTATATAGCACCGGCTATATGCATAATAGGGTGCGTATGGTAGTGGGGTCGTTCCTAGTAAAGAACCTGCTGATACATTGGCATGAAGGCGCTAAATGGTTCTGGGATTGCCTCGTAGATGCAGATTTAGCCAGTAATAGCGCCGGCTGGCAATGGATCGCAGGCTGTGGTGCCGATGCAGCGCCATTCTTTAGAATATTTAACCCGATTACCCAAAGTGAAAAGTTTGATAAGCAAGGGGACTATATTCGTCAGTATGTGCCCGAGTTGGCAGAACTGCCAGCCAAGTATATTCATGCCCCATGGCAAGCACCTAAAGAGATATTAAGTGCCGCCAATGTCGAACTAGGGAACAACTATCCAATGCCAATTGTTGATGTTAAACAGTCTCGCGAATTGGCACTAGAAGAGTTTAAGCTAATTAACGCTTCGGTTTAGTCTCAAGAATTTAGTGACGGAAATGGCGCATACCCGTAAACACCATAGCCATACCCTGCTCATTAGCCGCAGCGATGACTTCATCATCACGCATTGACCCACCCGGCTGAATAATACAGCTAATACCAGCTTCCCCAGCATTATCAATACCATCGCGGAAAGGGAAGAAAGCATCGGAAGCCATGACTGCGCCCTTCACTTCAAGCCCCGCGTGTTGCGCCTTAATCGCCGCGATACGCGCACTATTAATGCGGCTCATTTGGCCAGCGCCTACGCCCACAGTTTGATTATTTTTAGCGTAGATAATGGCATTGGATTTAACCATTTTCGCCACTTTCCAAGCGAATAGCATATCCGCCATCTCTTGCTCAGAAGGCGCGCGCTCACTCACTACGCTTAAATCAGCCTGAGTGATCATGCCATTATCTCTATCCTGAATTAACAGGCCGCCATTAACTCGTTTGTAGTCAAAATCTTGCGGGCGCTGATCGCTCCAGTTGCCACATTCAAGAAGTCGCACATTTTTCTTAGCGCTAACCACAGCTTTAGCCTCATCGCTCACAGAGGGAGCAATAATTACCTCAACAAATTGTTTCTCGCAAATAGCCGCCGCAGTTGAGGCATCCAATTCGCGGTTAAAAGCAATAATGCCACCAAACGCAGATTCAGGATCCGTAGCAAATGCCAATTCATAGGCAGTTGCAATATCCGCCGCTATAGCCACACCGCAAGGGTTAGCGTGCTTAACAATCACGCAGGCCGGCTCATCAAACTGTTTAACGGTTTCTAAGGCTGAATCAGTATCAGCGATATTGTTGAAAGAAAGCGCCTTGCCTTGAATCTGCGTCGCCGTAGAAACACTGGCATCAGTTGGATTCGCCTCAGTATAAAAAGCCGCCTTTTGATGCGGGTTTTCGCCATAGCGCATATCCTGAGTTTTCTTATACTGAACATTATAAGTGTCAGAAAAATTGCGGGTTTGGTTTTCCGTATCGCGTCCGCCAAAGTGATTAGCGATCATGCCATCGTAGGCCGCCGTGTGTTCAAACGCCTTAACCATCAACTGATATCGCGTTTCATAGTCCAGTTGACCCTGATTAGCCTGCATTTCCTCAGCCACTGTTTGATAGTCGCCGGCATTGACAACAATCGCCACATCGCGATGATTTTTAGCCGCCGAGCGCACCATAGTTGGTCCGCCAATATCAATATTTTCAATCGCGGTAGGTAATTCGCAATTAGGGTCAGCAACGGTTGCCGCAAAGGGATAAAGATTAACCACAACCATATCAATCGCGTTAATGCCGTGCTTATCCATAACTTCTTCATCAGTCCCTCGGCGCCCCAAAATACCACCGTGAACCTTAGGGTGAAGCGTTTTTACACGACCGTCCATCATTTCAGGGAAGCCCGTGTATTCCGATACCTCAACAACCTTAATACCCTGTTCTTTCAGTAATCTAAATGTGCCGCCAGTAGAAAGTATTTCAACGCCCTGATCATTTAGCATACGGGCAAACTCAACAATGCCAGTTTTATCTGACACACTAATTAGGGCTCGGGAGATTTTTCGTAATTCGCTCATTTAATCCTCTGATATTTAAAGAAGGTTGTACTGTTTTAATTTTTTGCGCAAAGTGCCGCGATTTAAACCCAGCAAAGCGGCAGTTTTACTCTGATTATTTCGGGTATATTTCATTGCCGCCTCAATCAGTGGCGGCTCTACCTCTGCCATTACTAAGCTATATAATTCATTAGTATCCTGACCATCCAAATCCTGAAAATAACGCTGCATAGCAGCAGCTACATGATCTCTTAATGATTGTTGTCGATTTATTACTAGCGAATCCATCGTCAAATCGTCCATAGGGTCTAGAGTATTGTTTTCTATGGTCATGCAGCTCGCTCCTGAAGTGGATATTTCGAGAAAAATTCCGAGAGCTGCTGCTGTTGCTGCAATCGAGTCTCATGTTGGTTAAATATTTTCGTAAAGGCTTTACCATCGTCAAGCCAGCGGCTATACCAGCCGATGTGTTTCCGCGAAATGCGGACACCGCCAACCTCGCCATAAAATTCATGGAGATCAGTTAGATGTCGTGTCATGATTTTCCCCACCTCTTCAAGCGTAGGTTCTGGTGGTAGCTCACCATGTTCAAGGTAATGGTTAATCTGTTGAAATATCCACGGATTACCCTGAGCGCCACGACCAATCATCACCCCGCTAGCACCGGTCTTATGAAGCACAGTTTCAGCCTGAGTAGCGCAAGTGATATCGCCATTGGCAAAAACAGGAATAGAGATAGCATCAACCACCTTAGCAATGCTGTCATACTCCACCTCGCCAACAAATCTGCACGCCTTAGTGCGCCCATGAATCGCCAGCGCCTGAATGCCAGATTGCTCAGCAATTGTCGCAATTTCGGTAGCATTGCGATTCTGCCGGTCCCAACCAGTGCGAATTTTTAGGGTAACAGGCACATCCACAGCCTCCACCACCGCGCGCAAAATGCTTTCCACCAGTTGAGGATCTTTTAAAAGTGCCGATCCAGCCGCCCGTTTGCATACTTTCTTCGCAGGGCAGCCCATATTAATATCGATAATCTCCGCGCCTTGCTCAACATTGAAGCGCGCCGCCGCAGCCATCATCTGCGGATCATAGCCAGCGATTTGCACCGATTTAGGTGAAGGCTCATCGCCAAATTGAATACGCAGGCGTGATTTTCGGGTTGACCAAGTGGTCGGATCAGAGGCCACCATTTCAGACACCACCAGCCCAGCGCCCATCTCTCGACACAGCTGTCGAAAGGGCAGGTCAGTCACCCCAGCCATAGGAGCCAGAAGGGTTTTACCGTTTATTTGATAGGGGCCAATAGTAAACAAATGAAAATCTGCGTTAATCTTGGTTAAAATTTGGGTTAATTAAAAACCAAAATCCATTTGGCAAGGGGATGCAATCATACTCCTAACCGAGTTGATTAAAAAGTGATCAACTTAAAAAATTACACAATTTCACCGATAAATTATTTTTTAATCATATAAATCCAATGACTAAATGAAAACAACAACCTGAAAATATACTGCTAGAATAAAATAGAGGCGAGGGTAAAAAAAAGGCGGCGCAACAAATTGTTTATTCACAATATGCGATAAAACCTACTGAATAAGGCGCTGTGGAAATAAGTTAACAGGGTGAGAAAATAAAATCATGGAAGATGATGATATTGATCAAATAATGCAGATAAAGGGCATTAAGGGCGTTATACAAACTAATATAGAGGGCGAAGATATTGCCTCAACTATTGAAGATGAGCAATTGGGTCATTTCATAAGATTCCTCGTTGGTCATGCACCGCTTTTTGAACAAACATCAGAACTAGGGCCCGTTAGTAGCATTATCTTAACCAGCAACAAAGACGACAACCTGGGTGTTTTTATAGGAAAGGAGCACAGTCTAGGTGTGCTTTTTGCCAGAGGCTGTTCAATAAAAAAACTGTACTCGCAAATTGGTAGTTATCTTAAAAAATTGTCGATTGGAGATACATAATGTCCAAACTTGACATGAACAAGATTCTAGATGAGTCTGTGTCGTTTGACGGTATCAGTCATGGTTGCATTTACAAAGATGAACAGATCATGGCCTCTACGTTTCCATCGGTAATACAAGATAAATTAACAGATATGGGGCGCTTCATTGATAAAATATTTACAGGCTCCCGTGCTATCGATCGGGCCCATGATGAAATTCATATTGAGTTAGAAGAAAACAGGTTAATCGCATACCGAGTAAATGACGATTTTTTGCTCATGTTAATGGCAGCCAAAGGTATCAATTTATCCCTAGTTTATATGACCGTTAAATCAATCGAAAAAAGTGTAAAGTTGCACGGTTTAACGCCACCCAAAAACAAACCCTCTCAACCCAGCTTACTAAAAGTCATCGATGATAAAGAAGCTGTTTTTGATTATAAAAAAGAAGATATACCCGTTTGGTCTCTAGGCAGTGAGTTGCAGGATGATCCTGCCGAATTAACCTATGAGCAAAAAGTTGAGAGCTACTTGAAAGGCCTAAAAAAAATATTGCTAGACAGTTTTGGCCCAGTGGGTGACATTATTTTTGAAGAAGCCGTAAAAGAATGGCGGGTTTCACGCCAGCCGACACTAGATAATTTAGGTAAATTAGTCGATCTGATAACGCTGGAAATAGATGGTAAAGGTGAAAAGCGTTCATTTTTTGTTAAAGCCACAAGATATATTCGTACATCAATCGGAGATAGAAAATGAGTAGCATACGCTACAAAATATTATCACTATGCCTAGTATTGGCCATAGTACCAACGGTTGCTGTCAGCACCTACGGCGTGTACTCCACAATCAATGTATTGCAGCATAACAGCCTAAAGGAACAGGACACCAAAATATCCCTACTGAATAAGCAGTTAGACAGAGTTTTGTCAGTGGTTAAATCGGATCTACTGTACTTTAGGTATTCGACGTCGATGCAAGACCTAATTACAAAATTCACAGACCCAAAGCTAAGTTTTGAGCAAAGAATGGCAGCCCGAGGTCGTTTGGCTAAAGATTTTTTAGCATTCTCAGAACAGCGACCTATGTATCATCAACTGCGTTTTTTATCGAAATATGGCCAAGAGGTTGTGCGAGTCGACCGAGTGGATGGTAGAAGCGAAGTTGTGACTCAATTAGAGGACAGAAAAGGGCGTTATTATGTCAATAACACGCTCATATTAAAATCAGGTGAGATAATGGTATCCCATCTAGATTTATACCGTGAAAATGGCGAGATTAAAGAGCCCGTGCGTCCAGTAATTCGCTATGGAACGCCCGTTTATGGCAGATACGGCAAGCTTCACGGCATACTTCTATTTAATGTATCGGCCAGTAATTTTCTCGAAATACTTCAGCAATCGTCCTACACAAAAGATGAGCGGTTAGTGATGGTAGATCCTGATGGATACTATTTGTCACATCCCGATAAAACCAAATTATGGGGTTCATTGAGAGATAAAAATACCGGCGAAAGACTACAAAAAGATTTGCCAAAGTTAGGAAAAAAAATAACCGGTTTAAAAGGGTCCAGTACGCTTTTTGACGGAAAAAACATCATCACAGTAAAGCCAGTTGGCAATGGTATTGATGATAATCGCAATTTAGGGTATCTAGTCAATTTCATCGCAAGAGACGCAATTTTTGAGCCCGCAACAAAAGCACGCAAATTTTACATTGTGGTTACATTGCTGACACTGCTGTTAGCAACGATAATTATTTTGATACTAGCCAGAAAAATTACGCGACCTATTACCGACCTCACTGTCGCAGCAGAGAATATGAGTAAAGGCAATATTCAAACGTCCGTTATTGTTGAAACCAACGACGAAATTCATGAATTATCAAAGTCGTTAGATAGATTGCGTAAATCTGTAAAAATATTAATGACGAAATACAGAAGTTAATTATTGTGTAATATCGCTGTGCCGTCATTATTTAGCTAAAGCAGGAGGCTAGGCTAAGATCATATTGGGTATATTTCTCAGGGAGGAGAAATGGCGAAAATACTGTTTGCTATTGTTTTTTTTGTAATGCTCGCCGGAGCCGTGTTTCTATGGTTCTATCAGCCGTTGATGGGTGTTGTTTCGGTGTCTGATTTAGATGAAAAGCTAAAGGTTGGTTTTATTTATCTGGGGCCCCCTGGCGATCACGGTTGGACCTATCAGCATGATCAAGGGCGCATAGCGCTAGAGCGCAGGCTAGGGGATCAAATAGAAACACTGTATGTAGAAGGTGTTCCAGAAGAGGGAACTGCTGCTGAGAATACCATAGAGCGCCTTGTCAATGATGGTGCCGAGCTGATTTTTACCACATCATTTGGCTATATGGAGTCCACGCTAAAAGTTGCCAAGCGTTATCCCAATGTGACATTTGAGCATGCCACCGGCTACAAAAGACGTGAAAATGTTGCCACCTATTCATCGCGTTTTTATGAAGGTCGTTATGTTATTGGGCAAATTGCAGGGCACCTGTCTAAGACCGGTCAAGCTGGGTATGTCGCTTCTTTTCCCATCCCCGAAGTCATGCGTGGAATCAATGCATTTTTACTAGGAGCACAGTCAGTTAACCCAGATTTTAGAATGAAAGTTATTTGGGTCAATTCTTGGTTTGACCCAGATAAAGAAGCGATTGCGGCCAAAAAATTATTAGATCAGGGTGTTGATATTCTAACCCAGCATACAGATTCCACGGCAGTGGTTCAGATTGGCGAAGAAAATAAAGTTCATTCTTTTGGTCAGGCCTCCGATATGACGCCATTTGCACCAGATTATGTATTGACCTCAATTATTAACAACTGGGGAGATTACTATATTGAAAGAACCAAAGCCGTACTCGAAGGCACTTGGGTCAGCACAGATACTTTTGGTGGCATGGATGTCAACATGGTCGTTATGGGCAGCCTAAAAAATATGCCCGAAAAAATCAAACGCATAGCCGAAGCAACCACAAAAGCTATTACTAGCGGCGAGTTATACCCCTTCACAGGGCCAATCATCAAAAAAGATGGAAGTGCGGTAGTAGATGAGGGCGAGAAATTATCCTTAGAGGCTCTGTTAGACATGGATTGGTACGTTCAAGGTGTCGATGTAGTGGGGTTATAAAAGCCAAGCTTAATTGATTAAGCGCGCGTGATGGGTCCATCTGCGCGTACTAAATAGCAATAAAATAAGTCTAAAACGAATAGATTTGCAATTTTCTGCAAAAACACAGCCTTACCCAAAAATATTCTGCTAACTTGATTAGTAAGGATCTGCCGTGGAATATAGTTAATCGAGCTGGGCATGGTAGTTTTATCCTGATCATAGTTTGCATACAGGCTTTTTTAAGTGTTGTTCAAAGGTGATCTGTAGTGGGTAAACATGGGTCAGAGCCTGTCTGTCAAATTGCAATTTTATAGTTGCGGGTTGCTGGGTAGGGTTTCAAATTCCATAGGCAAAACTAAGTTTTGTAGTATATGGAATATTGGAATCAAGGATGAACAAACCTCAGTTTACACGGCTGTCTGTCTGGCTATCTTATTGGTTGCTCTGTGCCACACAGGCGCAGGCCATGTCGCCGTTGCCACCGCTTGAACCCGACTACAACAATGCCGCACTTGTAGCTCAATGGATCGATGACGACCCCGAACTTCCCCAAGCGCTCACATCCACAAGCCCCGAAGATTTCACAGCAAGCGACTATGGCTGTCATACCTACATCTACCGAACAGCAGCCCATACCTACAACCTGTTTTTTACCACCAAAAAGCCAGTGCTAGAAACCCAGATTGAATACCAGCAGAAAACCAGAGACGTTAAAAAGACCCGATTAGTAGACAAAACACGGCAAGTAAAAAAGACCAGACAGGTGCAAAAAACCCGTCAGGTATCAAAAGTTCGCACTGTCACCAAAACCCGCGAGGTATGGAAAACCACGCAGGTCGCCAACGTCATTTACCCTGTATATAAGACCCGTCAGATTCTCAAAACACGCACCGTTTACGCACCTTGGTGGTGGTGGTCGTTTGGCATGGGTTGGCACAGTTGGGAAGAACCCTACTGGGTGACAGAAACATACACCACGTTTGAACTCAAATGGGAAGATCAACGCTACAGAGCAGTAGAAACTTATAAGGAACAAGAACCCTACACCGCTACTGAAAATTACACGGTCACCGAACCCTACTCGGTGACAGAAACATACTCGGATATAGAGGCATATACAGACCAAGAGACCTATACTGAGACTGTTGAAGTAAAAAAAGTTGTCTCAAAAGACTGTAGGCAACAGCTGACAGTCATCAGTCTTATGGATGATATAAACACAGATAAAGCCTATAGGTTTGTTTTGGATAATAATGTTGGTTTGGTGGTAAAAGTTTCTGCGGTTCAGGCCAAACAAACTCAGGGCCCATTGGCCTATCGTATTTTAGAATTAACCGCAATAGATGCCCTAAGCTCAACATTGATAAATAGCATACTGCCCATAGTTAGCAACGTAGAATATAAGCAGCGCGAATCCTATTGGTTGCGGCTAAACAGCATCCATATCAAAAAACTCGTTCCCCACATCCCAGTGCTTAGCCTATCTCAGGGTTTAAACAGCCTTAAACTCGCGTGGAATAACACAAAATATACCGATAATTATGGCGTAGAAGTCGCCTATAACGGCAATAATTGGCAAACTCTAGCCACCGTTAAAAGTGATCAATACGTATTCCCCTACAACAGCCAATGGCATCTGGATAAAACCCAATTCCGCATCAATGCCTGTAGAGATAATGGCAATACCTGTAGCCGATCTAACAGCCAAGCCCTATCCACAGCAGTCACAAAACCCATTGCCAGCGACAAGCATCTAATCGCCATGGCCAATACCCCCATAGAGATCAATCTAGCGGAAAGCAACAACAACAAATTTATGCATACCAGCTTACCCAAGTATGGACAGGCAATTTTAGCAGCTGATGGAATGCTTACATACACACCAACAGCTGGCTACGCCGGAGTAGACGAGTTAAGCTACAAAATCAGCAACAAAAATTATACTGAAATACACTCAAATTCAGCCAAAATAACCATCAGCGTAATAGCATTCACAGGTGCCGCCGAAGCCGACAGAATCAATGGCAACACACAGGCAACAGAAGCAATTAAAAGCATAATTAGCATCAGCAAACCCAAAGATTGGGTTGAGATAGAAGCCATAGAAAAACAAGCGGCAATACTAGCGACAAAAGCGTTTAAAGAAGCAAATCAAGCGCTGGCAACCGCCAAACAAAAAGCCCAAGCAGGCTTAACCACAGCCGCCATCGATGCCGCCAAAGCCGACACAATAAACGGCAATACACAGGCAACAAACGCCATTGCAAATGCCCTAGATACCGCCACAACCCTCGCCGAAACAGACACCAAAAAAACACAGGCCATAACCGGCGCGCAAAATGCACTAATCCAAGCCAACCAAGCACTGGCAACCGCCAAACAAAAAGCCCAAGCAGGCTTAACCACAGCCGACAGCAATGCCACCAAAGCCGACACAATAAACGGTGATACACAGGCCGTAGATGCAGTGGCAAACAGTATAAACACAGCCACAACCATTGCTGAAATAGCTAGCAAAACAACAGAGGCCATAACTGGCGCGCAGAATGCACTAATTCAGGCCAACCAAGCGCTGGCAGCCGCCAAACAAAAAGCCCAAGCCGGCTTAACCACAGCCGCCATCGATGCCGCCAAAGCCGACACAATAAACGGCAATACACAGGCAACAAACGCCATTGAAAATGCCCTAGATACCGCCACAACCCTCGCCCAAATAGCAACCCAAAAAACACAGGCCATAACCGGCGCGCAAAATGCACTAATCGGCGCTAATCAAGCACTGGCAACCGCCAAACAACAAGCCATTACCGCATTAACCACAGCCGATAGCGATGCCGCCAAAGCCGACACCATTAAGGGCGATACACAGGCCGTAGATGCAGTGGCAAACAGTATAAACACAGCCACAACCATTGCTGAAATAGCTAGCAAAACAACAGAGGCCAGCGCCGAAGCAAAACAGGCACTAGCCAAAGCAGTTAAGCTAAAAATTAAACCACAGCTCACAATCACCATCGACAGCCCCGCCAGTCTCACAACCCTAGGTGCCACACCAGTCACAGTCAGTGGCAAAGTAGCTGGTGGTATAATCGCCCTCACCGTCAACGGCGCACCAGTAACACCTGATGATGGGCGCTTCACCGCCGATGTCAGTCTTAGAGAAGGGCACAACAGCATAGTTGCCCGAGCTGTAGACGGGCAAAATAACGTCTCCACCGCCTCCATCAGCGTCTCGCTGGATATGACCCCGCCCACCATCACCGTCGAATCACCCACCTCGGGTAAAACCCTATACAGCGACAAAGTCACAGTGACCGGCCTAATCAATGATATTGTGCGCGGCACCATCGAACAGCATCAGGCCAATGTGATCGCCAATGGTATTGCTGGCACAGTGTCCAATCGCAGCTACTCAGTCAAAGATATACCACTGCAACTAGGCGAAAACAAGATCAGCCTAACCGCATCAGATCAGGTGGGTAACAGCGCGCAAAAAACCATTACCATTCACTACAAGCAACCTCTGGGCAAAAAACTACAGCTACTTAGCGGTCAAGATCAGTCAGCCCAGATAGGCGCAGTGATAGATCAACCCCTAGCCGTAAAAGTAGTCGATGATGCCGATGCCCCCGTCGCCGATCAAGCCGTAGTCTTTCGGGTTATCCAAGGCTCCGGTGCCCTAGCACCCAATACCGAGCAACAGGGTCGCGCTGTTGCCATTACAACCAATGCCGACGGCGAAGCACAGACCAACTTCCGCCTCGGTCAGCGAGTCGGCACCGCCAACCACAAAGTACGCGCCACCATCACCGGCTACGCGGGTGAAATCACCTTTAATGCCAGCGGTTTAGCAAAAATCGGCAACAAAATCAGCATCAACTCCGGCAACAACCAGCGCGGCGTCGCCGGACAACCGCTACCAGCCCCCTTTGTGGTCGCCATAACCGATGCCGGTGCCAATGTCGTCAGCGGCTCAAGGGTTAAATTTCAAGTGACAGAGGGCAGCGGTCGTTTCTACGACTCAAAAAACGACTACCAAACCGGAGAGTTCATTGCTAAAACTGACAGTGACGGTCGTGTCAGCGTGCAATTTATACTCGGGCAACTACAGGGGCTCGACGCCCAGCGCGTTACCGCCACCCTAATAGACAGCCCACAGGGCAAAACCCTCAGTGCCGGCTTTACCGCCAGCGCCTTTATCCCCGCCGACCCCGGCAAGACCAGCCTATCCGGTGTAGTGCTCAATAACCAAGACCAACCGCTACAGGGGGTAACCCTGCGCATAGAAGGCACCACTCGTCAGGCAGTCAGCAACGATCAAGGGCGCTTTACCATTACCGAAGCCCCCGTAGGGCCAGTGCATCTCATTGCCGATGGTTCCACCGCCCTCGCCAGTGGCGAATACCCCAGTTTAGGTTATCAACTAGTCACCATAGCCGGTGTCGACAACCCCATGGCCACGCCCATCTATATGGTAAAACTGGATATACAGGGCGCGCAATATGCCGGCAAAAAAGATATCAGTTTAACCCTCGAAAAATTCCCCGGTTTTCAGCTAGATATAGCCAAGGGATCAGTCACCTTTCCCGATGGCGCCAAAGAGGGATTTATTTCAGTGACCTCGGTCAATGCCTCCGCAGTGCCCATGGCACCACCCAATGGCATGCAACCGCAATTTATTGTCACCATACAACCCGCCGGCACCCTATTTGACCCACCGGCAAGGCTCAGCTTGCCCAATGTAGATGGGCATGCACCGGGGGCCCAAGTAGAGATGTACTCATTTGACCACGACCTAGAAGAATTTGTCGCCATAGGTTTAGGCACCGTGGCAGAAGACGGCTCAGTGGTAGCCACCAACGCCGGAGTAGGGGTTATTAAAGCCGGTTGGCACTGTGGCAGTCAGCCCGCCGACAGCGGCTGTGTAAGCGGTAAAGGCTGCCCATTCTGTCAAACATCAGCAACTAACGATTGCAATAATAATGACTGCGTAGATGACCCCGCAAAAGCCGAGGCGCCCCTGCCGACGGCTCAGCAGACCGCGGGGGATTGTCAGACGGCAACCTGCGGGGGTTCGGTGGC
>JAQWMF010000103.1 GCA_029246925.1 Porticoccaceae bacterium
AACCAATGCCATTGTAAAAGCTCAGCGCAAAGTTGAAGGGCGAAACTTTGATATTCGAAAGCATCTTCTAGAATATGATGATGTAGCCAATGATCAGCGACAGGTTGTCTATCAACAGCGCAATGATCTTCTTTCAGATGAAGATATCAGCGATGTGATTACCAATGTGCGCCACGATGTTGTCAACAGTACGATCAGTGCCTTTATTCCACCAGAAAGCCTAGAAGAACAATGGGATATAACGGGCCTAGTGAAGGCGCTAACTACAGAATTCGCAGTAAAATTACCCCTGCAAAAGTGGCTGGACGAAGATCAAAGATTCAGTGAAGAACAGCTGCGAGAAAAAGTGGTTGCTGAGGTTCAAACTGCCTATGAAGAGCGTTACGCCCATGTTGGCACTACTATGCGCGAGATCGAACGGCAAATTATGTTACAGCTACTTGATACGCTGTGGAAAGATCATCTGACTAATATGGATCAATTGCGCCAAGGTATAGGTTTAAGAGCCTATGCGCAAAAAAATCCAAAGCAAGAGTATAAGCGCGAATCCTATGATTTATTCGAACAGTTACTAGAAAACATTAAGCACGAAACGATTAAATATCTCAGTCATGTTGAGGTATCCTCTCGGGATGACGCAGAGCGAATGGAACAGCAGCGACGACGTCAAGAAACCCAGCGCCAATATAAGCATGCTCAGGTTGCTGATATGGGTGATGGTGAAACAGATCAGCAGAATTCAACAGAAGCTAGTAAACCCGTGATAAGATCATCACCAAAGGTGGGTCGAAATAGCATCTGCCCCTGTGGGTCGGGTAAAAAATACAAACAATGTTGCGGTAGAATTTAACAATGGCGACAGGTAGCGAAAAATTTCCAAACATGCATCCAGTTGAAGGTTTTCGGCTGGGAACCACCTCTGCCAGTATAAAAGTGGCTGGTCGAAAAGATCTGGTACTAATGGAAATACCACAAGGCAGTACCGCGGCAGCCGTATTTACCCAAAATAAGTTCTGCGCCGCGCCAGTGATTGTTGCCAAGCAGCATTTACAGCAGGCTCAACCAAGCTATCTATTAGTCAATACCGGTAATGCCAATGCGGGCACTGGAGAGCAGGGCATATCCGATAGTCTTAGCTGTTGCCAAGCGGTTGCAAATGCAACTGGCACAGACTTTCATCAAATTCTTCCCTTTTCTACCGGTGTTATTGGTGAACCACTTCCAGTTGAGACAATCTGTGCTGCTGTGCCTGCGGCAAGAGATCAGCTTTCAGAAAATGGTTGGGCGGATGCTGCAGAGGGTATTTTAACCACAGATACCCGCGCCAAAGGCGCCTCGACCCAATTCGATATTCAAGGGTCAACAGTGACTATTAGCGGAATCTGTAAAGGCTCAGGCATGATCAAACCCAATATGGCTACCATGCTAGGGTTTGTTGCCACAGATGCCTCTATCGATGAAGAGCTTCTGCATGCGGCCCTAAGAAAAGCCAATGGTAAATCCTTTAATCGAATCACAGTGGATGGTGATACCTCCACTAATGATGCAGTGGTATTGGTTGCAACTGGTGCCAGTGGGGTTGAAATCGACGAAACAAACTTCGATCAGTTTTTAACCCAGTTAACCGATATCTTTGTGCAGTTAGCTCAGTCGATTGTTCGCGATGGTGAAGGTGCCAGTAAATTTGTCACGGTCAATGTCGAGGGTGCTGACAATGTGCAAGAAGCGCTATCAGTTGCCTATGCCGTAGCAGAATCGCCACTGGTTAAAACTGCCCTTACCGCTTCAGATCCCAATTGGGGCAGGATTTTAGCTGCCGTTGGGCGAGCGGATGTCAATGACTTAGATGTGTCTAAAATACAGATTCTTCTGAATTCAGTCCTAATTGCTGAAAATGGTGCTAGAGCAGTATCTTATACCGAAGCGCAGGGTCAGCAGGCTATGCAGGCGGAAGATATCGAAATAACCATTCAATTAAATCGCGGACAGGTTTGTGAAACATTATGGACAACTGATTTAAGCTATGAATATGTCCGAATTAATGCCGAATACCGAACCTAATAGCCAATCAAATATCCCCGCTGATGCAGTTCACGTGGCAGTGGGGGTAATTTTCAATTCGCAACAGAATCAGATTCTAATTGCCAAGCGACCCCAACACCTTCATCAGGGTGGGCTATGGGAATTTCCCGGTGGTAAGGTTAGTGCGAATGAAACAGTAGATCAGGCCCTAAAGCGCGAGCTATTCGAGGAATTGGGTATTACAGTGATTCAAGCACAGCCGCTAATGCAGGTTCAGCATGATTATTCAGACAAACAGGTATTTCTAGATATCTGGACGGTGACGGTATTTTCTGGAGAGGCTAGGGGTTTAGAAGGGCAGCAATGCCAGTGGATAAACTTACAGCATCTACTCAGCCCAGAGAGTGATTATGAATTTCCAGAAGCCAATAAAGCTATTTTAGAAAAATTAAAATCGTTGCAGAGTTAAACTTCTTCCCCGAGTTTTTCTGGATCCAAGCAGGGATCACCAGCAATACTAAAACGTTCGGTTGCCCAGTCGCCAAAGTCAATTTGTTTGCATCTGTCTGAGCAAAATGGCCTAAAGGGAAAAGCATCGGTCCACTCAATCTTGGTTTCACAGGTTGGGCAGTCCAAAATTGTCGGTTTACTCATTACAAAATCCTAAAATAATTATTTTGATGACGCTAAATATTCAAATTCGAGGTGCAAGTCTAAAACTTTTTGATCAATGGTTTCAATCTCGATAGAGTTATCAAAGATATACCCAGCCAAAGATATTTTTTGTTGGCGACTCATCTGGCTATCCATTATAGACTGTATCTGCTGGTGACTGACACCATCTCTGCCGCTTGCTCTTTTTATTTGTAATTCAGGAGATAGGTCAACCAGCAAAGAGGTATCAACCTTTTTATATTGATCGGTCTCAAATAGCAGTGGTGATTCTAAAATAATATAGGGGCTTGAACTAGGCTGCTCAAGTTTCATTGAAATCCAATCACCAATAAGCGGATGAAGTAAATTCTCTAACCATGTTTTATGTTCAGGGTGATTGAAAACAATTTCTCTTAGTGCGGCACGATTAAGTTGACCATCAACCAGAAGTTGTTCATCTTTAAAGTGATTAATGATTTTCTTTAAAGCCTCAGATTCAGGTTCTACCACTGCACGGGCAGCCTGATCTGCATCAACAACCTTTACGCCCAGCCGCTTAAATGCGCTGGCAACTGTGCTTTTTCCGCTACCAATGCCCCCAGTTAGACCCACAAGATATTTTTTATTCATACTATGATTAGCCAAACTGTAAATTAAGGGGACAGATAACTAAACAGATAGTTAAGCTGATCACCCCATTCCATTGCAACCCAGCCCGCCAGGCAGAGATAGGGGCCAAAAGCGAAGGGACTGTGACGATCGCGCCCAAAAATTACAATAGCACATAAACCTATAATCGCACCTAAAAATGAAGATACCAAGATAACCGTTGGTACCGATTGCCAGCCAAGCCAGGCGCCGATAGCGGCATTGAGTTTAAAATCACCATAGCCCATACCCTCTTTACCGGTAAACCCCTTAAAAATGTGCATTACAGACCATAGGGATAAATAGCCTAAGCTAGCACCAATAATTGCCGATGTTGGGTGGGACCAATATCCCCACAAGCTGGCAATCAAACCCACCCAAACAAGAGCTAAGGTAATTTGATCGGGCAGAATTTTTTCACGCATATCGATAACCGCTAGGGCGATTAAGCTATAGGTAAAGATCAGGCTAAACAGAGCCTTTTCCGAAATACCATGCACAGTCAATATATAGGCGGTAACAAATGCTGAAAGTAACTCGATTAATGGGTATTGAATTGAAATTAAGCGACGACAGTTGCTACAGCGACCACGCAAAAAGCAATAACTCAAAATAGGAATATTGTGCAACGCTTTTAATTGAGTGCCGCAGTCGGGACAGCGAGATCTTGGTGAGGCCAAAGACAGCTGTTGGTTATTTTCTGACTCCATGCCTAAAAATAGCTTTGCTTCATTGGTCCATTCGGAGCGCAGTATTTCCGGCAGACGAATTATCACAACATTGAGGAAACTGCCTATAACAGCGCCAAACAGCAGGCCAGTCATTGCCAGAAGTGTAGGTGGAAAATTTAAGTCGAATATCATTGGTGTTGATTTACCATCTGTTTGTTAATCGCCCTAATGCAAAGGCCTGAATCAGCTCACTAGCCGGTTATATTTTTATTATACTAACATTATCAGCTCAAGCTGAAAAAAGGTATATACATGGGCCGCAGTAAATTAGTTTATTTCATGAGGATAGGCGATATTATGAATGCTATTCATATCCAATATTACAAAACAAGTATAGGTGATCTTATCTTGGGCTGTTTCCAAGACAGGCTGTGTATGCTTGATTTTCGTTATCGCAAAATGCGCAACACAGTAGATAAAAGGATCAAGCAAGGCTTGAATGCTGATTTTATTGAGCAGGACCATGGCATTTTGCAAAAAACTAGGCAACGAATTGATGAATATCTATCGGCACAGAGAAAACAATTTGATATTCCAATTTTGATGGTCGGTAGTGACTTTCAAAAACAGGTTTGGCAACAATTGATGCGCGTAAGCTATGGACAAACTGCTTCGTATTCAGATTTGGCAAAAAGAATTAATAATGAAAAAGCAGTTCGTGCGGTAGCGTCTGCCAACGGGGCAAATTCGATTGCACTTATCATTCCATGTCATAGAATTATTGAATCAAATGGTGGATTAGGTGGGTATGGTGGTGGATTGTCAGTTAAAAAAAGATTGTTAAAGATTGAGGCGTGATCATGCCCCATTAACTGATAACGAAAAGCGCGATCTCTGTTTAAACTATATGATATGCCCAAGCTGAAAAACCGGTAAATACATAGCGACTAATAAACCGCCAACTAGCAATCCTATGGTAATCATCATAACAGGCTCGATCAGTGGAATTATAGTATCTAATATAAGTTCAATATCCCGCTCATAAATCTGGCCAGCCTTTTCAAGTATAGATGCCAAAGACCCTGATTCCTCTCCCACATCGACCATCTGTTGTAATGTTACAGGGAAAATAGATTGTTTCCCTAATGCTCTATGCAACGACAGCCCCCGAATAATATCTTTTCTTATGCAGTCGATCGCCTCAGCGTAGCAGATATTACCCATAGCGGATGCCGAGGATTTTAAGGCATCAACAATGGGTAATCCTGCGGTAATGGTTGTTGCGAGAATTCGAGTAAACCTCCCGAGCATTACTTTTTTAATTATTTCGCCAATCCATGGTAATTTCAGAACAGCCATATGAACAAATCGCGAGGCATTTAGTGAATTTTTTATTATTGAGTAGATAATGAAATAGCCTCCAATAACAGCAGCTAAAGCATAGGGCCATATTTGGCTAAAAGTATCAGATATATTGATAATCAACTGCGTAAAAAAAGGCAGATCAGCACTAAATTCAGAATAGGCTTGAGCAAAATTTGGAATTACCACAGTAAGCATTATTGAGGTAACTAATATGGCAATGATAAGAACAATTATTGGGTAAGTAAGTGCCTTTTTAACGCGCTTTTTGAAATATTCAGATTGTTCTTGATAATAAGCTAAGCGTTCTAAGGACGTCGTTAATGTGCCAGATACTTCGCCAATATTTACTATATTACAGAAGATATCATTAAATTGTTGTGGGTGATTTCTCAGTGATTTGGCGAGGCTGTCCCCCAAAAAAATATCATTACCGATATCGCGAATAATCTGTTTAAAAGCAGGTTTTTTATAGCTATTGGCTAGAATATCTAAGCCTCGTCGAATGGGAACTCCAGCTTTTAATAAAATAGCTAACTGCCTTGTAAACAGCGAAATTTCAGAGATTTTAATGGATTGAGTTTTGTAAAAGGGTATATTCCAGCATTGTTTTAGGGACTGAATTTTAATCCCTTTTTTTCTTACCTTATGCCTTGCCCACTGGCTGTTTTCAGCTATTAGTCGCCCCTCTATAAATTTCCCATGACTATTTTTTCCACGGTATAAATAAACTCGGTTTCTAGAAAGTGGCATTCAATAATTCCCGCATAACAGCCTATGGTGTTATTAAGTTTTAGAGTTGAACTATATGTGCCGCAAAAAACTTTTTCTGTGAACTGGTTCACAAAACCACAACAATATAAAAACAGCCTGCAAATATTGATCTAAAATTGAATAAGTGATTTGAATAAATGCATGACCTATTAGTAAGGGAATAGCTTGAGGTAATTATGGAAAAAATATTTAAAAAGGGATTTTCGTTGGTGGAGTTGATGGTTGTGATGGGCATTATTAGCCTGTTGGCATTAGTCGCTTTACCTAGTTATAGAAACTTTATATTAAGAGCAGAATTTATTGAAACTAAAATGGCAGTAGGGGCAGTAAAGGTCAGTTTTGAAGTTTGTGCACAGATGTTAGGTCTTGCCAATGTACGAAATTGTCGGCATAACAGTCATGGAATTCCAGATATAAAAAATTCAGGTACGGGTGTGGTTGGCGTTAAATTGGATAGTGATATTTTTACGACTGAGTCATCTGAAGAAGTGAAGGAAGGTGATAAGGTAAAGATTATTGCAACGGCGCCCAGTGATTCAAAAAATGCAAATCAAACTTACACTCTAACTGCCACTTTGAAGACCGGCGGAAGGGTTGAGTGGAATAAGGGTGAATGCTCTAAGGCAGAACTCTGTTAGTAGGGCTATTTTAACGGCCTAATCACAGTGATAAACGCATAGATAGATCAATTGCTTGGACATGCTTGGTCAGGCTGCCAGAAGAAATAAAATCTATAGGCGTATCGAGGTACTGGGATAAGCTATGTTCAGTGACATTACCAGACACTTCTATTTTAGTGTTACCTAGGTCAATATTTTTAATTTCAAGGATTTGATCGCGGGTAAAATTATCCAACATCACCCTATGGGCACCGGCGGCGACTGCCTGTTGAAGTTCTGCAAGGCTCTCTACTTCCACTTCAATTTCTTTTTGTGGCGCAATTTCCTTAGCCTTATTCACTGCCTGTGCAATACCACCACAGGCAATAATATGATTTTCTTTAATTAAAAAAGCATCGTACAGGCCAATGCGATGATTGCTGCAACCGCCGATTGCTACGGCATATTTTTGCGCTAAACGTAGACCAGGAATAGTTTTTCTAGTATCCAGTATTTTAATCTGTGAGGCTATGGCTGAATCGGCATACTGTCTTGCTGTAGTTGCCGTACCCGAAAGCGTTTGTAAAAAATTTAGAGCGCAGCGTTCACCGCTTAATAGCACTCGCGCATTGCCAGAAATAGAAAATAGTGTCTGATTTTCAGCAACCGAGTCGCCCTCGGAAACATGCCAGTCGATAGAGATGGATGGATCTAGTTGGTGAAATACCTCATCAACCCATGGGCGTCCACAAATCACGGCTTTTTCCCTTGAAATGACAGTGCCGTTTGCCAGTTTGTTGGCATCAATTAATTGTGCGCTAATATCGCCGGAGCCAATATCTTCCTGTAACGCTCGAGCAACAGTTTTTGGTATATCTTCCGCGATAAATTTCGGTATTGAACTCATCTGAACAGCATGACCTTATCTATAGATAATCAACATAGGCGTAAGTATAACATTTTGACCTAACAAATTGCCTCGTATTGGGCTTACTAAATAGTTAGTATAATCATCTGTTGATTACTGAGTCAGGCACCTAAAATTAGTGAATAAATTATGGATATAGCAAAGGGTTGGCTAAACGGCGCTAAAAAATGTGAATCTCCCAATGCGGATTTAAGGCCCGACGTTAGTGATATTAGCCTTTTGGTTATTCATAATATCAGCCTGCCACCCGAGCAGTTTGGCGGCCCTTACATTGAGCAGTTATTTTCCAATAACTTAGACCCTGAAGAGCATCCTTACTTTCGCGATATTTATCACCTAGAAGTTTCTTCGCATCTGCTAATTGATCGAAAGGGAAATGTAATTCAGTTTGTGCCCTTTGATAAACGGGCTTGGCATGCCGGCGTATCCTGTTATCAAAAGCGTCATCGCTGTAATGACTATTCAATTGGCATCGAACTAGAGGGTGCCGATCATATTCCTTTTACTAATATCCAATACTCAGTCTTGGCTGGAGTAACCCAACTAATAATTAATCAGTATCAATTGATTACCAGAGATAGGATAGTTGGTCACAGTGATATTGCGCCAGGTCGTAAAACAGATCCAGGACCGACTTTTGATTGGCACAGATACAGGCAATTACTTGATAGCTAGACTGACTGTTTAGCGTTAAATAAACGATTGATCCAGACAATTAAAAAAAGCACTGGAAGCCCCATTAAGGCAGTAATTAAAAAGAAATACTCATAACCAATGCCCTCGACAATAGTACCAGAATAGCCGCCAAGCACCTTGGGAAACAGGGTCATAATTGAGCTAAAAATGGCATACTGCATGGCGGTAAATGAAATATTGGTCAAGCTAGACAAAAAGGCCACAAAGGCAGCGCTAGCGAGTCCAGCCGATAAGTTATCGGCGGCAATAACCCAATAGAGAAGGCTAACATCTTGTCCTGCCTTGGCCAGAGCTACAAACAATAGATTGGTTAGTGAGGATAATAAGGCGCCGGCAAATAAAATTCTTATAACGCCATATCGCAGGGCCAAAACGCCGCCAACAAAACCGCCTAAGATAGACATGCCCAAGCCGAAGCTTTTAACTACATTGGCAATGGTGATCTTGCTGAATCCCAAGTCCTGATAAAAAACATTAGAAATGACTCCCAGAACAATATCCGAAACCCTGTAAAGGCCTATTAATGCCAGTAGGGTTAGTGCCATAGAAAGGCCGTAGCGGTCAAAGAAATCCGCAACCGGTTCAATGTAAGCCTGGTGGACTTGGTGTTTATCAACCATGCCGATATTAATCAGTAATTTAGCCATTAATCCAGCCACCATTAACGCTGTTATTAATCGACATAACTCGATAATGGTGGAAGAAAGATAATGATTGGATAATAGTTGGGCTAAATTATCCTTTAAAACCACAGACACTGATGCGCTTGCTAAGTAGCAACCGATAAAACCAAGAACAGCAGCGGTAAATAAAAGAAAAAATCTAAGGCTGTTTTGGGTTGAGGGTAAATCAGCGCCCCTTTTTTTTACATCGGGTTCTGAGATACATAGCGTTGTAAAAACTCCCACTAACATAGCCATTGACATAATAAGGTAGGTCGATTGCCATGCTTGGTAATTATATTGATCACTAGTTGAGCCTAAAAAGCTGGCTAAATATAAAGCCCCCGCGCCAGCAATTAGCATACCGATTCTGTATCCAGCGATATACCCCGATGACATCAAAGTCTGAAATTGCTCATCTGCAGATTCTATTCGGTAGGCATCAATCACAATATCTTGGGTCGCTGCCGAAAATCCCAATAGAACCGCCGCTAAAGCCATAGCGGTTAACTGATCTGTTGCTGGGTCAACAAATGCCATCAGGCCGATGGCCAGCATAATTATTAGCTGAGATAACAATAGCCATGCTCGTCGCCGACCCAATTTTCGGGTTAAAAGAGGGAGTTGAAGGCTATTCACCAACGGTGCCCAGACAAATTTAAAGGAGTACCCCAGTGCGGCCCAGCTAAAATAGGTCACTGCAGAGCGGTCAACCCCAGCTTCGCGCAACCATAGGCTTAATGACGAAAAAATAAGAAGTAGAGGAATACCAGCCGAAATGCCTAAAAACAACATGGTTACAACTCTAGGGTGACAAATGGCCCCAAAGCTTTCTTTCCAGCCAGTATTGGTCGAACTATTGTTTAATGTCATTGTATATACTCATCTGCAACGGCTATAACTTTACACTAGCTTATATGAAGATAACATTGAAAAACCTTAAACTACCCCAATATAGTATTTAGGTTAAACATTGGTGAACACTATGCGTCTTATACTGCTGCTTTTTATTCTAATGCCCATTCTTGAAATGTGGTTGCTTATTACGATTGGAAGTTACATAGGTGCCCCCAGCACTATCTTGCTAGTGATGCTAACAGCGTTAATGGGTATTGCCCTGTTGCGAGAGCAGGGGGTTTCTACACTTTGGCGCGGCCGAGAAAAATTACAGCAAGGCAAGATGCCCGCTCAAGAAATGATGGAAGGTATTGTGTTAGCCGTTTCGGGTGCTCTTTTATTAACGCCGGGTTTTGTAACCGATGCTATTGGGCTGATGGGATTGTTACCATTTTCACGCATTTTCTTAGTCAAAGGAATATTGCAAAAGGTGACTTTCTTTGACACAACTGCTCAGCCATTCGCGCAGCCGCATCATGGCAATGAACATAAAAATAGTGGTGATACCTTCGATGGTGAATCTTGGGATTCAGAAGATAGTCTAAATAAACCCAAATAAATTAAAGTTTTTTTTATTCTGGCCCTTGAAAAGTGCCAGCAGTGACACCATATGCTTAACAAGCGCGGATATTTATATGCCGCAACCCCATGCTAAAACTGTAGATAGATAATTTGGAGATAAAAAGTATGAAAATTCGCCCATTACATGATCGAGTGATCGTGCGTCGCGAGGAAGAGGAACAGAAAACAGCAGGCGGTATTCTTTTGCCTGGGTCAGCTCAAGAAAAGCCAAATCGTGGAGAAGTAGTTGCAGTAGGTAGCGGGCGTGTTCTTGATAATGGTGAGATTCGTGCGGTGGACGTCAAGGTTGGCGAAATCGTAGTGTTTGGCCAATATGCGGGCAATGACAAAATTGATGTTGACGGTGAGGAGCTAATCATCCTTAGCGAGAGTGATATTAAAGCCGTAGTTGAAGGCTAATTTATTTGAATTTTTGTAACTGATTTTGGAAGGAAAAGAATCATGGCAGCTAAAGATGTAAAGTTCGGCGACAGTGCTCGTCAGGGAATGCTAGAAGGCGTAAACATTCTAGCTAATGCAGTTAAGGTAACGCTTGGGCCTAAGGGTCGCAATGTAGTGTTGGATAAATCATTTGGCCCACCTACTGTCACCAAAGATGGTGTTTCTGTGGCCAAAGAGATCGAGCTTAAAGATAAGTTCGAAAATATGGGCGCACAAATGGTTAAAGAAGTGGCATCAAAAGCATCAGACGATGCCGGTGATGGAACAACGACTGCAACCGTATTGGCGCAAACTATTGTTAATGAAGGGCTAAAATCTGTCGCTGCTGGTATGAATCCAATGGATCTAAAGCGCGGCATAGACAAGGCAGTAGTGGCTGCGGTTAAAGAAATCGCTCAGCTTGCTAAGCCTTGCTCAGACAATAAAGAAATTGCTCAGGTTGGCACAATTTCAGCGAACAGCGATGAGAGCATTGGCGATATAATTGCCGAAGCTATGAACAAAGTCGGTAAAGAGGGCGTGATTACGGTAGAAGAAGGTTCGGGTCTTGAGAATGAGCTGGATATTGTTGAAGGCATGCAGTTTGATCGCGGTTACCTTTCACCGTATTTTATCAATAATCAAGACAGTATGAGCGTTGATCAAGAAAGCCCACTCATTCTGTTAGCTGATAAAAAGATTTCAAATATCCGCGAGTTACTGCCTCTTTTAGAAGAAGTAGCAAAGGCGGGTAAACCGCTGCTTATTATTGCCGAAGATGTTGAAGGTGAAGCGCTGGCTACCCTAGTGGTTAATAACCTACGTGGTATTGTTAAGGTTTCAGCCTGTAAGGCGCCAGGATTTGGCGATCGTCGCAAAGCAATGCTTGAAGATATTGCTACTCTTACCGGTGGTACTGTTATCTCTGAAGAAGTGGGCTTAGACTTGGAAGGCGCAACGCTTGAGCATCTAGGTACTGCTAAACGCATTAGCATGAATAAAGAAGCAACCACTATTGTTGATGGTGCCGGTGAAGGTGCCGTTATCGAAGCACGCGTTAAGCAAATTCGTGCGCAAATTGAAGAAACTAGTTCTGATTATGATCGCGAGAAGTTACAAGAGCGTGTTGCTAAGTTAGCCGGCGGTGTAGCTGTGATCAAAGTAGGTGCTACGACTGAAATTGAAATGAAAGAGAAGAAGGCGCGCGTTGAAGATGCACTTCATGCAACCCGAGCTGCGGTTGAAGAAGGTGTGGTTCCCGGCGGTGGTGTTGCTCTAGTTCGAGTATGCCAAAAAATTGAATCACTAACTGGTGCAAATGATGACCAGACTGTAGGTGTTGGCATTGCTCGTCGCGCTATGGAAGCGCCACTTCGTCAGATCGTTGAAAATGCCGGTGAAGAGGGTTCTGTGGTTGTCGACAAAGTGAAGAACGGTGAAGGTAACTTTGGTTACAATGCCGGTGCGGGTGACTATGGCGATATGATTGAGATGGGTATTCTTGATCCAGCTAAGGTAACGCGTACAGCGCTTCAGGCTGCTGCTTCGATTGCTGGTCTGATGATTACTACTGAAGCCATGGTTACCGATGTTGCTGATGACGGCGCTGCGCCAGCTGCTCCAGATATGGGTGGCATGGGCGGAATGGGCGGAATGGGCGGAATGATGTAATTCCTTTCAATACCTGTTTGCGTTAAAAAAGCCCTGTATTTATTAAATACGGGGCTTTTTTTGATTTTGTGTAAAATTAAACACTAGATCAGTGTAATTTTTAATTTAAATGGTTGATATTTACTGGTCTTTGCAGAACAATTACCAAGTTAAGAATCAATGCCCGATTGGGCACCACATCAAAGGGGAACAGCTATGACAATGGAATTTATTAACTTTCTTGCTCGTTGGAGCCATGGATTATTCGGCATCACTTGGATAGGCATGCTCTATTACTTTAACTTTATACAGGGTGCCTACTTTAAAGAAGCCTCTCCAGAAGGGCTGGCTGATGCCAAGGCGAAACTTGCGCCAAGAGCGCTATGGTGGTTCCGCTGGGGTGCAATGTTCACTTTTATTACTGGTGTAATTCTTTTTTCGGGTGTGTATCACAATGCTCAAATGAACAACTACATTATTATTGGCGTGGTTATGGGTACTTTAATGGCAGCCAATGTATGGATGGTGATTTGGCCAGCACAAAAAATTGCCTTGGGTTTAGTTGAGGGTGGAGATAAGGCAGCAGCAGCAGGTAAAGCTTTATTGGCTTCACGTACCAATACTTTTTTCTCAGCCCCAATGTTATATGCAATGTTTGCTGGTCCTCATTATGCTGGATATGGTTATGGCACAGCGGTAGGCGGAACTGGCCTGATCGTAGCTCTAGTTATTATTGCTGCAATTGAGCTAAATGGTTTAAAGGGACAACAGGGTCCTCTAACTACTGTTCGCGGTGTGATTGTATCTAGTCTCGTATTAACGGCAGTATTGGCGATAGCACTAAACGTACTTTAGTCTTTATGGCAGTTTAAAAAACCGGCGTTAAAAGCGCCGGTTTTTTTATGCAATAAAATTAGAGTCACTGGTATGGTTCTGTTAATGGATCGGAGTATAATCATTTACATATAGTCTCAATATTTAGGTGTAAATTAAAGAATGGATAACCAGCGTACTAACCCAATAGTCCCAGAGCGAGATGATAATATTGGTCGAGGTTCTGATGGATCTAAAACTGAGCCATATAAAATGAGAGAGACTGCAAATTCTTCAAGCAATCTTTCTTCGATTTGGAAACTAATTGCCTCAGCAGCGCTGATGGGTTTAATCGCAGTTTCATGGTTTGGATGGCAGCAGTATCAGCAGTTTGTGGTACTTCAGGAGCGCTTTCAAATTCTAGATTCAAGACTCAATAATACTGATGAGTCGGTCAACCAATCTGGTGTTGCTATGCAGGTAAATATTGGTAACCACAGTGAGCAGCTTAAAAAACACTGGAGCGAAATTAGAAAGCTTTGGGGTATAGCTAATGATAAAAACAAAGCTAAAATAGCCAAAAATGGTAAGGATATTACCTTTCTTGCCAGTAAACGAAACGAGCTGGAATTCGCGCTTAAAAAATTGCGTACACAGATTAACAAGGATCGGTCTGATTTGAATACGGTGGGTGAAAACTTCTTTGGACTCTCCGCTGATATGGATGGGTTAACCGAATCTTTGGATGATTATTGGGTTGTTGTGCAAAAGGTTCAGGCTAGTCTTGAGCGGCAAGATAAAAGGGTTCAGGCAAACCTTGAGGCTGTGAAGTCTATGGATGCATTCCGCAGACAAATGAATCAAAAAGTTTTAGAGATTGAAAAGAAGATAGAGAAACAGGCGGCTAAACCTCCTGCGAAACCCCAAACTTTGGGTGAGCAGAGTGACTCAGCGACACTGAATATAGAGTAGAATTTCATAATTTTATAGCGAGCTTAAGAAGAGATATGACTATTATTCGTCAACAAGATGTGACTCAAAGTGTTGCAGATGCTCTGCAGTATATTTCTTACTATCATCCTGTAGATTTTATTCAGGCGGTAAAGCAGGCCTATGATCGTGAGGAGTCAAAATCTGCTAAAGATGCAATGGCTCAGATTTTGATTAATTCACGACTTTGCGCTACGGGAAAACGTCCCATTTGTCAGGATACCGGTATTGTTACTGTGTTTGTTAAGGTGGGTATGCAGGTGCAATGGGATGCTGAAGATAGCCTCGCTGATATGATTAATGCGGGCGTAAGACAAGCTTATACTCATCCAGATAATGTTTTGCGGGCCTCTATATTGTCTGATCCAGACGGAGAGAGAAAGAATACGGGTGATAACACGCCAGCGGTAATCCACTATGAAATTGTTCCTGGTGATAAGCTAGAAATTGATGTTGCTGCAAAAGGCGGTGGCTCGGAGGCGAAATCTAAGTTTGCCATGTTAAATCCCTCTGATTCAGTAGTGGATTGGGTTTTAAATGTAGTTCCAACCATGGGAGCTGGTTGGTGCCCGCCAGGAATATTAGGTATTGGTCTTGGTGGTACTGCTGAAAAAGCCATGCTTATGGCTAAAGAAGCTCTTCTTGAGCATATAGATATTCAGGAGTTACAGGCCAAGGGTGCTGAAAATCGCAATGAAGAATTGCGTTTGGAATTATTCAAAAAGGTCAATGCCCTAGGTATAGGGGCGCAGGGTTTAGGTGGCTTAACCACAGTCTTAGATATCAAGATTAAAGACTATCCATCCCATGCGGCTAACAAGGCAATTGCAATTATTCCCAACTGTGCCGCTACGCGACACCTACATTTCGTCCTTGATGGCTCGGGTCCAGCTACATTTGATCCGCCTAATCTTAATGATTGGCCAGAGATTTCATGGGAGGCTGATGAAACCGTAAGACGTGTCAATTTAGATTCTGTAACTCAGTCAGATATTGAGCAATGGCAACCGGGTGAAACACTTTTGTTATCAGGGAAAATGTTAACCGGTCGAGATGCAGCACATAAAAAAATGACCGACATGCTCGCTAAAGGAGAGCAATTGCCAGTAGATTTAACCGGACGGTTTATCTATTACGTGGGACCAGTTGATCCTGTTAGGGATGAGGTGATGGGGCCTGCTGGGCCAACCACTGCAACGCGAATGGATAAGTTTACTCGCACCATGCTTGAGCAAACGGGGCTGATGGGAATGATTGGTAAGGCTGAGCGAGGTCAACAGGGAATAGAGGCTATAAAAGATAATAAATCGATTTATCTGATTGCCGTGGGTGGTGCGGCTTACCTAGTGTCAAAGGCTATTGTATCCGCTGAGGTTGTGGCATTCCCTGAGCTTGGAATGGAAGCTATCTACGAGTTCGAGGTGGTTGATATGCCAGTAACTGTTGCGGTGGATACTCAGGGGCAGTCTGTTCATATTAGTGGGCCTAAGAAATGGCAATCAAAAATAGAAGAAAAAGTGATCCAAATTAATTAAATCTAAAGGATTAGATTGACCTATTGGTTAAGGTTGCTAAACTGAAAAGAAAAATATAAATAATTTATTTATTTTCGAAGGTGTTATATGAGATTTTTACGATCTGCAGTCATAGCAATTGCTATGTTTTCGTCCTGTTATGCATACTCATCAGATCAATGGTATTTTGGTCTAACTCAGGGGTTTTTTAGCGTCGGCGAGGGAGATCACTGGAATGGTGAGATTGACATTGGTCAAGCTGGCTTGCAGATTGGTAAGTTTTTAAGGGATGACTTGTCAGTTGAGGGTGGATACGCTTTTAACTTTAATAGGGAAGATTTTTTTATTGGGTCGCTATCAGCTCTTTTTTGGATGGGCGATAGTAGTGAAAAGTATCAACCTTATTTATTGTTAGGCGCTAATGTGTACAATTTTGATGATGAGGATGGCTTACCTATTAAGCACCGTCATACTCAGGTAGCATTTGGTGCTGGTTTTGGGTCTAAAATTTCGAAACAATACCAAGTGCGAGCAGATATTCGATTGATGACGCGAAATGATGAAAATGAAGATGACTTTGGAGTTCAGTTTTCAATTAATCGATTATTTGAGTGATTCGCTATATTTAAATAGTAAAACGGCGCTTGTAGCGCCGTTTTTTTTGGCAACAAAAAAGTATTCAACTAGACTTTATGGTGATAGTTTAGATACCTAGCCGTTATCGATTTCAATGGAGTTGAAAATAGTTATGAAAGACAGCTTATATTGGCATGATTATGAAACTTTTGGTGCTGTACCATCAATAGATCGACCCAGCCAATTTGCGGGTTTAAGAACTGACTTTGAGCTCAATGTTATTGGTGACCCCTTAGTTATTTACTGCCAGCCACCGATGGACATATTGCCCGCTCCGCAAGCTTGTTTAATTACTGGTATTACTCCTCAGCATACGTTAAAACATGGGATTCCAGAACCTGAATTTATTGCTCAAATTCATTCTCAACTTGCTCAACCAAGGACCTGTGGTGTCGGCTACAACAGTATTCGCTTTGACGATGAGGTCACCAGATATAGTCTGTATCGAAACTTTTTTGATCCCTATCAGCGGGAATGGCAGAACGGCAATTCTCGCTGGGATATTATCGATCTATTGCGGGCTACTCGTGCCTTGCGGCCCGAAGGTATAGAGTGGCCTGATCATAAGCTAGGAAGTCCGAGCTTTAAACTTGAGGATCTAACTCAGGCTAATGGTATCTCTCATGCCTCTGCACACGATGCTTTATCTGATGTAACCGCCACCATTGCTATGGCAAAGTTAGTTAAAGAGGCGCAACCTAAGTTGTTTGATTATGTATTGCAAAATCGCGGTAAGGTTGCTGTCGCTAAAATTGTCGATGTACACAGCGGAAAACCCTTTTTTCATTGCTCGGGTATGTTACCTAAGGAAAATCTATACAGCGCAATCATGATGCCTTTAGCGGCGCATCCTACCAATAAAAATGCTGTTATATGCTTTGATCTTTCGGCAGACCCCAATTTATTGATCAGCCTTGATAAGGCTGAAATTAAACAACGCGTCTTTAGCCGTGCCCAAGACTTGCCGGAGGGCGTTGAGCGAATCCCGCTTAAATTAGTTCACCTTAATAAAGCACCAATGGTCGCTACACCTAAGGTAGTGGACACAGTTGTGGCGAAACGATTATCTATTAATTTGCAGCATTGTGAAGAAAACTGGCAGCGCCTTCAGCGCGTTGATCTGCAACAAAAGCTTCAGGCAGTATTTTCCGATTCAGATTTTGTTGCAAGTGATCAAGCGGAACAGCAGCTCTATGGTGGTTTTTTGTCTAATAGAGATAAGCCTTTACTCGATCAGGTTCGCGCAGCCTCGATAGAAGATTTTAAACAGCATGAATTTTATTTTTCCGATCAGCGGTACAACAAATTGCTGCTCAGTTATAGAGCGAGATATTTTCCAGAGTCTCTGACTGCTGATGATCAAAGCAACTGGCTGCACAGCTGTCGTGAGCGATTAACCAATCCAGATTCTGGCTACCTCACGTTGAGGCAACAACAGGAAGAAATAGATCAGCTACTAATAGATAGTAAGCTACCTGCTAAGAGTCGCGAAATTTTGCATGAGCTTGAGGATTGGCGTCAGCAAATAGCCAAAAATTTTGCAATTGATGGTTTAAAAAATAGTCCGCTTGTATAAAGTCTGTTACTTCAATTGATATTTGGGCTAGAGTAGCGCGGTTAAACAGGCTAAAATCCGCTCTATTAATTTACTGTCGAGGTAATGATTTGAACTTTCAAGGCGCTCATATACTCTCAATCAATCAGTTTGAGAAACAGGATGTGACCCGTATTTTTGATGTGGCAGATCAGATGCAACCCTATGCAATGCGTAAAAAAGTCACTAGGGTTTTGGAGGGGGCTATTCTCGGCAATATGTTTTTTGAAGCCAGTACCCGAACTCGAGTAAGCTTTGGCTCAGCATTTAATTTGCTTGGGGGTGAAGTGCGTGAAACTGCGGGATTTGAAAGTTCAGCGCTGGTCAAAGGTGAGTCTCTTCAGGATACCGCTAGAGTGCTTTCGGGCTTTAGTGATGTGATCTGTATGCGCCACCCCGACGAAGGTTCAGTGGCAGATTTTGCCAGTACCAGTAGAGTCCCAGTAATGAATGGTGGTGATGGCGCCAATGAACATCCTACTCAGGCATTGCTCGATCTCTATACAATTCGCAAAGAAATGGTAGCTATAGATCGAGATATTGATGGCCTGACAATAGCAATGGTTGGTGATCTTAAGTATGGGCGCACGGTTCACTCATTGTGTAAATTGTTGCGTTTATATAGCAATATTAAAGTGGTACTGGTTTCGCCCAAAGAACTTTCACTGCCTGCAGATATTGTTGAGGGTATGCGCAGTGCTGGGGTTGAGGTAGATGTGTCTGAGGACTTGACTCACGGTATCGCCGATGTGGATATAGTTTACTCCACTAGAATTCAAGAAGAGCGATTTGGTAGTAAGCAAGAAGCGGACCTTTATCGCGGCAGATTTAGATTGAATCAGGCCATTTATACAGAATTTTGCCAACCTAATACTGTGATAATGCACCCATTGCCAAGAGATTCTAGGGCGGATGCCAATGAATTGGATAATGACCTAAACAATAACCCCAATTTGGCAATTTTTAGGCAAACTGATAATGGCGTTCTAGTCCGTATGGCACTGTTTGCATTGGTACTTGATGTAGTCGATAGTGTAGATAAGTATTCCCATGATATCCGTTGGTTTAATGCTCGCGCATAGATAGCAAAGTAGCAATCAATAAAAAATAAATAAGCGAATGCAATAATCCATATCGCTTTAAAATGAGTTAGGCAGAGTTAATGAATCAGTTCGATGATATTCGTCCCTATCGGGATTCTGAAGTTTCCACAGTACTATCGCGTTTAATTGCTGATAATGAATTTATCGATCTGCTTTTATCAAGGCGTCTGCCTATAATGATACGGCTTATACCCTGGTTGGTGAAGCCGCTGGCGAGACCGCTCTTGAAGCGTAGTTTACAGAAGTTAACCGCGGATGTAGAAACTGTAGCGGATTTTCAGGATCATGTGAAAGAAGGTCTACAAAAAAGTTTAGATAAAACCACAGATGGTTACAGTTTTGGCGGTCTAGACCAGATAGACCCAAAGCAAGCCTATCTTTTTATTAGCAATCACCGTGATATCGCATTAGATCCAGCAATGGTCAATTTGGCCCTACATACTGTGGAATTAGATACGGTGCGTATTGCCATTGGTGATAATTTACTAAGTAAGCCTTTTGCTAGTGACCTAATGCGGGTTAATCGTAGCTTTATCGTTAAGCGCTCGGTTGAGGGGCGTCGGAAAAAGCTTGAATCGCTTAAAAACCTCTCTGCCTATATTCGTTACAGTGTTGTTGAGGACAAGGCATCTTGCTGGATTGCTCAAGCTGAAGGGCGGGCTAAAGACGGCAATGATCGTACTGATACTGCATTGTTAAAAATGTTGGCGCTCTCTAAATCCAAACAACAGACATTTTCTGAGGCCATAGGCCAGTTAAAGCTAATGCCGGTGTCGTTATCCTATGAGTATGATCCCTGTATTGTTGAAAAGACCAGAGAATTATATGCAGCCAGTCGAGGTGAAGACTATATAAAGGCAGAATTTGAGGATTTAGATAGTATTCAAAAAGGTTTTTTGGGGTACAAAGGGCGAGTACAGGTTAACTTTGGTGATCCTATTGGTGAAGATTATGATACTGCGGAGGATCTTGCCGCTGAAATTAATCGCCAAATTTATGGCCTATATCAGTTATTTCCTACTAATATTATTGCATGGCAGATGCAGGCCGAAAGAGATGGCGATACTGTGGCGCTATTGAAACAGCAGTGGCCCGATGAAAATTGGCCAGAAGCGCAAGCTAAATTCAATGCCCATTTGAATTCTGTTCCCAGCGCCCAAAGAGCGTTCGCTATACAGGCCTATGCTACACCAGTACAGAATCAGCTAGACTATCAGTATGATAAGTCGATTGCTGAAAATACATAACACAAGGACGTTATTGTTTGTTAGAAGAAACCACCAAGAAAACCATTCAGCAGGCATATCGGCAATTTCTAAAATCCCGTAATTTGCAGCCGCGGCAGGGCCAGAAGCAAATGATCGCGGCCATAGCCAATAGTCTGAGTCACAACGATGCTGATAAGCGACTTGCGGCAATTGAAGCGGGAACGGGGACAGGTAAAACCGTTGGCTATCTTCTATCAGCATTGCCTATTGCGAGAGAGCTTGATAAAACAGTGGTTATTGCCACTGGTACCATCGCCCTTCAGGAACAGTTAATTCTTAAAGATATTCCCGATTTGTTAAAAGCTTGCGACTGGGATTACCAAGTCGCCTTGGTCAAAGGTCGTGGTCGCTATGTTTGTAATATGCGTTTAGAGCAGTGTTTGGATGCGATTAAATCCAAAGAGGCAGGCTTATTCCTATTTGAGGATGAACTGCAATTTAATCCCAATGATCAGAGTGAAGACCTTTTTCAAGAATTGTCGGAATCTCTCGAGGATGGCAGTTGGGATGGTGATCGGGATGCTTGGGATAGCCGAATTCCAGATGCAGATTGGCGGGCGCTAACTGTCGATCATCGACAGTGCTCAGGCAGACGTTGTCAGTTTGTGGATCAATGTCCTTTTTTTAAAGCTCGTGGTGAGCTCGAGGAAGCCGATTGTATTGTAGCCAACCATGATTTGGTGATGGCAGATTTGGCGTTGGGTGGCGGTGCTATATTGCCACCGCCTGAAGACTGCATCTATATCTTTGATGAGGGTCATCGCCTAGGTGAAACTGCGGTAAAGCATTTTGGTGCACAGTGCCGTATTAATGCCACAGTTAATTGGTTAGAGCGGCTTCCCAAGCAGATTAAAGGTCAGGCCCCGTTATTTGAAAAAGAAACTACCATAACTGAGATGTTGCCCCGTATCGAAAACGGTGCCAAAGAGATTATGGATCTTCTAACCGTCGCCTATCCTGTGTTTAAAGATTATCTGGATAAGCTGGAGGATGATCGGCAACTCTATCGTTTCCCTCAAGGGGATGTAGGGGAAGGAACTCGGGAATTAGCACAAAATATTAGCGCCCTAACCAGTCGCTGGATGAGGCGTGTTGAGGTGCTAAGGGATGCTTTAAATGAGGCGCTTAGTGATAAAGACTATTCTGTGCCAACCTCAGATATAGAGTTGTTTTACCAGCAGGTGGGTAGCTGGTTAACCAAGGCAGAAGGGTTGTTGGCACTCTGGGATCGTTTAAAGCAGCCACTGGCTAACAACGCTGTGCCCTTGGCTTGCTGGTTGCGATTAGATGATACAGGTTCTGGTAATTTGGATATCGCCATTAATGCCAGCCCCATTCAAGCCACAGATATTTTGCGTGAACAGCTTTGGGGCTGTTGTTATGGCGCGGTAATTACCTCTGCAACCCTAAGATCACTGGGTACTTTTAATAGCCTAAAGCGTGAAACAGGTATTCCAGAAACAGCGCAGTTTTTATCAGTAGCTGGCGCATTTAATTATACTGAGGCTGCTACACTTCGCGTTCCCAGTGATTGTATTGAGGGCAATGCCATTGATCAACACACCGATTATATTGCCGAGAATCTTGCCACTATGGTGGAGGACAAAGTCGGTACTTTAGTGCTTTTTTCATCTCGGCGTCAAATGGAAGAGGTGGTCGATCGACTGGATTCTGATTTGCAACATATAAGCCTAGTACAGGGTAAGTACTCCAATCGAGAGATGGTGAGATTACATAAAGAGCGCATCGATCAGGGTAAAACCAGTGTTTTGATTGGCTTGGCCAGTTTTGCTGAGGGTGTTGATTTGCCGGGCGACTACTGTAAGCACGTGATTATTGCCAAGTTACCCTTTATGGTGCCCGATGATCCGCTGCATCAAGCCTTATCAGAGTGGATTGAGGATAAGGGAGGCAACTCTTTCTTTGATATAGCACTACCCATCGCTTCTTTACGCCTTATTCAGGCCTGCGGGCGTCTGCTGCGGACGGAAAATGATACTGGGGCAGTGTCTATCCTAGATAAGCGCTTGCTTACCAAGCGCTATGGCGGGCAGTTATTGGACGCGCTGCCGCCATTTAGGCGACAGCACTAGGCTTATTTCTTTTTATCTTTTTTAGTGTAGGTCTTCTTCTTTTTCAAAGGTGCAGTGCCATCTGATTTAGCACTTTTGCGTTTTGGCGCACTATCACCATCACCTGACCTTACCTTTTTAGGGCCTTTTTTCGGTCTTGGAGAACGGTTTGAAGGTGCAGTATTATCACCACCTTTATCAATACTGATATTAAGTGCTTTTGAGCGCACTCGTGCCTTTTTAAGGGTTTTGAAAACATCATCTGGCATGCCACCTGGAAGATCGACCGTGCTGTATTCGTCATGAAGGATAATTTGACCAATATATTGGCTGCTTATATCAGCTTCATTGGCAATCGCACCGACGATGTTTGAGGGTTCAACGCTGTCGTTTTTACCGACTTCAAGACGATAGGTCATCATAGGAACTTCATTGCCATCTTCATCGCGAACAATGCGTTCAGATTTGGCTCTAGTATTTCTGGGGTTGCTGTCTTTAGAAAAACTATCCTTAGTCTTTCTATCTCTACTCTTACCGTCTCTATTTTTTCTGTCTCTGTCTCTGTCTCTATCTCTATCTCTATCTCTATTTTTGCCAGAGTTGTCTTGACGAGGTGCAACAATATTGTCTAGTTTCGGGAATAGTGGACGCTCTTTTTGATTTTCATAAGTCAAAGCGGCAGCAACATCGGCCATATCTAAATCATTTTCTTCAACATACTTAACAATCATTTCACGGAATTTATCCAAACGCGGCGTTTCTAGCGTCTTAGAGAGTTGCTCTGTGAACTGCTGTATACGTTGATCACTGACCTGTGCATTAGATGGCATGGTCAGTGGTGCAATAGTACTTTTGGTGGTTTTCTCGATTGAGCGCAAAAGGCGAGTTTCTTTTGGGGTAATAAACAAAATTGCATTACCCTCTCTGCCAGCACGCCCGGTTCTACCAATTCGATGCACATAAGACTCATTGTCATAAGGGATATCAAAGTTGATAACATGACTAATCCGTTCAACATCAAGTCCGCGAGCAGCAACATCGGTTGCAACAACTATATCAACCTGACCGCGCTTAAGTTTGCCAATGGTGCGCTCTCTAATAGCTTGGCTTAAATCACCATTTAGCGGCGCTGAAGAAAAGCCTCTGGCCTGAAGACGGTCGGCGATATCGACAGTTGACGACTTGGTACGCACAAAAATAATCATGCCATCGAATTGTTCGACTTCAAGCACGCGAGTCAAAGCATCCATTTTCTGGTGTGCTTTGACGGTGATATATTGCTGTTTAATACGCTCTACGGTTTGTGTTTTACTCTGAATACGAACTTGCTGAGCATCGCCTAAATATTTATCGGCAACGCGCTTAATGGCGGCAGGCATAGTGGCTGAAAAAAGTGCCCGCTGACTCTCAGCAGGGGTTTTTGAAAGAATGGCTTCTACATCATCAATAAAGCCCATACGTAGCATTTCATCAGCTTCATCAAGAACCAGTGATTTAACCTGGCTTAGGTTAAGACTGCGACGTTTAAGATGGTCCAGCATTCGACCCGGAGTGCCCACAACCACCTGTGCACCACGTTTTAAGCCGCGAAGTTGCCCGCCAATATCCGCACCACCATAGATGGGTAATACATTGAAACCCTTAATATGCTTGGCATAACTTTGGAATGCTTCAGCCACCTGAATAGCAAGCTCACGTGTCGGGGTAAGCACTAAGATCTGTGGAGTTTTTTGTTGTGGGTCAATATTGCTGAGTAAAGGCAGGGCAAAGGCTGCCGTTTTACCCGTACCAGTTTGAGCCGTACCTAAAAGGTTTTTTCCACTGAGAAGAATAGGGATACTCTGTGCTTGAATGGGTGAGGGCTGTTCGTAACCCAAATTTTGAACAGCCTTAAGCACCGGTGCACTAATACCCAGTGTTTGAAATTCGTTAGAAGACATGGAAATACCTTTGGTTATGCTCTCATTGGCGAGAGGTCGCGGATTATACGCTTGTCATAAGTATTTTTATAGTGTAATTCTTGTGTAA
>JAQWMF010000104.1 GCA_029246925.1 Porticoccaceae bacterium
ACTTTAATGGTTGATGTAGATTAAACTTAATAGTTTCTATTGGTTACAAAAACCTATGTCAAATAATTACTCCATTGATGATTTGCGCTATCTAATGGCGCGCCTGCGTGATCCTGAAACTGGCTGCCCTTGGGATATTAAACAGTCCTACGCCACTATTGCCTCTTATACGGTTGAAGAGGTGTATGAGGTGGTGGATGCCATTGAGCGCAATGATCTTGGTGATTTAAGTGAAGAATTAGGCGATCTGCTGTTTCAAATTATCTTCTACTGCCAAATGGCGGAGGAGCAGGGCGAATTTGATTTTG
Organism: Porticoccaceae bacterium; assembly: GCA_029246925.1. Taxonomy (GTDB): domain Bacteria; phylum Pseudomonadota; class Gammaproteobacteria; order Pseudomonadales; family Porticoccaceae; genus HTCC2207. The sequence goes on from JAQWMF010000104.1 coordinate 309, forward strand.
ATACGGTGATCAACCATATCACCTCGAAGTTAGTAAGACGTCACCCCCATGTCTTTCCTGAGGGTACACTTGAATCTACCCGAGCGGGTTCGTCGATTGATGAGCAACAAATTAAGCAAAATTGGGAAGCGATTAAGCAGGAAGAACGCCAAGACAAAGGGAATACTGGTATTTTGGATGATGTTCCCATGGCCTTGCCCGCGCAGTTACGTGCTACTAAGTTGCAAAAAAGAGCGGCTAATTACAATTTTGATTGGCCTAATACCGAGGGTGTAATTGAGAAGGTTAAGGAAGAGCTTGCCGAATTACAGCAAGAAGTTGATAGCGGCGATAAGGCGCGTCAGGAAGAAGAGTTGGGCGACTTGATGTTTGCCTGTGTGAATTTGGCGCGACACCTATCCATTGACCCTGAGAGAGCCTTGGCGAAAACCAATAATAAGTTTAAGCGCCGCTTTGAGTCTATGGATGCTGAGTTAGATTTGAATAACAATAAATCACTGGATACAGAGAGCCTTGAACAGGCTTGGGACAATGCCAAAAAGGCTGAGAAAAACAGTTAGAAAAAGTGATTTCTAATTGAGTAAACAGGGCGCTAGACTTGTTTGAATAGGCCAATAGGTGTATTGTGCACCCCCTTATTTATAGGTTGGTCTCGCTTGTAAATCGACCCTAAATTTTTTGTATACAGGAAACCCATTAATGCGATTGATTTTACTAGGTCCCCCCGGCGCAGGAAAAGGCACTCAGGCACAGTTTATCTCTGAGAAATATGCTGTTCCACAGGTCTCTACTGGCGATATGTTACGGGCTGCTATTAAAGCAGGGACTGAGTTGGGCAAAAAAGTAAAAGATGTTATGGATTCTGGTGCCTTGGTATCCGATGAATTAATTATTGCCTTGGTAGAAGATCGTATTCAGCAAGCAGACTGTGTTAATGGCTTTTTGCTCGATGGTTTCCCGCGCACTATTCCTCAGGCGCAGGCATTAAAAGATGCCGGTATTCCTATCGACTATGTGGTTGAAATTTCGGTTGATGATGATCAAATTGTATCGCGCTTAAGTGGACGTCGTGTGCATGAAGGCAGTGGCCGTGTTTATCATGTTGAGCACAACCCGCCGCAAACAGCCGATCAAGATGATGTCACCGGTGAGCCGCTTATCCAGCGTGAAGATGATCGTGAAGCAACGATTCGCAATCGTCTTGAGGTTTATCATAATCAGACTGAGCCGCTAGTGGCTTTCTACACTGATCTAGCTGGCACTGAAGATCAATCGCCTGCGTTTAAGTCGGTTAATGGTCTGGGTAAGTTGGATGAGGTTCAGGCACGTATTGTGAGTGCCCTAAGCTAATCTGCTAACCAGCAAATGTCTAAAATCTCTCTATGCGCTCTGTCTAAGGGTTAGGTATACTCGTGGTTTAAATAATCATGGGTTTTTGTTCGGGCTAAAATATGACCACAATTCTGGCGGTTGATACATCTACGGAAGCCTGTTCTGTTGCGCTTCAAATTGGCAGTGAATGCATTGCCAAATATTCTGAAGAGCCGCGATCCCATTCCCGATTAGTAATGCCCATGGTGCAGCAAGTTTTAGCTGAGGCCGAGATTAGGGTTAATCAGTTAGATGCCATAGGTGTCAGCATAGGCCCCGGGTCTTTTACTGGGTTGCGTATTGGTTTTGCCGCAGTGCAGGGTATGGCCTATGGCGCAGATATTCCAGTGGTTCCTGTGTCTACCTTAGAATTGATGGTGGCGACCTATAGGCGTCAAGAAAATGCACAGGCTGGCGAAATAATAGCACTGCTGGATGCGCGAATGTCTGAATTTAATTTGGGCAGATACCAACTTGGCGATAATCATCAGGTTAAAGCCCTTCAAACCGATCAATTGGTGTCTGCTGAGCAAGCTATTGAGTTGTTAGCCGCCAATCAACCCAGCGCTATTATTGGCGATGCGGGCAATTTATTTGAATCAGCGCCTCAGCATAGTGGATTATTTACTAAGATTTACCCTAACGCCATCGATATTCTACCTATAGCTATGCAACAGCTTGCTCAAGGGTCAGCTGTTAATATTGAATCTGTGGATTTGGTGTATTTGCGCGGCACTGAGGCATGGCAAAAAAGAAAACGCTTAAGAGCATCAAAGGAGCAGGTTAACTAATGGATTTTATTCAAGCATTTTGGCTGGCAGTGGTTCAGGGTTTAACCGAGTTTTTACCCATTTCTAGCTCAGCCCATCTTATTTTACCCTCGGCTATTTTAGGTTGGCAGGATCAGGGCTTAGCTTTTGATGTGGCGGTGCATGTAGGCTCATTAATTGCGGTTTTAGCCTACTTTAAAAACGATGTAACTCAGCTAATTCAATCATGGGTTGGCTCGACATTTTTAGGGCGTGCCAGTAACTCTGAAAGTCAGATGGCGTGGTTTATTATTATGGCCACCCTACCTGTGGCACTGGTTGGGCTATTAGCTGGCGGTTTTATTGAGTTGCATCTGCGCTCGATTGCCGTGATTGCCACCACCACCATTGTTTTTGGTCTGCTATTAGGCTGGGTCGATTGGCGGGTTCGCGGGGCTAAAACCCTACAGAATTTGACCTGGAAATCGGCCTTAATTATTGGTTTGGCACAGGTGTTGGCACTGATACCCGGTACCTCAAGATCAGGTATTACTATAACTGCCGCCTTAGCCTTGGGTTTTGACCGCAACTCAGCGGCGCGTTTTTCATTTTTACTGGCTATTCCAAGTATTATTCTAAGTGGTGGCTATCAAATATTACAGCTAATGGCTGAGACATCGGTGCCATGGCTTGAAATAGCCTTTGGTACTGTGGTTTCTGGGATTACCGCCTATTTATGCATTCATTACTTTCTGCGCCTAGTCGATAAGATAGGCATGTTACCCTTTGTTATTTATCGGCTAGTTTTGGGTGTTGTTTTAATTCTTATATACAATGGCTTGATCTAAGTCAGATAGACCTATTGATAGGAATCATTATGGATCAAACAGAAAACCAATTTAACCAACAGCTCTGTGCCTTTTTAGATGCATCGCCGACGCCATTTCATGCAGTATCGACTATGGTGGCCCTATTATCTGAGGCAGGTTTTACCCAGTTATCTGATGATCAATTGTGGTCCCTTAAGGCGGGCGGTAAATACTATGTGGTGCGCAATGGCTCATCTATTGTCGCCTTTGTTGCCGGTTCTGAGTCTGTATCCAAATCTGGGGTAAGAATAGTCGGTGCTCATACCGATAGCCCATGCCCTATGTTAAAACCTCAGCCAGATATGCAGAAGGGTGGTTTTTCTCAGTTGGGGGTGGAGATCTATGGCGGTGCGCTTCTTAATCCTTGGTTTGACCGCGATCTATCCATTGCCGGTCGTGTAGTTTATAAAGATGCTAATCAAGAACTAAAACAAACACTGGTTAACTTTAAACAGCCAGTGGCGACTATCCCCAGTTTGGCGATTCATTTAGATCGCAAAGCCAATCAGGATCGCACTATAAATCCACAGACCGATATTCCGCCCATAGTAAAACTTCATTTGGGCAATCAAAAATCCCAAAGCTTTAGGGATACATTGCAGCAACAGTTTTTAACCGATCAAGATCAGGTTCTGGATTTTGAACTCTGCCTATACGATACCCAACCTGCGGCTATGGTGGGGTTAGAAAAAGAGTTTTTAGCCTCTGGTCGTCTAGATAACCTATTAAGCTGTTTTGTGGCTACTCAAGCGCTTATAAAAGCCGATGGTACCCAAACCTGCATTATGGCCTGTAATGACCATGAAGAGGTGGGTAGTGTCTCTGCGGTAGGAGCTGACGGGCCGTTTTTGGAGTCAGTTATAGAGCGTATAGCTGCTAATGAATCCAGTGATCTTGATATCAGTGCAGTAATGGACAAGTCGCTATTAATCTCTTGTGATAATGCCCATGCCGTTCATCCAAACTATATGGATAAGCACGATGCTGGGCATCTACCCAGTATTAATGGCGGTCCAGTGATTAAAACCAATGTAAAACAGCGTTACGCCACCAACAGCGTGACTTCTAGTCGCTTTAAACAGCTGTGTGAGCAAGCCAATGTGCCCGTGCAGCAGTTTGTCTCGCGCAGTGATATGGGTTGTGGCAGTACCATAGGGCCTATTGCATCCTCGCGTTTAGGGGTAGCTACCATTGATGTGGGTATTCCCCAATTAGCGATGCATTCTTGCCGTGAATT
>JAQWMF010000105.1 GCA_029246925.1 Porticoccaceae bacterium
GAGTATTGATATCTCTAATTGCTGATGCATTATCACTAATGTTTGCTATATTCATAATCATTGCTCCAGTTGTGAACTACAAGCATTCCTCACCAAGGAAACTTATATAACAATCCCTAGTATTATTATTCTGTTATGTAAATGACTGTGGCTATCGATAACAGGGATGCTGCAGTCTGTTAATTTCCATATAAAATTTAAAAAGTCTTATCCATGACGTATCGGTGTGCATTGGTTAAACAATGACAAGATGCGGCAGTTTTTGAAGTAATCAATGCTTGATTCATATATCAACAAGTCGAAAGCACTAAAAGATAGCTGGGAGTATAGGGTGTGGAGTCGATCATAGACGCTATTAAAGGTTGGCAATAACGACCTAAAACCAATGCCTAGTAACGCGTGCCAGCTAATGTTTTGATGGTATATATCAAGTACTAGAAAAGTAGTCATAATTGGCTTAAAACTTCCACCAAATAGTAAAGACACAAAATATTGCTCTTTAGTTATTCGCCCTCCTGTTGTTCAATTCACAAAATTTAACCATGCTTTAAGTGCAATCACTGATACTAATAGCCATATTATTCCCCCAGCATTTCTCTAAGAATTTCGGCTTCCTTCTGATAAACAATTCTGTACAGAACATTGATCAGTGAAGCCTCATCAAAAGGCTTTACAAAATATGAGGAGGCCATGCCGAGCAACGGGTTGGTTGCTAATTGCCAGCGCTCTTTGTCGCTGTACGCCGATAGAATAATAACAGGTATAAAGCGTTTAAAGGGTATCTTAGTTTCTTGTCCTCTGAGCTGAGTTAAAAATTGTTCGCCATTCATTTCTGGCATCTGCCAATCAAGTAAAATGCAGGCTATCTTGTTGGACAAAAAATCGAACCCCCTCCGATTTTCTTTTAAACAGCTAAAGGCCTCCTTGCCGTTATATGCTGGCATTGGATCATATAAATCGGTGTCGTTAATAAGTTCAATCAGCAAGTCTGATTGACGTTTATCATCCTCAACAACCAGTATCTTTGGTTTTTGTTTGTTCATATTCAAAATGTTCTCTCATTAGAAATAGCGGGCCCTGTATAAGGCCAGTAGCAAAACTGATAGGTATAGTGAGGATAATTAATACTAAATTAGCCACTATCTTAAGTGTAGGAAATGGCTCCGACGGGAACCTATTTTCAATATCTATACAGGCAGCTCCAACACAACGCCAGCGATTGTTGCTGAGGCTGTTGGCCCATAGTGTGGCAGTGAACCTATCATAACTACGTTTGGGGTACTTTTTCCACAGCCAAATTAATTCATAATTTGATTGGTTCAAGTATTCAGAACAGGCTACTATTTTGTATATAGGGCCCATCAGTACACCGAGAATTAGGGCTCTAGAAATTCCAAGGAAGGAGCGAATTACCATATTCCATACACCTTTGTTAACAAAATCCATTGCGTCGGCCACTGTTGTTTCTCTGATGTTCCTGCTCTGTGGCCTACTTCTTTGGGTCAATTCAAACACATCCATGATCTATTATAGTCTTGTCTTTGTGTTTTTTTGGTTTAGTTATTTTTTTTATGATCGCATTGAAGCGATCATTGGACATCTGTTACTAACTTTGATGACGCGCAACGGTTCTATTGAGTCGATATTTATGAGTGCTTTAGTTAAGTTGCAAACGGTTAAGTCCATTGAGGAGCTAAATCACACCGTTGATGAAACCCTGCGCCGATTGTTTGGTTTCACTGAAGTTAGAGTGTTTTACGCAAAATTATCAGGTGGCGGCGATCCTCTTCCGGATATTTATCAAAAATCACAGGTTAGTGCCAAGATAAAATCAGCAAAGGGAGGTGGCTTAGGGATGTCCACCGTTGTTGTTGCAAAAAATTGCTCAGATCAGTCCTTGCAAAGATATTTTATAGATGCTGGGATTTCGGTAGCCTTTGTGCTCTACCATAAGCAGGATGTTGCATGTGTTATCGAGGGATATGGGCAACCTTCGATAGGTCTCAAAAACGGAGTTTTTACTAGAGTTTTGGTTTATTACCTCGATTTGGCTTTGTTGCATATTATTCAGGTTCATCAGCTTGTTGAGCAAAAGATTGCTGCTGAGAAGGAAAAAACAGCGTCTATGCGTTCATTGGCGGCTTCCATTGCCCATGAGATGCGCAATCCACTGGCACAGATTCATGGTAATTTGTGGTTGATTGAAGAGCAGATACCCCATCTCAATGCCGAAAACCCCATTGTTAATGAGCATATTTGCGATGCTCAAAAAGTGATTCAGAGTGGTTTGCAGGTGATTGATATGATTATGGATGCAATTAGAGAGAAGCCTGCTAACCCTTACGATTTTGAGTTGCTATCTGCACAGGTACTTATTGAAGAAGCCGTGAATGACTACGCCTATGAGGATGCTGAGCAATCGCAAAAGGTATCAGTCAGAGGTGATGATTTTAAGTTGCTGGCAGAGTCGGTGATGGTTAAGTACGTTTTATACAATCTAATTAAAAATGCGCTGTACTATGTCAAAGCTCTATATGATGCTGAGATCATCATTTCAATAATTCCCGATGTTAGTGGTATGAACTACATTGAGGTGCGTGATACAGGCTCAGGTATTGTTCCTGAAGCAATCCCCAAATTATTTGACAGTTTTTATACCTCTGGCAAACAGGGGGGTACAGGTTTAGGGTTGTTCTATTGCAAACGAACTATGATGTCATTGGGTGGTGATATTCATTGCTGCTCTGAATTGGGTCGGTACACCGCGTTTACGCTCTCATTTCCCAGTGTCTGCGATGAACTGATTAGGAAAGAGAAGGCTACTTGGGAATCAGCGCCAGTGGAGCCGTTGTCATTATGTAGTAAAACTGTATTGGTTGTGGAGGATAAAAAACTGATTCGCATCTATGTAAAAGCAGTACTAGAGAAAATGGGACTGCAGTGTCTTGAGGCAGAAAATGGTGAAGATGCATTGGTTTTATTGGCTTCACAGGATTGTGATTTGATGCTTACCGATATGCAAATGCCAGTTATGGATGGGTTGGAGTTGGTTAAAGCCATCAGGCAGCGAGAGCGGGTAACTGGACATAGAAAAATGCCTATTATTGTGTTGTCAGCTGAGGAAGGGGGTATGGTGGATACTGCTATGCAGTTCGGAGCATCTGACTATTTGATTAAGTCTGCTTTGGCTGAGGAATTGACGCCTAAATTATTGCGTTTATGGGCACATTAGGTGTTGGTAAACACCTTTTATTACGCGGGATTAGCTGGCGGAATGGCCTTTAAGAGCTCTTGAGTATAAGGCATTTCAGGTTTATCCCAGAGCTTCTCAGTTTCATTAAGTTCAACCAATTTACCCTGCTGCATAACGGCTACGCGATCGCAAATAGAACGCACCACCGAGAGGTCATGAGAAATAAACAGCATAGTCAGATTACGCTGTTCCACCAAACTCAAAATAAGCGCTAATATTTGCGCCTGAATGGTGACATCTAGGGCAGATACTGGTTCATCGGCAACAATAAATTCTGGTTGGGTTGCAATGGCGCGACCAATGGCAATTCGCTGACGTTGACCACCAGAAAATTCATGAGGATATTTTAAAACGCTCGATCTATCTAATCCCACGTCGTCCATTAGCTGTTGTACCTGCTTGGCGACTGTCTTTTTATCGGCAATAGCATGATAAAGCAGGGGTTCTGCTAATGTTTCATAGACCGTCATTCGTGGGTTTAAAGAGGCGTAGGGGTCCTGAAAAATCATTTGTAGCTTTGGTCGCCAGCGCATCAATTGATTGGGGTTAAGAGTGGAAATTTCAGTGTCAGAATAATGAACGGAGCCAGCTGTGAGTGGAGCTAATTGCAGTATAGAGCGTCCCAGAGTCGATTTTCCTGAGCCCGACTCACCCACTAAGCCAAAAATTTCGCCTTTTTTAATGCTGAATGACAGGTCATCTACGGCTTTTACTGGACTATTTTCACTGTTAGAAAAATCTTTAAAGTAGGTTTTTACGTGGCTAACTCTGACTAAGTCTAAACCCTGTTGAGCACCACTGGCTTTTGTCTTAGCGCCGCTTGGAATCGCCGATAGTAGTTTTTTGGTGTAATCACTTGTGCTGTTATAAAACACCTTATGAGTAGTGTTTTGTTCCTGTGTTTTGCCATCACACATCACCAGTACCTTATCGGCAATGCCTGCAACCACGCCTAAGTCATGGCTAATAAATATTACAGCCACATCGCGGGTTTGTTGCAATTGTTTTATTAGCTTTAGAATCTGTGCCTGAATGGTGACATCCAAGGCTGTAGTAGGCTCATCACAGATTAGCAGACGCGGTTTATTAATTAACGCCATTGCGATCATGACTCTTTGGCGCATGCCTCCAGAGAATTCATGAGGGTAACTATCAAAACGTGAATCGGGATTAACAATTCCCACCTCATCTAACAGATTAATCGCCTCTATTCGTGCAGCCTTTCTGTTGAGGCGCTGTGATTTTTCTGGGTGATAAATCAGTGGTTCAATTAACTGCTCGCCAATCGTTAAAAACGGGTTGAGAGAGGTCATAGGATCTTGGAAAATTATCGCAATATGATTGCCACGTAACTGGCGCATACGATCCGTACTGCAAGACAATAGATCCTCGCCATCAAAGTTTGCGATACCGCCCTCGATAACAGCGGGGGGCTTAGGCAGTAGGTCCAATAGGCTATAACAGCTGACCGATTTACCCGATCCCGACTCACCGACAATCGCCAGCGTCTCGCCACTATTCACACTAAAGCTGATATCGTCTACCGCTTTAACCACGCCGTTTCTAGTGTGGAAATAGACTTTGAGATTGTTGACTTCGAGTAATGCCATAGTCAGTCCTTTGATGCCCGAGGATCAAGCGCATCGCGCAAGCCATCACCTAGAAAATTAAGTGCAAATAAGGTTAAGGACAGAGTGATACCTGGGAAAATAAGCAGCCAAGGATATTCTTCCATAGTCTCAACGCCATAGTTAATTAGGAGTCCCCATGAGCTTTGTGGTGGCTGGATTCCCAGTCCCAAAAAACTTAAAAAGGCCTCCAATAACATTACACTGGGAATGGTTAATGTGGTGTACACAATCACCGGCCCCAAAGTATTAGGGATAATATGGCGACGAATAATGGCCCACCGAGATAGCCCCATAGAATAGGCCGCTTCAATAAATTCCTGCTTGCGCAATGCCATTACCTGACTGCGGACAATACGTGCCATAGTCAACCATTCAACAGCACCGATAGCGACAAATAACAGCAGAATATTGCGCCCAAATACTACCATGAGTAACACAATAAAAATCATAAAGGGTAAGGCATACATAATATCCACAATACGCATCATTACGGCATCCACGCGACCCCCAACAAATCCTGCAATCGAGCCCCAAAGAATACCAATAACTAATGCTACTGCGGTGGCAATAAAGCCAACCATAAGAGAAACACGTCCGCCATACATAATGCGCGTTAGCATATCCCGGCCAAATATATCAGTTCCCAGCCAATGGGCCACAGAAGGGGGTGTAGCGCCTAGCATTAGGTCTTGCGCCTCATAGCTATAGGGTGCAATCCACGGGGTTAATAGGGAAACCACACATAAGATAAGCAATACAGAAAAGCCAAATAATGCCATTCGGTTTTTTCGTAATTTAAACCATGCATCTAGCCATAGTGAGCTGCGCTGTGCAGTGGTCTGAAAAGGTTTTTTCATTAGCTTTCCCCTCGTGCCTGTTGGCGCAGTTTAGGGTTAAGCCATAGAGCAATCATGTCCGATAGCAAATTAAAAACAACAATAAGCCCAGCAAAAAATATAGTCATACCCAAGATCATGGTGTAGTCTCGATTAAATGCCGAGGTGACATAAAAACGACCCAGACCAGGTATTTGGAAAATAGTCTCCACCACAAAAGAACCGCCCAATAGCCCAGCAAAGGCTGGTCCTAAAAACGCAATCACAGGGATTAATCCGCCACGCAGTGCATGCTTAAAGATAATTAAGCGCTCAGATAAGCCTTTTGCTCGAGCGGTGCGAATATAATCTTGAGATAGTACTTCAAGCATTCCACCGCGAGATAGGCGAGCAATGTAGGCTGCATAGCCAGTCCCCAGAGTGATGGCGGGCAGAATTTTATCACCCGGAATATCGCCCCAGCCAGATATAGGAAGCCACTGCAGTTGTATGCCAAATACTAAGATCAAAATGGGTCCAAGCAAAAATGACGGCATGCAGATGCCCAGCATAGCCGCTGACATAGGGATATAATCCTGCATAGTATTGGGCTTGATCGCGGCTAATACGCCGGCACTAATGCCAATAAAAAGAGCGACTAGCATCGCGTAGAGTGCTAATTCTGCAGTGACGGGTAAACCCGCGGCAATTAGTTCATTAACTGTGCGTCCTGAATATTTAAACGAGGGTCCGAAATCACCCTGAATAACATCACCTAAATAACTAATATACTGTTGCCATAAAGGCTGATCTAGGTTGTATTGCGCCTCCAATGCTCGAGCTACCTCTGGTGGCACTGCCTTCTCCGCTGAAAAGGGCCCACCTGGCGCGCTGTGAATCAGCAAAAAAGTGACTGAAATGACCACTAGCAACACAGGGATAGCCTGAAGTAATCGACTGAGAATAAAGCGAAGCATTAGGGTGTTACCTCCTCAGTCGTTTGGGGTTCAAGGTACATCTCGCGATAATTGGCCTGATTGAGAATATTGCGGCCAAAATTCTTTACCGAGGAGTGGACAAGATTATTAGAGGTGTAAACATAGATTGGAATAACCGGCATTTCCTCTAACAGTATTTTTTCCGCCTGTTTAAATATCTCCAAGCGTTCATTATGGGTTTTCGCTTCTGGTGCTTGTTTGAGAATCAACTGATCGAATTGGGTATTACACCAGTTAGTGCGGTTATTGCCCCCATTGCACAAAAACATATCGAGAAAATTATTGGGATCCACATAGTCGCCTATCCATCCAGCACGAGCTATTGCATAGTGACGATTACTGACAGTATCCAAATAGACTTTCCATTCTTGATTTAATAGTGTGACATCAATATTGAGGTGTTTTTTCCACATTTGTTGAAGAGCAACGGCAATTTTGCGATGCCCCTCACTGGTATTGTAAAGAATTTCAGTGGTTGGGAAGTCCTCGCCATTGGGGTAGCCCGCCTCGGCTAGTAATTTTTTTGCCGCCTGAGGGTCAAATTTAAGATCGCTTTCTGGGTAATAGCCCATAGTGCCCGGTGGAGTAATAGCATAGGCCGGTATCTGACCGCCCTTGGTGATTTGAGAGACGAGTTGATCGCGGTTAATGGTCATTCCAAGCGCGCGACGCACTCGCTTATCTTTCAAATGCGGTTGTTCAACATTAAGCCGATAAAAATAGATGCCCAAATAGGGTTGAATGCGCAGGGAAGGATTGCCCGCCGCTTTATAGACTTCAATTTTATCCGAGGGAATACCGCTGTAATGTAACTGCCCGGCACGGAACATACGCTCTTCAGTGGTTACATTTTCAGTTGGATAAAATACCACCTGATTTAGCCCGACATTGTCTGCATTCCAGTAGTGAGGGTTGCGTTCTACAGTGATACGGCGATTGATCTTCCACTCTTTAAGCTGAAAAGCCCCGTTTCCTACAATATTACCCTCGTAGGTCCAGCGTGTTCCTCGTTGATCTGCCGTACCAAACTTTTCCACGGTAGCGCGGTGAACAGGGTAGGTGCTGTAATGATCCAGTAACTGCAAAAAATAGGGGATTGGGTTAGTGAGTGTGACCTGTAAAGTATAATCGTCGAGGGCTTTGACACCCACCTGGTCAAAATCGCTTAGCTCACCCTCATAATAGGCTTTGGCATTATGGATAGGAAAATACATATAGGCGTAAAGGTTGCCCAGTGCCGGTTGCAGTGCACGCCACCATGACCAAACATAATCATGGGCATTGTGCGGGTCGCCATTAGACCAGCGAGCATTTTCCCGTAAATAGAACGTATAAACACGACCATCATCGCTAATATCCCAAGACTTGGCTACGCCCGGACGGGGTTCAAGGGTTTCACCATCTTTATGAATTAACCCCTCCATTAGCGCGGAGATAATGTGGTGCTCGGGAACACCTGTAGCTATATGCGGATCTAGGCTCTGAGGCTCAGTTCCGTTGCCCCAATGAAGTGTACCGTTGAGATTGCCTGATTCCACATTGCTTTGGTAATCTCCACAGCCGAACAAAGCCGCTGTAAGACCAAAGATGATTAACAGTAGAACCGATTTTGAACAGCGTTTTTGAGTTAGCATCCACTACTTCCTTATTCCTACTATCATTATATGGATAAACTACAATAAAAATACAATTTGATTCAGTTGCAACCCTGTTTTGAGTAACTTTGGTTCTTGCACTTGCCGAGTAAACCTCGCATAATCCCGCGCCTTGAATCTTTTCAATGGTGGCCCCCTTTGGTCCCCTCGCAACAGACGACTATTAACTCCGCCAGGCCCGGAAGGGAGCAACGGTAGTAGTCATTCTGTGTGCCGAGGTGTGGCTATTGGGGGTCATCGCCATTCTTCCTTTGCGGTCGTCGAATATATACCTATAATGGTGTTTTGATTATCACTGAGTAACCCCTATGAGCTATCAGGTTCTCGCCCGCAAATGGCGTCCCAATACCTTTTCCGAAATGGTTGGGCAAGAGCATGTGTTGCAGGCCTTAATCAATGCACTGGATAATGATCGCTTACATCATGCTTATCTGTTTACCGGCACACGCGGTGTGGGTAAAACTACAATAGCGCGAATTCTGGCGAAATGCCTTAATTGTGAGGTTGGCGTTAGCTCCAAGCCCTGTGGTACCTGTAGTAGTTGTGAGGAAATAGCCTCAGGTCGCTTTATCGATTTAATGGAGATCGATGCCGCATCGCGCACCGGGGTTGATGATATGCGTGACTTACTCGACAACGTGCAATATGCTCCCGCTCGAGGTCGCTACAAGGTCTATCTAATTGATGAGGTGCATATGCTGTCTAAGCAAAGTTTTGCCGCTTTGCTTAAAACCTTGGAAGAACCTCCAGAGCACGTAAAATTTCTGTTTGCTACCACTGATCCCAAGAAACTGCCAATCACAGTGCTTTCAAGATGCCTGCAGTTTAATCTTAAAAATCTCAGCACAGAAAAGATTGCTCATCATCTAAATTTTGTATTGAATGAAGAAAAACTACCCTGTGAAGAACTGGGCACCTTGGCCTTGGCGCGGGCTGCAGATGGCAGTATGCGCGATGCACTTAGTCTAACGGATCAAGCGATTGGTCACGGTGGTGGCAAAATCACCGAATCTGATGTCAACGCAATGCTTGGTACCATTGACCGCAGTTTCGCGATTGGTATCTGTAATGCGCTTATCGCCGGTGATGGAACCCAGTTATTAGCGGAAGTGTCAAAGATGGCTGAATTAAGCCCTGATTATATAATGGTGTTGGCGGATTTATTATCCATTTGGCATCAGGTTGCGATTATGCAAACCGTGCCAGAAGCTATTGATAAAACACTGTCTCACTATGCTGAAATATGTGAAATTGCTAACTCAGTTTCGCGAGAAGATATTCAGCTTTACTATCAAATATGCTTGCTTGGACGAAAAGATTTGGACTTGGCGCCAGATTTGAAATCTGGTTTTGAAATGGTATTGCTCAGAACATTAGCCTTTCGTCCTGGCAGCGCTACCGGCGCTAAAAAATCACCGGCAATTAAAGCGAATACGGGGGCGGAAAGCAGCCTAAAAAAGCCTCAAGCTGAAGGCTATGTGGTGCCGCAGGCATTGCATAAATCCACCCCTAAGGTTGAATCACCAGAAGCTCAAAAGCCCATGGCAATTAAGGAGCCGAAGCCTGAGATCAGTCCAAAGGAACAGCTGAAAGTGGTTGAGCAGATAGTCACAGCGCCGTTAAAGATTGATAGCAAAATTGACTTGAAAAGCTTAACTCCCGACAACTGGTTGGAGGTTCATAGTCAGCTGGATTTAGGTGCGTCTCTCGGTGAAATTGCCAGTCATTGTCTGTTTAGTGAAAGGTGTGATAATCAGCTGTTATTTGTGATTGATCAGCAGCAAACTAGTTTATATGATTCTGCACATCAACAGGGTTTAGCAACAGTCCTTAGCGATTATTTTGGTATCGAAGTAACAGTAGACATTTCATTTGGCGTCGCGCAAAAAGAAACCCCGCGAGTAGCCAATATTAGAGCCAAAGAAGAACGACTTGCAGCGGCGATTGAGGTGCTCAATCAAGACCCTGATCTGCAAGAATTTAAGAAAAAGTTTGATGCAAATTTAGATACAAATACAGTTCGTCCAATTGATTAAATGTCAAAGTAGGTAGTGAATGGATATTAATAAATTAATGAAGCAAGCATCAGAAGTGCAGGAAAAGATGCAATTGATGCAAGAGCAAGCCGCTAATGCAGAGGTAACAGGTGAAGCGGGTGCAGGCTTGGTGAAAGTGGTTATGACAGGTCGTCATGATGTTCGCAGTGTTAGTATAGATCCATCTTTATTGGATGAGAGTAAGGAATTTTTAGAAGATTTATTAGCGGCAGCGGTCAATGATGCTGTCCGAAAAATAGAAGCCAAAAGTAAGGATGCAATGGGTTCGTTAGCCGGAGGAATTAATTTACCTCCAGGGTTCAAATTTCCACTTTAAGGTGGTTTTTTTTGGGGAATTTCCTTGTACGGAAAAACGATAGATCAATTAATTGATGCATTGCGCATCTTACCTGGTGTTGGTGTTAAGTCTGCACAGCGAATGGCGCTTCAGCTTTTAGAAAAAGATAGAGCGGCTGCCTTCAAGCTTTCTGAGGCAATAGAAGAGGCTGCAACAAAGGTAGGCAAGTGCGCCCAATGCCGAACGCTTACTGAACATGATCTTTGTGATATCTGTAATAACGCAAGCAGGTCAGGATCTCAGCTGTGCGTGGTTGAAACCCCCGCTGACTTATTTGCTATCGAACATGCTGGTGGTTACCGAGGAAAATATTTTGTGCTTCTTGGTCATCTATCACCCATAGACGGTGTTGGTCCAGAGCAGTTGGGTATTAATAAGCTGATAGAGCGACTTCAATCTAATTCGGTCAATGAATTAATTCTCGCGACCAACCTGACAGTGGAAGGTGAAGCTACAGCACATTTTATTGCCGATAAGGCGAAATCTTTTGGCGTCCAAGTTAGTCGTATTGCCTATGGTGTGCCTATGGGCGGTGAATTGGAATATATTGATGGTGGTACTCTCAATATGGCGCTTCAAAGCAGAAAGACACTTTAGATGAGTATCTGGATCAATAGTAATAATGAACTTAGTAGTCTCTGTGATCAGCTTGCGGATTCAAAGCTTATAGCCTTAGATACAGAATTTATTCGGACGGATACCTATTATCCAAAAATTGCATTAATTCAGCTATCGGATGGCGAAAATATCTGGTTAGTGGATGTTCTAGCCATTGATGATTTTTTTCCATTAAAAAAATTATTGGAATCTCCAGATTCGACCCTTATTTTTCATGCCTGTGCAGAAGATCTTGAAGTGTTAGATCACAGCATAAATGTTCAGCCTACCCATATTTTTGATACCCAAATTGCTGCCGGCATTGTCAATATTGGCTATTCTATGGGCTATGCTAGATTAGTGGATAGCCTTCTTGATATTGAGCTGGATAAGCAGGAAACGCGCTCTAATTGGCTGGCGCGACCGCTAACTCAGCGTCAGTTAGATTACGCATCTATCGATGTGCTTCACTTGCATAGTCTTCATGGCATATTGGTAAAAATGCTCGATGAGCAAAATCGTATTAAATGGTTTGAAGAAGAAACAAAAGGGCTTTTTAAAGTAGTTGATCAGCGCAAAAATAATCAGGATTACTATACTCGAATAAGGGGAGCATGGCGTCTTAATACTCAGTCGTTGACAACATTGCGTCATCTTTGTCTTTGGCGTGAAACGATTTCACGCAGTAAAGATGTACCAAAATCAAGAATTGCCAAGGACAATGTATTATTAGATATTGCAAAAAAAATGCCCAAGTCTAAACATCAATTACATTCGATCGAAGATTGGCATCCCGGAAGCATCAGGCGCTACGGTGAACTTATTTTAAAAGAGATAGAAGCGTCTCTTTCACAGGATCATGACGCCTGGGCGCCACAACCTCTATCAAGTGGCCTCAATGTCGTTTTCAAAAACATCAGAAAATCACTGATTAAAATTGCTGAGGAGCAAAAGATTCCTCAAGAATTTTTAAGTAATAAGCGAGAATTAGAAGATATATTGCGAAGCAGTCATCAGGGTAGCTATCAGCTTCCAGACCGAATAAAGCAAGGGTGGCGACAGCAGTGGGTGCGACCTGTTATTGAATCTGAGCTAAGTAAAGCCAACATAAATTGTGAGTCATTATGATTCTTTGTGATATATACAAGGGTAATAAAAAATCTGAAATGTACCTCTATGTACCATCAGATACAGGTACAAAAGAAGTGCCGGAAGTACTATTGCAGAGCTTTGGTGAGCTGACGTTGGTGATGAAGATAAAGCTTTCTAAATCCAGAAAATTAGCAAGAGTCGATGTGGCTACTGTGATTGATGATATACAGCAAAAAGGGTTTTATCTTCAGGTGCCACCATCTACATGGAATGGACCTGAGGGTCATACTCAGGCAAAGGAATAATTCGCTTATGAGTGAATTTTGGGAAACCAAAAAATTGCATGAAATGTCGCTTGACGAGTGGGAGTCACTCTGTGATGGCTGCGGCAAATGTTGCCTTGTAAAGCTAGAAGATTACGATACTGCTGAAATATATCACACTAATTTAGCCTGCAAGCTGTTAGATATAAGTGCCTGTCGTTGCACAAATTATAAGGGTCGGCAGCAGCAGGTTGATGACTGTGTAAAGCTTGACCCGCAGAATATCAAGTCTATTCAATGGCTTCCCGATACCTGTTCTTATAAACTAATAGAGCAGGGCAAAGCATTACCTGATTGGCATTATTTGATATCAGGTGAACGAGATGCAGTGCATCAGGTGCTCGGTTCAGTAAGGCACTTTGCAGCCTCTGAGGTGGGTGTTAAAGAACAGGATATTGAACAGCATATTATTCAATGGGTTGACTAATTATGTACAGCGCAGAAAGTTACACATGGGGATGGATTGCTTATTCGGCAGGGGCACTATGCCTATTGGGTCTTTTTTGGTTGCTGATTAGAAAAATTGCTTCCCGTTGGATACAACATATCTTAATGATAATATTACTGGCAGTGTTTTTCACGCCAGTCACTGCATACCCTGATAATCCCTATTTGGCGCCTGCATTTTTTGTGAGTTTGTATGAAGGTATCTTGCTAAGTGATCGAGGGATGGGCTTTCAGCGTGGGTTAGCCCCAATTCTTGCAGTCAGTTTTATTTCTATTATTCTCTACAGTTTAATTTCACCGATTTTGGGGCGCCGAAAAAAGTCCCGATCTCACTAAATATACCGATAATATGTACCAATTTTGGTATAAGTCATTTATAAATGATTTAATACGTTTTTAAAGAGAAAAATAAATGTAAGTTGTACTAGAATAATAATACCAAATAGTATTGGACCTTGGATGTTATTAGAGCAAGCAGTAAAAGAGGGGCGCGAGCGCGTAGGGTTACCCTGT